>JAGQSO010000006.1 GCA_020439505.1 Acidimicrobiales bacterium
GCCCCGCCGTAGATCACGGCGGCGACGAACCCGAATGCTGCCAGCGACAACAGGAACTTGGATGCGCTCTTGGTCATCTGATGCCTACTTGACGATGTAGATCGTGTACCAGATAGCCGAATGAACGGCGATGGTCACGAACCAGAACAGGGCGGCGGCCACCAGGCCTTCGCGGTCTCGACCGGAGTACTCCCCGCCCAGGGTCCGTAGGACCATGACCGACAGGTACACCATGCCCAACACCAGCATTGCCAGGTGGGCTCCGGTGATGGTGTAGATCAACGCGCCCGGGGTGGAGGCCACCGGGAGCGCCATCTGGGAGAAGAGGAAGGTGGTGGCGTTGATGACCGCCACCCCGAACATGATGGTGAGACCGAGCGCCAGATAGGCCATCTGCCGGTCGTTCTTGCCCACGGCATCGACCGCCCACCAGACCGACACGGCCGAGATCAGCATGGTGGCGAAGGCCATGTTGCCCGGGGTCAGCGGGATGTTGCTCCCCTCAGGCAGCCACCGGGTGCCTTCGGCCACCACCGCGGCACGGGTGCTTGCGTAGTAGCCGAGCAGCCCCACGAACGCCATGACCGTGGCGGCGGACGCCAAGGCGGTGCCGACCAAGAGGACTCGGGGCCGGGCGGGCGGCGCGGCGGGCGGAAGGGCGAGGGCAGTCGATGCCATCACTTCTCCTCACGCAGATCGATGAGCGGTTCGGCCGACTTCACCACGGGGAGGGCGGAGTCGAAGTTGCCGATGGGGGGCGGTGAGGCGGTGAGCCACTCCAGGGTCTGTCCATCCCACGGGTCGCGGGGAGCCTGCGTTCCCTTACGACCGACGGGCAGGAGCGAAACGACGGCGAGGACCAACCCGAGCAGGACGATGACGGTGCCGACCATCGAGACCAGGTTGAGCCCTTCGATTCCGCCGGTCCAGTCCTGAGCGAGCTCGACGCCTTCTCCGGTCAGACCCGACGCCAGGTCGGGAATGGCCGCGAGGGCGGCACCAGCCATCAGGACGATCGGGACGAGGCGACCCAGTCCGTCGTTGGCGGGTTGGCCGCCGATCTTGGTGGCCCACCAGTGGATACCGCCGAGGGCCGCGGTGATGGCGGCGACGATCGTCAGGTGGGTGACCCCCAGGTCGAAGACGGTCCCGGCGGTCTCGAGCGCGGGGATCGACCCCAACGCTCCGGCCAGGGTGGCCAGGAGCAGGAGTCCGGCTGACCCGAGGGCGTAGGTCGCCCCCGAGGTGAGACGGATGTTGCCCCGCCGGAACAGATCCCCTACCAGGCCGAACATGGCGAGCACGGGAAGCACCGCAGCCAGGCCCATGGCGACCACGACCGGGCTGTCGAAGGCACCCGAGTAAGGGGAGGCCAGGACGGCACCGAAGGCCGTCACGCCGGCTCCGGCGATCGAACCCTGAGCGAGCGCCCGGGCGCCGACCCGGGCCCTGGTGGTGGTGGCCATCACGTCGGCCGCGAATCCGAGAACCGGAATGGCGATCACATAGATCTGCGGGTTGCGCAACACCCAGGCGAACCGACCGAAGATCGCGGCGTTCCCACCGAGGGTTCCGCCGGCGTGGCGGTGATCGACGTAGGCGAGGACGAGCGAGCCCACCAGTACCGGCATGGTCAGGAGCCACATGATCGCTGCCACCGCCACCGACCAGGCGTAGAGCGGGGTCAGGGCGAGTCGGAGGCCGGTCGTCCGCAGGGCGATAACCGTTGTGGCCAGGCAGATGGCGGCGACCAGGATGGCAACCAGGACCAGGATCATGGCGGCGAGGAACAGGTTCACTCCGGTCCGGCTGCTACCACCGGGCCCGCCGTCCATGGCGTAGGAGGTCAGAACCAGGGCGGCACCGACGAGCCAGGCCCAGTAAGAGGCGGCGGCGGCCCGGGGGAAGGCGATCGTCGCCGATCCGACCTGCAAGGGCACGACCACCATCGCAACCCCGATGACCAGCGGGAACGCGACCAGGAAGACCCCGCCGAGCCGCCAGAGGGTGAATAGCTGGAGGACCGATCCGTCCGAGAACAGGTCGAGCGTGGTGGGCTCGATCCGCTCGTAGGAGAACAGCGCTCCGAGCGTCACGATGGCCAACCCGAAGATCAGCGACGTGACGATGAACAGGCGACCGATGGTCTTGTGGTCACCGGAGCCGAGCACCGCGGCGAGGCCGGTGGCCTCGCGTCGTGGGGCCGGGCTCTCGGTGGCCGCAGCGGCCACGGTCTCGGGAGGGGTCTCGGTTACAGCCATTGGTGTGGCAACCTCACCGTCGTCGGGATCCGGCTGGGGACGCGACGACGCCTCGTGGGGAAGGGTTCGATACGGTTCGGGACCTTACAAGGTGACCCTGGGGACTTGGAAAAGCCGAGCGGGAGTCCACCGGCACCATTAGCGACGGTCATCGGGCGTTGGCCACCAATTGGTCCACCGCCATCGCCCCGAACAGCAAGGTCACATAGGTGATGGAGAAGGTGAAGACCCGCATGGCCAGCTTCGGGCTGGGTTCCAGCCAGAGCTTCACCGTCATGGCGGTGAACACCCCGCCGAGGACGACGGCCGAGGCCAGATATATGGCCCCCATCTCGGCGACGGGCGAGAACACCAGGGACAGTCCCCACAGGATGACCGTGTACACCAGGATCCGCTGAGCGGTCGTCTTGAGGGAAGCCACCGAGGGAAGCATCGGGACGTCGACCGACGCGTAGTCGTCCTTGTACTTGATGGCCAGGGCCCAGAAGTGGGGTGGGGTCCAATAGAACATCAGAGCGAAGAGGACGACGGGCGCCCAGCTGAGCTCGTTGGTCACCGACGACCAGCCGATCAGCACCGGCGCCGCACCGGCGGCACCACCGATGACGATGTTGTGGGTCGAGGTCCTCTTCAGCCACAGGGTGTAGATGAACACGTAGAACAGGCACGCGGCGACGGCGAGCACCGCGCTGAGCAGGTTCACCCAGTACCAGAGCCACACGAAGGCGAGGATCTCGATCACGACGGCGAAGGTCAGCGCGGCACGGGGGCTCATCACCCCGGTCACCAGGGGTCGACCCTGGGTCCGTTTCATGACCTTGTCGATGTCGCGGTCCACGTACATGTTCATGGCGTTGGCGCCGCCGGCGGCCAGGGTGCCCCCGAGGACGGTGTTGAACATCAGCCAGAAGCCCGGCATCCCGCGGGCCGCCACGATCTGGGTGGGGACGGTGGTGATCAGGAGCAGCTCGATGATCCGAGGCTTGGTGAGGGCCACATAACCGGCCACGCGTTGGCGCAGCGTGAACGGAGCCTCCTGGAGCACGGCTCAACCCTAGGGTGACCCGCGCGTAAGCGGCCAAAGGCCGACCCTCTCGCCCTCAGTCGGGTCGCCTACTGGCTCGCGTTGGTGGACTCCGGCACAATCTCGTTCGTGAGCACACCGGTGATCACCCCGAGCGAGATTGTCGACTCGGAACTCGACGAGACGATCCAGACCGACCAACCCTGGGTGGTTCTGGTTTGGAACGACCCGATCAACACCATGGACTACGTGGCCCTGGTCTTCCAGAAGCTGTTCGGCTATTCGAAGGCCAAGGCTGAGCGCCTGATGCTCCAGGTCCACAACGAGGGCCGAGCGGTCGTCTCGTCGGGCCCGCGGGACCAGGCCGAGATCGACGTTTTCAGACTGCACGAACACGGTCTGTGGGCAACGATGCAGCACGACAAGTGAACGGGCCGGTGGAAACCGACAGCACCGGAGCATCGGCCCGATGATCCGGCGCGCCAACCCGGTCGTGAGACGGATCGCCGATGACCGCTTCGAGCTGGTCCTGTCACCCGAGAACCGCCAGGGAATGTTGTCGCTGCTCGGTGAGCTCGACGATCTGCTCGAGTCCGCCCCCGACGATCCGAGTCTGCGCCGCCTTCACCCCACCGCCTACCACGACGACGCCGAACGCGACGCCGCCTATCAACTGCTGGCGGGCGAGGAGCTCCGGGCCAGCCGGCGCGCCACGATCGACGCGGTTCAGACCTCGTTGGCCAAGCCCCAGTTGACGCGGGACGAGTTGTGGTCGTGGTTGCGCGCCCTGAACGCACTTCGCCTCGTGGTGGGGACCCGGCTGGACATCACCGACGACGACCACTCCCGCCCCCGGCGCCGGCGCGACGACCCCGACGGGCCGTTGTGGAGCGCCTACGAGTTCGCCACCCAGGTCCAGTACTTCGTCATCAGCGCGCTGGGCGACTGACCGCGAAGCCGTTCAAGGACTTCTCAGGACGCACCGGCGCAGGAGCCGGCGGCCCCGGCCACGACACCGGCGATGGCCGCCTCGGCCTCGGGATCAGCGCCCGAGATCTGCTCGGAGGTGAGGGCTGGGATCACCTTGTCGACCACACAGCTGGCCACCGCCGGCTTGGTTCCGTTGGTCCGCAGAGCGGCGAACAGGTCGATTCGCCCGACCGGCAGAGCGAGGGAGTCCAACGTCACGGCGGTGAACTCCGCATCGGGACCGGGATCGCAGGTCTGCAACATGATCGATCCGGCGTCGTTCGACACCTTCGTCGTGTCGGCCGGCGATACTTCAGCCCATCGTTCGAACGCACCTTCGAGCGTCGAGGTGGCCGCCGCGTCGCGCCCCTTGACCACCGTCCTGGTGCACACCCGGCTTCCGTCGCGGTACGCGACATATCTCTCGCCCCCTACGGCGTCCACCGCGGTCAGGGCGTCGGCGGCCGGAAGGCGCGACGCCAGCACCATGTAGAGGATCGGAGATCCCAGCCGATCCGAGTCGAGTTCCTCGGTTCCGGCGGGTACCTGGGCCGACACATCGAGATCGGTGGCCTCGGGCGTTCCCCACAGTCGCGGGTCGAACAGAACCCTGGAACTGGGGGGGTCGCTGAGGGCTTCGTCCATTCCCGCGTTTCCGTCATCCGCGGCCACATGGGCCACGAACGGTTCTCCGAACATGTAGGGAGCGGCGAACACCGCGGTGAGACCTTCAGGAACCGAGGCGGCCACCTCGTCCGCGGCCTCCTGGCCGGATTCCTCCGAATCTTTGGCAACGGCCTCGCGTTCGGGCCCGGACAGTTCCTCGGCCGCGTACTGGTCCTCGATGCGTCCGGCGTCTCCCTCGGCCACCGCTCGCAGGGTTCCGAACGGGTCACCCTCGGGATCGCCGTTGCGACCCAGGTCGAAGTGTTGGTCCTGGAGGACGTGCACCAGCTCGTGCACGAGCGTCACCCGTACCGCCGGGGTCAGCGAGGTACCGCGGACGTAGATCTGTTTGTCCGAAGGTCGGTAGAAGGCCAACGTACCGCTGTCGTTGAGCGTGTTGACCGACTCGGTCAGATCGACCTCGCCGGTGACCAGGCCTAGGGCCCGCATCTGGGAGACGACGTCGGCCAGATCGTCGTCGCCTTCCTCTGTCGCCGGTCCTTCGACCGACGCGGCAGCGGTGTACTCCGCCGGGGAGAGGAAGTTCACGTAGACGGGGTGCTCGAACTCGAGGTCGCGGGCGTCAGCCACCCACGCCGCCAGCGGCTCGACCTTGGCGTCCCACCGATCCGGGTACTCGTCCTCGACGCTGAGCATCATGTAGGCCGCTCCGATGACGGCGACGGCCAAGATCACCACCGACATCACCATCAACCACGAGGGGGCTCTGTCGTTCACAGCCAACGAGGGTGACGCCTTGGCGCCCGCCGGCACCGGCGGCGGCGGGCTGATGGCCCGCGGGTGAGCGCCACTGTGGACGGCGGTACTTCCTCCGCTTCCGAGGGGAGCGCTGGGGACGGTCAGCACCGAGGCGACCGGGGCCGAAGGGGCTCCGGGGGGGCCGACGACTCTGCCCGTCCCCCATTCCCCCGGCTCTCGCGGTGGGTCGGGCCAGGGGACGCGCTCGGTCACCGCTGACTCCGTTGACACAGGGGAAGGTGGCGGCCGAAAGAGGGCACGGGTATCCGTCGGCAGCACCGGCCGACCCTTGAGAGAGCCGGCCCGTCATCGTGGAGGTCCGACGGCGGCTGCTAGGTTGGCTCGCCCGACCGGCCCCCATCGTCCAGCGGCCTAGGACGCCTCCCTTTCAAGGAGGTAACACGGGTTCGAATCCCGTTGGGGGTGCCAGATCGGTCAGGTACCTGACCTCGTCGACACGCGAAGGAGCCGACCCCCTGAGGGGTCGGCTCCTTCAGCTATCGGATCACCCGGCTAGCAGGTGATCTGTTTCTGCTCGGGTCAGAGGGCGGCGGAGCAGACCGTGTCGACGATCAGTCGGGTCACGGTGTAGGGGTCCATGTTGGCGTTGGGACGACGGTCCTCGATGTAGCCCTTCTTGTCCTGGGCGACCTGCCACGGGATGCGCACCGAGGCGCCGCGGTTGGACACGCCGTAGGAGTACTCGGTCCACGGGGCGGTCTCGTGGGAACCGGTGAGGCGGTCCTCGATGCCGTGGCCGTAGTTGGCGACGTGCTCGTCGGCCTTGGTTCCCAGCGCCTCACAGGCGGCGATGATCGGGTCGTAGCCCTCGCGCATGGCCTTGGTGGAGAAGTTGGTGTGGGCACCGGCACCGTTCCAGTCGCCCTTGACCGGCTTGGGCTCGACGGTGGCGCTGATGCCGAACTCCTCGGCGATGCGGTAGAGCAGCCAGCGGGAAACCCACAGCTGATCGGAGACCTCGAGGGGCCCGAGGGGGCCGACCTGGAACTCCCACTGACCGGGCATGACCTCGGCGTTGATGCCCGAGATGCCGATGCCGGCTTCGAGGCACGCCTCCATGTGGGCCTCGACGACCTCGCGTCCGAACACCTCGTCGGCGCCCACGCCGCAGTAGTAGAAGCCCTGGGGGGCGGGGAAGCCGCCGACGGGGAAGCCCAGCGGGCGACCGTCCTGGAAGAAGGTGTACTCCTGCTCGATGCCGAAGAGGGGCTCCATCGAGGCGAACTTCTCGGCCACGGCGGCACAGGCGGCACGGTGGTTGGTGGGGTGGGGGGTCATGTCGATGAGGAGCACCTCGCACATGACCAGCACGTCGTCGCCACCGCGGATCGGGTCGGCGAAGACCGCCACCGGCTTGAGGACGCAGTCCGAGTTGTCGCCGGGGGCCTGGTTGGTGCTGGAGCCGTCGAAGCCCCAGATCGGCAGATCGGCGACAGCCGTGCTGGCGTCATCGGCGAGGACTTTGGTCTTGGACCGCAGCCGGGCGGTGGGCTCGGTTCCGTCGATCCAGATGTATTCGGCCTTGATTGCCACGGGGGTTCTCCAGTTCTTCCTGCCGGTCGCTCTCGGCCGGGCAGATCCGTTGTGCAGTTACGCACGATAAAGACCTCATCGCGCGGCGTCATTACCCAACTGTGAACGGACCGTGAACGACCTCCATCCCAATGGGGGCAAAACGGCATCGGATGACATGGAAGACCAGCCGTCCCACCGTCGGAGGCCGTATCCGGGGTTGCCCACTGCGGTCGGGTCACATGAGACTGCCGACGTGGATCGCCAGATGGAATACGTGCTGAGAACGGTCGAGGAACGCGGGGTACGCCTGGTACGTCTGTGGTTCACCGATGTCCTCGGCCAGCTGAAGTCCTTCGCCATCTCCCCCGCCGAACTGGAGAGCGCGTTCGAGGAGGGCATGCAGTTCGACGGCTCGGCCATCGACGGGTTCAGTCGAATCCAAGAGAGCGACGTCCTGGCCCGACCCGACGCCAGCACGTTCGAGATCCTCCCTTGGGATGACCGCCACGAGGCCTCGGCCCGCATGTTCTGCGACCTCACCACCCTCGATGGCACACCCTTCGCCGGCGACCCCCGCCAGGTCCTGCGCCGCAACCTCCACGCCGCCCGCGACCTCGGGTACTCGTTCTTCGTGGCACCCGAGATCGAGTTCTTCTACTTCGCGTCCGGAGACCCCAACCAGGTTCCCCAACCCCTCGACACTGGCTCGTACTTCGACCTGACGACGGCCGACGTCGCATCGGACCTCCGGCGCCGGACCATCCACCACCTCGAAGCGATGGGCATACCCGTCGAGTACTCCTTCCACGAGGACAGCCCGAGCCAGCACGAGATCGACCTGCGTTACACCGACGCTCTATCGATGGCCGACAACGTGATGACGCTGCGCCTCGTGGTGCGCGAGACCGCCCTGGAACAGGGGGTGCACGCCACCTTCATGCCCAAGCCTCTGGCCGGCGTCCAGGGGTCGGGCATGCACACCCACCTGTCGTTGTTCCAAGGTGACGCCAACGCCTTCCACGACCCCGACCAGCCCTACCTGTTATCGGCAACCGGGCAGGCGTTCGTCGCCGGCCTGTTGCGCCACGCAGCCGAGCTGACCGCGGTCACCAACCAGCTCGTCAACAGCTACAAGCGGTTGATCGTCGGCACCGAGGCGCCGTCACAGATCACCTGGGCCCGCCACCACCGAGCCGCCCTGGTACGGGTTCCGGTCTCCAAGGCGGGCAAGGAGGACGCGGTTCGCATCGAGTACCGCTCGCCCGACCCCGCCTGCAATCCCTACCTCGTCTACTCGGTGCTGCTGGCGGCCGGGCTCAAGGGCATCGCCGAGGGGTACGAACTCCCCGGTGAGGCGACCACGCTCTTCGACCTGTCCCCCACCGAGCGGGCGGCGGCGGGGGTCACCGACCTGCCCCAGTCCCTGGCCGAGGCACTCGACGCCATGGAGGGCTCCCAACTGGTCCGCGAGGCCCTCGGCGACCACATCTTCGAGTGGTTCCTGCGCAACAAGCGACGGGAATGGGCGGACTACAAATCCCAGGTCACCCCGTTCGAGCTCACCCGCTACCTCCCGACCTGGTGACCGGCATGGAAACGCTGCTCGTCCACCCCAGCCCCCCGCCACCCGAGCTGGCCCGGCTCCTCGACCTGGGTGGATACCCGTGGAAGGCCGTCTCGGACGAACGGGAGGCGGTCACCGCCACCCCCGACGACGGATGGGGTGGCGCGATCGTCAGCGTCGGCGAGGACGGGGAGACGGCCTGGGCCCTGTGCCGAGCGATCCGCAAGAGCGACATCACCGTGGAGCCGCTCCTCCTGCTGCTCAGCGGCAACCGGCTCGACGAGCTAGAACTGCGTGACGAGCTCTTCGAGGACTTCTGCCTCGACCCGTTCCACCCCCGCGAGCTCGAGGCACGCCTCAAGCACCTCTTCTGGCGGTCCGGCGGCGGCTCCGCGCCCGAGTTGGTCGAGTACGCGGGCCTGGTGCTCAACCTGGAGACCTACCAGGCCGCGGTGGACGGGGAACCGATCGACCTCACCTACATGGAGTACGAGCTGCTCAAGTTCCTCGCCCAGCATCCGGGCAAGGTCTTCACCCGGGAGACCCTGTTGAGTCGGGTCTGGGGATATGAGTACTACGGCGGTGCCCGCACGGTCGACGTCCACATCCGACGGCTGCGGGCCAAGCTGGGCGAGGAACACGCGAACCTGATCTCAACCGTTCGAAGCGTCGGCTACCGCTTCGGCCAGTCCCGCTGGGGGACCTGACCCCACAAACGGCGAGGCGGTGAGCGGTCAGACCCCGGCGAATGCGGCACCGAGCTGGCCCGCCAGCCAGGTATTCCAGAACCAGGTGGCCGAATCGGTGTCGAAGTGAGCTCCGTCTTCGCGGATGGCGATGCCTTCGGGGGTTTCGGCGATGGATTTGCCGTCGGCGTCACACAGCTTGTCGGTGGGATCGATGACCCGGACCCAGGTCCGGTTCCGGGCGGCCACCGCCATCAGGCGTTCATTCACCCAGTCCCGCCGTTTCTCGTCGTAGCGTTCCTGGCCCAGCCGACTGGCCTGTTTGCCGAAGCACGGTACGGTCGGCATGACGGTGGGAATGCCCGCCGCCCGATACTGGTCGATCCGTTCTTGCAACCGCTGCTCGACGATCTTGGCGTAGGCGTCGGTGTACACCTTCATCGGCTGGCCGAAGACGACGTGGTCGTAGACCTCCCAGGCCCCCAACCAGAGCAGGACCACATCGGGCCTGGACTCCAGCCCCAGGCTCTCCGCCTTGGCCTGCTCCAAGCAGTAGGGGCTGTAGGGCTCCGGGTCTTTGCCCTTGACCACCCAGAACGACGCTGGCGGCATGACGCCACATCCGATGATCGCCCGGTCCTCGACCTGGACCGAGCGGGTCAGTTCGGAGGTCATCTCCCACCCCAACGACCATCCGACCGAGTCACCGGCGATCATCACCCGGAGAGACCGCCCGTGAAGGTCGTAGGGGTCCACCGCGGCGGTGGGGGGAACCAGGGCGGTGGCCATGGCGCTGAAGGGGCCTGGAGGACCGGGCGGCACCGGAAGCGTGGTGGCGGGTGCCGGAACGGTCTCGGCCACCGTCCCCGAGGGCACGCTGGTCGAGATCCGGGCGCCGGTCGGGGCATCGGAGTTATCGAATCCCGAGCCCTTGGCCAGGGCCCCGGCCGTTGCCTCCTTGTCCGACACCGCCATGTAGTTGGGTGGGGCTGCGCCGCCCGCCGTGCTGGCCGACACCAGGGTGCCGCACAACAGGATCGCCATCCCGAATCGGAATGCAACCGGATGACGCAGCTCCACCGCTGAGTCGCGCTGGCGCTTGCCGGCGGGACGGGGCTGTCCCCAAGTGGTGCGTATCGGTTCCTCGACGAATCGGTACGAGGCGACGGCCAGACCCGTGGATATGGCGACCACCACGACCACGAGACCGAGCCCGGTCAGCCCGAAATGCGATGAGGCGTAGATCTGTACCGGCCAGGACCACAGGTAGATGCCGTAGGAACGTCGACCGACCCAGCACAGCCACGGGTGGCCGAGCACCTCGCTGACACGACCCTCCCCGGTCGCCAGACCGGCGACGGCCGCCGTGGACAGCACCGCCACCATCTGGAAGCCGACCCGGTAGAACCAGGAGGTGTCCTCGGCCGCGACGACGGCCAGAACCGCCAGGGGTACAAGCGCCATACCCCCGGCCCGGCTGAGAGGCCGCGGCGTGTCCAGCGTCGCCACCGGACGAGGAGCGTCGGCCACCACCGGGTCCCACCAACAGGCCAGCCAAGCCCCGGCCAGGAGGGCGAAGGCCCGGGTGTCGGTGCCGTAGTAGAGCCGGCTGAGATCCATGTCGGTCCCGGCCGCGATCGTCATCCACAGGGCCGACAGCAGGGCGCCCACCCCCGACACCACGGCCAGGGTCAGGCGGTAACGGGCGTTCATCCGACGCAGGACCAGTAGGACCACCAACGGCCACAGGACGTAGAACTGCTCCTCGATGGCCAACGACCACGCGTGGCGGAGGGGGCTCGGGACGATTCCTTCGCTGAAGTAGGACTGCCCGGAGAACACGAACCGCCAGTTGGCGACGTAGGCCAGGGTCGCCAGGGCGTCGGTCCGGAGCCCGGCCCACCGCCAGCTCGGCATCCACCATCGGGCGGCAACCGTGACCGCGGTGATCATCACCAACAGAGCGGGAAGGAGGCGCTTGAACCGGCGGGACCAGAAGCCACCCATGTCGATGGATCCCCGGCGTTCGCGCTCGATGAGGAGAAGCCTGGTGATCAGGAAGCCGCTGATCACGAAGAAGACGTCGACTCCGATGAAACCACCCGGCAGGAGGCCCAGGTGGAAGGCGACCACTGCGGCCACCGACAGGGCTCGCAGTCCGTCGAGGGCAGGTATGTAGGTGGGGCGCGGCTTGATCGCCACCCGAACCGTCTCCCGGCCGGTCTTCGCAGAGTCCGGCGGGGTCGGTCCCCTCGACCTCGTTGCGTGGTCGGGAGATGCATCCACCTCAGGGTCCAAGACCGCGGTCGCCCGTCCCGGCAGAGCCCGATCCCGTCCGATCGCCCGCGACGAGGGCCTGTAGTGGGGGTCGGTGTGGTGGCGTCGATCGTGACCTGCCAACGCCGCGACGCCCCCGACCGCGTCGACTTCACCCGATGACTCCGGGTCGAGTTCCCGGCGGCGGCGGCGCGCCGTCTCGTTGGGTTCTGACCCGTTCATGACCGGCTCCACGCTACCGGGCCGGGCACGGCGCGTTCCCGCGCCCGAGGTACTTCCACCGATGGATCATCGGCACCGGAGGGGCGCGACCTTGAACATCCTCGCGTCGCCACATGTCACGGGAGGGTGGCGCCGGGTGCCGCCGACCGGCGATGATTGACCCCATGGGTCCCGTCGCAATCATCATCGTTCTCGTCATCGCCATTCCGGTGGGCGTACTGGTCTCGGGTGCCCTCGGTGCCGCCATTCTCGGGTTCACGATCAAGGACGAGGTCGACCGCCGACATGCCGGCAGCGAGCTTCTGGAGACCAACGTCTGACCCTTGGGTTTCGACGCCTGGGCTTCGCTGAGGTACCGCCACCGTCCGTGAAGCCCGATCACATTCAGCGACTGCACGATCAGCGGTTGAGATACTTTGCTGTGACCAACAACCAGGCGTCGTTCGGACCCGTTCCGACCACGCCGATTCGAAAAGGGGTCACATGCCGACGGGTACCGTGAAATGGTTCAGCGCCGAAAAGGGATTCGGGTTCATCGCCCGTGCCGACGCCGAGGACGTGTTCGTGCACCACACCGCGATCGACATGCCGGGTTTCCGCAACCTCCAAGAGGGTCAGGCTGTCGAGTTCGAGCTAGCCAGTACCGACAAGGGAGACCAGGCACAGGGCGTCCGGGTGATCTGAGCCTCTGAGCGTCAGGCAGGCAAGAACAGGGGGGGACCCATCACACGGGTCCCGATCGAGGGCGGACGTGGAAGGGGAACGGCGGCACCGGGTGAGGATCAGGACTGGGATCGGTGAGCCCAGGCCTCGATCTCGACGCGCCCGTCCAGCGGCAGCGCCGCCACCTGCACCGCCGAGCGGGCGGGCCGAGGTTCGGCGAACGCTCGGCCGTAACGCTCGTTGAAGACCGCGAACTGCCCCAGGTCGGTGAGGAAACAGGTGGTCTTGACCACCTGTTCCATACCCAGCCCATGCTCCGCGAGGCGTAGCCGCAGGTTGTCCAGCACCGCGTCCACCTCGTCGCCGAACTCGTCGGGGAACGCGCCGTCGCGAAGCCCGAGCTGCCCCGACACCACCACCCAGTCGCCGACCGCCCGGGCCGGGGTGTAGGGAAGTCCTGTCGGATGGTTCATGGCAAGCGCTCCGGGTCTGGGGACGGTCAAACTGACGGAAGGTCGGGCGGGCAACCCCGGGCCAACCACACCGCGGAGGCGACCGCGGCAAAGGCGGCGTCGGACGCGGCGAGCGGAGGCCCCTCGCCCGGGAGGACCGACACCTCGACGGGCGGCAGATCCGAAGCCCGGACCACACCGAAGGAACGGATCGTCAGGTCGTGGACCGTTCCGTCGGTGTCCACACTCAAGCCTTCGCTGGTGACCAGACCGAAGGCCATGTGGGCCGCCCCGATCACGTAGGAGCGTAGGACCACCTCGTCGAGGGGATCTCCGGCCTGAACCGTGACCGAGATGCCCGTGTCACTGACCGATGCCGACGCCCAGGCCCCGTTCGGGGCCCGAACCTCACCCCCTCCGCCGCTGATTGCGGAGCGGAGCATCGCCACCTCGGCCCACACCGCCGCCCTCAGATCCATCGACGTCGGAGGCCCGGCTACATCGACCTCCTCGATCACGAAACCCGGAGCGACCGAGGCAGCCAGCTCCGCCAGACCGGGCGTCCTGACCACCCGGAGCACACCGGTTCCGTCCGAGCGCACCCCACCGGCCACCGGGGGACGCTTGGGACCCGAGCGGACGACGTCCTCGCGTGACCACAACACCCGTACGGTTCGGCCGTGCGCGTCGGCGAGCTGGCGCGCCGCCGAACCCAGAGCAGTCGAGATCTTTCCTCCGAAGGCTCCGCCATTGGCCGACATGGGTGCCGGCTCTCCTCCCGGAGCACACCAGGTGGCGTCGGTCTCGAGGTAAGCGGGCTCGACCCAAGAGGTCCGGAGCGTGGCCACCCACGGTCCTTCGGGTAGATCCAGCGGAGGGGTTGCGGTGGCGGTGGTGCGACGCCCCTGAACCTTGCCCGCGGCCCGTCGAGCCTCCTCCACCGACTCGGCCACCACCCATCCGCCGGTACCGTCGGGCACCGCCACCAGCGCGTCGGCCGGTGCCGTGTCGTCGGCGAAGCCGCCGCGACCGAGCGCGACCTCTGGGCCCACCCGTTGCTCGGTTCCGCTCTCCAGGGTGGCCCGAGCGGTTGCCGCGGCCAGATCGCGGTCCGGCGGCTGGTCATCCAGATGGTCCCAGGCCTCCACCACGGTCTGCCAGCCGGTGCAGCGGCACAGGTGAGCGGCGAGAGCGCGGTGAACCGCGGCGTGATCGGATCCATCGCCCGCTGGGCGCTCCTTCATGGCCGAAAGACGCACGATGATCCCGGGGGTGCAGAACCCGCACTGGCTTCCCCCGGTGGCGCAGAGGGCGTCGGCCCAACGGGAACTGGTTGCGGGGTCGATCCCGTCGATGGTGGTGACGGTTCGTCCGGCCACCCGACGAAGTGGGGTCACGCAGGCGACGCGAGGCGATCCGTCGACGAGGACGGTGCAGCATCCGCACTGCCCCTGGGGGCTGCACCCGTCCTTGGGGCCTCGCTTTCCCAGCACGTCGCGCAGCGCGTGCAGAAGCGAACCTCCGGTGTCGGGAACCGACACCGGAGAACCATCCACCACCAGCTCGATCGAAGGCGGGATCGTTTCACCGCCCGCCGGCGGTACGGGCACCGTCAGCTGAACGAGGAGCCGCAGCCGCAGGTGCGCTGGGCGTTGGGGTTGTCGATCGAGAAACCAGCCTGGTTGAGGCCGTCCTTGTAGTCGAGGGTGGCGCCCGCCAGCATCTGCGCGCTGGAGGCGTCGACCACGACCTTCACACCCTGGAAGTCGGCCGTGACGTCCTCACCCGCGATGTCGGAGTCGAAGAACATCTCGTAGCTGAACCCTGAGCAGCCGCCGGGACGGACCGCGACGCGAAGGGCCAGGGCGTCGTCGCCCTCGGCGGTGATGAGTTCCTGCACCTTGGTGGCAGCGGCTTCGGTGAGGGTGATCACGGGTTCCTCCACGGTTCCGATCAGGGGACCACCAGCGTAACGGTCGCGCCAGCGGGACGCACCTGTCCGGCTCGCAATGATTTCCCGCAACCCTCGACATTGTCGTGCCCGATAGCCACGAAAACTGGGCAGCGTGCAGCGCAGGTGAGTCCCAACCCCTGCAAAGGTTGCCGTTTACGGCGTTAGCCTCGGAGCATGGACAAGACCGGCGAGAACCACCCCACCGCCGAGGTTGTGCGCAACCACCTGCGAGGTGTGATCGACCCCGAGCTCGGGTCCGACATCGTCGATCTGGGCATGGTCCGCTCCGTGACCGTCACCGATGAAGGCGAGGTCACCGTCACCGTCGCCCTGACCACGTCGGGTTGTCC
>JAGQSO010000051.1 GCA_020439505.1 Acidimicrobiales bacterium
AGTGCACCCAGCACCGACGGGACCATCGATTGGACCCCGATCGAGAGTCGGTTGACACCGCCTCGGGCGTAGACGTCGGCGAGCTCGGTGGTCAGGTCGTCGGGGTTGCACTCGACGGTGACCTCGGCCCCCGCCGCCAACGGGAGGGGCGAGAGCACGTCCATGAGCAGGGCCGGGTCCACCCTCGACGGGGTACCACCACCGACGAACACGCTCGTGACCGGGGGCAACTCGGGCAGAGACTGCTCGATCTGACGCCGGCAGGCAGCCAGGTAGCGCTCCTGGAGATGGTCTCGGTCGGTCCAAGTGGCGAAGGCGCAGTAGTCGCAGCGGTGACGACAAAAAGGAACGTGGACATACACGCCAAATGGCTGCTCTCCGATGACGCCCACCTCCGTCATCGTACGACCGCCAATTCTCTGTCCCAAGCACGGCAAAGGTTCCCGGACACGGCACAGATTGCTCAATTGGGAACGTTTGCGCGGTTGCGAGCTTGCGAGCCACTGGGCAAACGCCGTCGAGCCCCCGCAACGAAGTGAGGACCGGACTCGACGGAACCAGAAATCGTCCGCCGAAGGCGGTCCACGAGAGCCGGACCGCGTGAAGCGTGGGTGACACCCCAACCCCGGCAATGGATGCCGGACACGGCAGCTAGTTAGTTCGACCCACGTTCACCCACCCTGAGTGACCGAAGCTGAGAGATCGAGGGAAAAAGGTCACCGTTCGTGACTTATCGCTCTGCGTGAACTATCATGTGATTGCAGCGCGTTGCGTAGCGGCGCCCTAGAGGCCAGGAGCAGCCAATGTCCCCCGAACCAGAGCTGGACCCCGCGTCAGCTGACTACGCCCGAGCGGTCGGCGAGCGCCTCCGAGCCATTCGCCGCCAGAAGCGGCTGTCACTGCAAGACGCCGAGGAACTGTCCGGCCAGGAGTTCAAGGCCTCGGTCCTCGGCGCCTACGAGCGGGGCGAGCGGGCCATCTCGGTACCCCGGCTCCATCGACTGGCCCGCGTCTACCAGGTGCCCGCCGACCAGCTCCTGCCCCGTGACGACGACGATCCCCGCTCCGAGCAGTCGTCATACCTCGATCTCACCGCACCGGTTCCCAGCGCCCCGCGCAAGGTGATCCTCGACCTGTCCCGACTGGACGAGATCGGTGGCCCCACCGGAGAGATGCTCCGCCGGTACGTGGCCATGATCCAGCTCCAGCGCCAGGACTTCAACGGGAGAGTCCTCACCATCCGCCGCGACGACCTGCGCGCCATCGCCTGCATCCTCGACACCCCGAGCGAAAGGGCCGGCGAACGCCTGGCCGAGCTGGGGATACTGCTGCACGGCACCCCGGTCCTGGACGGACCGAACTGACCAGTCGGGTACCTAGCCAAGAGGTCCGGTCTTCGTCGCTGCGAGGATGATCAGATCGAGGCTCCGCCTCGGCTTGACCATGCCGTGCTCATGGGTCGGCTCGCCGATCGGCTCGCCTCTTTGAACCCTCGGTCAGTTCCGCTCGGCCACCACCTCCGCCCGGAGCGCACCGACCCTCGTCGCCGCCGCGATAGCCGCCGTCTCGGCCCTGAGAACACCGTCGCCGAGACTCACCCCGGCGATCTCGACCCGCCGCTCCTCCTCTGACCAACCACCCTCGGGGCCGATGAGCACGACGGGCTTGGCGAGGCTCGGCGCTCCCCCACCGTCGTCGGCTCTACAGGCACCGGGCCTGGCCGCCACCTGGGCGTAGCTCTCCACCTCCTCGACCACCGGGATCGCGGCACGGCGGCTCTGCATGGCCGCCTCCCGTGCCACCACCTGCCAGCGCTGGTGGTGGGCCCGCATCTGCCGGTCGTCCCAGCGAACGACCGACCGAGCGGCAACGAAGGGGACGAGGCGGTCGACCCCCAGCTCCGTCAGCTTCTGGACCACCAGATCGGGCTTGTGGCCCTTGGTCAGGGCGAAGGCGATGGTGATCTCCGGTTCCGGCTCGGGGACCCGGTGGCGCCCGCCGGTCGGCTCGGGCCGGGTGCCGGCCATCACCGCGGTCATCCAGTGGCCCGAACCGTCGGCGATCACCAGCCGGTCACCGTCTCGTACCCGCCGGACCCGAGCCAGGTGGTGGTGGTCGGCGGCGCTCAGCTCAGGTTGGTCGAGATCTTCCACGAAGACCAGCGGACCGCCCTGCCAGGGGACGGCCCCGACGGCGTCGGGATTCCCCACGGTCAACGCAGGGCGGACTTGATCCGCGACAAGAAGCCCTTCTCGGGCGGGGCCACCGCTTCTCCGCGCTCCTCGGCGATGCGACGCAGCGCTTCCTCGACCTCGTGGCTCAGGTCCACCGGTGTGTCCACCAGGACCTCCACCAACAGGTCACCCCGGCCCCGGCCCCGAACGTGGGGCACGCCACGTCCCCTCAGGCGGAAGGTCTTGCCGGTCTGGGTTCCCCGGCTGATCACCAGTTCCTCTGCGCCGTCGAGGGTTTCGAGGGTGACATCGGCACCGAGGGCGGCCTGGGTCATCGGGATCCGGAGCTGGTGGTACAGGTCGTTGCCGTGGCGTTCGAAGCGGTCATGATCCAGGACCCTCACCTGGACGAACAGGTTCCCGTTGGGCCCACCCCGGAGCCCTGCCGCCCCCATGCCGGTCAGGCGGAGGGTGGAACCGGTGTCGACTCCGGCGGGGATGTCCACGGTGTAGGTCTTCTCGAGGATCTGGCGCCCGTCCCCGTTGCAATCGGGGCACGGGTCGGGGATCACCTGACCGGCACCCGAGCACGCCGGACACGGTGCCGCGGTCACCATCTGGCCGAGGATCGACTGACGGACCTGGCGTACCTGTCCGCTGCCGCTGCAATTCGAACAGGTCTCGGCATGGCTGCCCGCCCGAGCCCCGGTCGCCTCACAGGTCTCGCAGTGCACCGCGGTTCGAACCGTCACCTGCTCGGCGCTTCCGAACACCGCCGCCTCGAAGGCGATGGTGATCCCGGCTTCGAGATCGGGGCCCGGTTGGGGGCCGGATCGACCCCCGCTGAACCCTCCCCCGCCGCCACCGAAGAACGCCCCGAACAGGTCGCCCAGCCCTCCGCCGAAGAATGCATCGCCCATCTGGGGGCCGTCGGCCCCGTACCGGTCGTAGTGGGAGCGCTTGTCGGGGTCGCTCAACACCTCGTACGCGGTGGCCACCTCCTTGAAGCGCGCCTCGGCGTCGGGATCGTCAGGATTGGCGTCAGGGTGGTAGCGACGGGCGGCTACCCGGTACGCCTTCTTGAGGTCCTCAGCGCTGGCGCCGCGCTCGACGCCGAGCAGTTCGTAGTAGTCGGTAGTCACTTCAGCCTTCGCTCAATCGGTTTCCCAGGCGTTGGCCGACCACGGCAACGGCAGCCAACGCTTGGGGGTAGTTCATTCGTGCCGGTCCGAGGACACCCAGGGTTCCCACCCGTTCCCCCTCGACGGTGTAGGGCGCCACGACCAGGGCGCAGTCGGCCAGCGGGAGCATCCCGGTCTCGCTGCCGATGGCGACGTTCAGACCACGGTCGACAACGTCTCGCAGCAGGGACACCACCACTAGCTGTTCCTCGAGGATCGACAGGACCGAGCGGATCGTCTCCACCGCTTCGAACGAGGACGCCATGCGCGACGCCCCGCCCACGAACACCTGATCTTCCACCGTCGGGGCCATCACCGCGGCCTTCACCCTGGTCACCACCGAGTCCACGACGGGGTCCGGCGCCGATGCCACCGCCCCGAGGCCGCCCAACGGCCGGCCCACCAAGTGGCCCGAAAGGTGTTGCGCGGCACGGGCCAGGACCACCTCGTCGACATCGGACCCGACGTCGACTGGGGCCTTCTCCACCGCGCCGTCGGCCAGCACCACCACCACCAGGACCGTCGTGGAGGTGAGCGCCACCAACTGGACCGACAGTACGGGGCTGGGGTCACGCCCAGGTCCGACGACGACCGCGGCGGCGTCGGTGAGGCCGCTGAGCAGCCGGGTGGTAGCGGCGAGCATCTGCTCGATCTCTCCGTGGGTGCGGTCGAAGAACGCCTTGACCTGCTGGGCCGAGGAACGGTCCAGCACCGGACGCGACAGGGCGTCCACGAAGTAGCGGTACCCCTTCTCGGTGGGGATGCGCCCAGCCGAGGTGTGGGGTTGGGCGAGGTATCCCTCGGCCTCGAGGGCGGCCATGTCGTTTCGGACCGTCGCTGGCGACACGCTGACGCCCGGCGCCGTGGCGACGTGGGACGACCCGACCGGTTGGGCGGTGTCGATGTACTCCTCCACCACAGCTCGGAGGATCGATGCTTTTCTCTCGTCGAGCATGGTCATCCTCGGACGGTCGGTCGTTGGCACTCGATGCTACCGAGTGCCAACGCTCAACACCGGTGCGTCAGCCGCCGTGAGGTACGGCCGCATTCAGTCGTCGAGCTTGAGGGCGCTGACGAAGGCCTCTTGGGGGACTTCGACCCGACCGATGTTCTTCATCTTCTTCTTGCCCTCCTTCTGCTTCTCCAGCAGCTTGCGCTTGCGGGTGATGTCACCGCCGTAGCACTTGGCCAACACGTCCTTGCGCTTGGCCTTGACGGTCTGGCGGGCGATGATCCGCCCGCCGATGGCGGCCTGGATAGGCACGTCGAACATCTGGCGGGGGATCAGCTCGCGGAGCTTCTCGCACATCTTGCGCCCGTAGTCGTCGGCCTTGTCCTTGTGGATGATCATGGAGAAGGCGTCGACCGGTGTGGAGTTCAACAACACGTCGACCCGGACCAACTTGGACATCCGGTACCCGGCGGGTTCGTAGTCGAGGCTGGCGTAGCCCTGGGTGCGGCTCTTGAGCTGGTCGAAGAAGTCGGTGAC
>JAGQSO010000001.1 GCA_020439505.1 Acidimicrobiales bacterium
AATGAGGTGCCCAGCCTGCTTTCAGGGAAACCTCACTCTCGTTGTGACCAAGCTCCCGCCACCCCTGGAACGATCCCTCTGGACCGGGGTTGGCACGAACCCGCAGCTCGGTACCCTCCCACCAGCCTGCTCTACCGTTCACATCGCGGCAGTTGGGTGGCGATATAACCGAGACCGTTCCGGGACCCTCTGCGGTCAGTCTGGGAGCGGCGAGACAGGACCTTCCGACCAGCGCGACGAGGGAGGTCGGGCCGGTGAGGACCACCTTGATCGAGGATCCGGTCACCCCGGGCCGACCCTCCCACCCGAACAACGACGCACCATGGTACGAGCCGCCAACGACAAGGTTTCGTGACTCGCTCCGCGGGGTGGCGTTCACCGTCACCTCGGTACCCCACTCGAACCACAACCCGCTAGGCCCACAGTTCGGCCGGGGGTCCGTCCAGAAGTCGACCGTACGGGAACCCCCGTGGATATCCGTGTAGCCGAGGGTGAGCGGTACACAGTCCACCGAGAATGACGCCCTGACCGGGGCCATGCCGGCGTGAGCCCGGACCGTGATGGTTGAGACCGGCCCCTGTCCGGTGCTCCACCCTGTCAACGTGTGGTACGGGCCAGCGGGAACGGCTCGAAGCGCCACCGTGGTCGCGGTGAGGTATCCGGTTCCGGCGCCGCAGTTCGGTGCGGTCTCGACCAGCACGGTCCCAGCGTTGGCGGGCGTCGCGCCCACAACGAGTCGGTGGCAACCGCGGGGCGTACCCTGAAGCAGGACTTCGGCGGGATGGGCAGCCGCGCTACCCAGGTACATCACTCGGATCCAGCTGGCAATGCCGTCCGCGCTCGACGGGAAAGTCACATCACAGCTACCAACTCGGGCGGCAACCGTGCAGGCCACACCGTTGGGCGTCCACACCTGGACCAACCCGTCGTCGGCCTGTGTGGTCCATCGGACCGAGACCGGCTCGCCCACCATCCAGGCATCCGGTCCCGGGATCGTCGATGCGGCCAATCGGGGGTCCTTCTGGGACACCCACACCGGTAAGCGGCGAGTCGCAGCTTCGAATGAAGGGTCGCCCGGATAAGCGGCATCGAGCCAATGCGACCCCGACGTCGACCAGACCATGGAGCAGGAACCGGTCGTTACATCGTGAATCGTGCAGGTCATCCCGTCATCGCTGGAGATCAGGACAGGGCCGATCGGTCCCCCCTGAGGGAACCAACCAGCGAAGGATGCCGTGACCTTTCCAGCTTCTCCCACCACCAATTCGTGAGGATCAATGGTCAAGTTCAGTGCTACCGGCTGTCCCCCTACCACCTGGTTGAGCGTGGCTGAGGACCCCATGAATCCCGGCGTGGGGACGTACACGGCTTGAACGATGACCGTCCCGCGTTGAAGATCGCCGACGGTTACCGATGCTCGACCC
Source organism: Acidimicrobiales bacterium (assembly GCA_020439505.1). Lineage (GTDB taxonomy): Bacteria > Actinomycetota > Acidimicrobiia > Acidimicrobiales > Iamiaceae > Aquihabitans. The sequence continues at coordinate 1,425 of JAGQSO010000001.1, forward strand.
GTGGCGTCGAGCGCAACCGGATCCAGGGTGCGGTCTCCGATCGTGAACACCACTTGGCCCGCGGGTGACGGGGCGTCGCTGGTGTTGGCTCGGACCGAGACGGTGAAGGTCGCCGGTCGGCCGGCGATGACGGGGTAGGTCTCAGCGGTGATGGCGGTGGTCGTAGCGACGGCCTCCACCACGACCACGGTCGAAGCGGCCGACGCGGTGTGGGAGGTATCACCCGAGTAGCCCGCGCTCACCAGGTGGCTGCCGAAGGGGAGCGCAGCGGTGAGGGTGGCGACCCCGTCGACGAGAGCGGTGACCCCCAAAACGCCGCCGGCGTAGGAGAAGGTGACCGTACCTGTGGGTCCCGGGCCTCCCGAGACCCTGGCCATCAGGGTCACGACGCCTCCGAACGGGACAGTGGGTGGCGTCGCGGTGAGCGAGGTTGTGGTGGTCGCCGGACCTACCGGGACCGGTGACGCGGTCGACGTGCTGGCGGTGTGGTCGACATCACCGCTGTAGGTGGCGGCAAAGGCATGGTCCCCCACCTCGGGCACCACGGTGAACTCGGCATGACCGGTGGCATCGACGGCAACGACCGCGATCACCGTGTCGTGATCGGTGAACGTCACCGTTCCGGTCGGGATCAACCCGGTGGACCCGGTCACCAGGGCCCCGAGCGTGACCGGCTCACCGGCCACCACACTCGCCGGCGCGGCGGTCAGATTCAGGGTGGTAGCGGCCTGGACGACACCGAAGGAGAGCGAACCCGACGTGGCCAGGTAGTCGTCGTCACCGCTGTAGGTCGCGACCAGCAGATGGCTCCCCACCGACACCGTGGAGGTGGACACCGATGCCGTTCCACCGCCGTCGACAGAAGCGGACCCGATGATCACCCCGTCAACGGAGAACTGCACCGTGCCCGTAGGTGCGGTGCCAGCGCTCGATGCGATCGCGGCGGTGAAGGTCGTGACCGCCCCGCGTACCACCGGGTCCATCGACAAGGTGAGAGAGAGCGAGGTGGCTACCGGGTCGACTCCGTATTGGATGCGGCCGATCGACGCCAGCCGGTCGGTATCCCCTCCGTAGCGGGCCTCGATGGCGTGGTTCCCGCCCCCCAGCACAATGGAGAACTGGGCGCGGCCAGCCCCGTCGAGCGTCGCCACACCGACCGAGGCTCCGTCGACGACCAACTCGACCGTTCCGGTGGCAGAGCCGCTGCCGGGGGAAACGGTGTCGACTTCGACGGTGAAGGAGACCGATGCCCCTGAACTGCCCGGCGACGGACTCGCTTGGATGGTTACCGAGGTCGCGGCGCGCTCGACCATGTGATCGACGGGCGAGGAAACCGCAGCACCGAAGGAGAGGTCGCCGCTGAACTCGGCGGTGACGGAGTGGAGACCCACCGCGAGGGTGGAGATGGTCAATGCTGCCCTACCCGCGCCGTCGAGGGTGACCGAACCAAGGGGAGAACCTCCAGCCCGGAAGATGACGACACCCGTCGCTAGGCCACCGGTCTCGGTGGTGACATCGGCGGTGAAGGTGACCGGCTCTCCCCTCACCGTGTCGGTCTTGTCAGCCGAAAGGGCGACCGTGGCACCCGCCGGGCGCACCTCGTGGCTCACCGGGCCCGCGCTACTCGTCGCAAATCCCGTGCCCGGTTCGAGGGCGGCGGTGATGACGTGGTTGCCGGCCGGGATCCTCACCTGGTCGAGGGCCGAGGTACCAGCGATGACGGGCGCGGTCCCCACCGCTGTCCCGTCGACGAAGAACCGAACCACACCGGTTGGCTCCACCGTCGAGTCCGGTGCGGTTACCTGGGCGGTGAATGTGAGGGGGGAAAGCGCCAGTGTCGGCCCGGCTGGGGCTACTGACAAGGCGGTCACGGTCGTAGCGGGGACGACGGTGTGGCGATGTAGATCGGAGGCTGTCGCCGAATGGGCAGCATCACCGTCATAGGCGGCGATGAGGTCACCCGCCCCTACCGGGAGCAGCGGGAGAGTGGCCGTCCCCGTTCCGGCGGCGTCCAGGGGAATCGATACGCCCGACCCGTCGATCTGGGCGGTGACGTGGACATTCCCGGTCGGTACGGGACCGGGGTACAGGGACGTGACGGTGACGGTGACCGAGGCCGGTTGCCCGTACTGGGCGGTGTTCGGGGTGGTGGAGACCGCAACGGTGACCGGCCGTAGCACCAAGTGGGTGAGCGGGTCAGCGGTGGCCGGTTCATGTTCGGCATCGCCCCCGTAGGTTGCACCGATCTCTCGCTCACCTGGATCGAGATCGCTGGTGGTGAAGTTGGCGGTACCCGACGGGTCGAGATCGACATCTCCGACCGGAGTCCCATCGACGGTGAAGGTGACGGTACCGGTCGGCGTCGATATGGCGGAGGAGACCGACGCCGTGAACGTCACCGGTACGCCCACCTCTGACGGACTGGACGGTCCGCTGAGACGAGCGGTGACCTCACCCGCGGTCACGTTCTGGGTGATCGGGGTGGAAGTGCTTGGCAACAGGCCTCCACCTCCGCTGTAGGTCGCCGTGATCTCGTAGTCACCGATGGACAGATCCGCGACGGTGAGACGGGCCTCACCCGCGGCGTCGACTACCACCGTTGCGAGCTCCACCGGCGCTGGTGGATCTACCGCGTCGGGGTCCACGAGCACCGCGGTGAAGGTGACGGTGCCGGTCGCAATCACGTCTTCGCTCGGAGCGTCAACCGTCGCTGTCAGGTCGATCGGGATACCGACCGGTGCCGACGGTTGGGCCGATGAAACCGTCACCGTGGTGGCGGGATCGACCTCATAGGCGCCCACATCGCAGCCTCCGCCCTGGGGTCGTGGGATTCCCCGCTGGTCCTCGGCCGGGCACAAGGCGGGATCAGCGGTATCCACCGCCGCTCCGTCGGGGTCGACCGGGACAGTCACTGTGACCCCACCGTGATTGCCGGGCATTCCGAGGCCGACATCACCGGGGAGCGAGTTCGGGCAAGATCCGTCCGAGGCAAGGTTGGAGGTGCCATCGGCAACGCCTTCGCACGCGAATCCCGTCCGGGGTTGCACGATCGAGTTGTCGACCACGAACAGTCCGCCGTTGTTCACCAACGAATGGCCGTCACCTCCCGAGAACGTGCTGTTGGTGATCGAGGCGCCACCCGATGAATAGACATCGGCGCCACCGACGGCGATTGCGGCCGCGTTGTCGAGGAAGGTCGAGTTCACGATGGTCACGCTGGCCCCGTGGTTCGCCACCGCTCCCCCGCCGCCCACCGTCGCCCGGTTGCTGCTCAAGGTCACCCGCTCGAGCCGGATCATCCCGGAGTACGCCAGTATCGCTCCACCACCGTCGGCATCTGTCGCCCGACCATCGGCCAAGGTGAGGTCATAGATCCGCAACGGTGACTCGGTGCCGGCGAGCGAGAAGATCCGGCTGGCTCCACCACCACTCACGGTCACGCTGCGACCAGAGCCCGAGATCTCGACGCTGCCCATCACCGGAATCGGAGCGGCCACGGTGATCGTGCCGTCGACCGCGAACGTCACGCCAACGTCAAGACCCGACGCGCTGGCCGCTTCCTCCATCGCGGCCCGCAAGGTGCAGGTCCCGGCGCCGGTGCTGCACGAACCATCACCCGGGTTCGAGTCCGACGTGTCGCCCCGATCGTTCACCACGTAGGTGAGGTCGGGCAGGGCATCAGCCTTCGACGACGAGAGGGGGCTGAAGGCCAGCGAGGCGCCGAGGACGGCCATGGTGAGCACGGCCACCGCGGGAGAACGGAGCGCTGGCATCGGGCGGTCAGCCACCGGTTCTACGCCGGTCCGAGGTTGTTCCAGGTAGTAGACGGTGAGCGCGGCCAGCGGCAGCCCGGCCAGGGCCAGCTGCACCAGCAGGACACCGATCGCTCCCGCCGTGTCGTTCCCCGGGAGCGGCGCGAGCAAGGCACTCACGATCAGCTCGGTCACCAGCCAAGCACCGGTGGCCAGGGTGACGAGGAGGGCGATCGACCACCAACTGGGTGACGGCTTGGTGATTCGGGCGCTCCTCCGAAGAGCACCAATGGGTCCCCCGGAGTCAACGATCGCGGAGGGCAGGGCAAGCGCTGATCGGATCGTCCACCAGATCGCTCCCGCCAACGGAACGACTACCAGGGCGGACCTCCGGGCGCTCGGCCACGGCATTCGCGGCCACAAGTGGGCTGTCACCATGGCTGCCACCGACGGCACAACGAGAACCACCGAGGGGACCAGCAGACCCCGGGCGAAGGTGGCGCTCGCCAAGAGGAGGGTCGTTCCACCAGCGGCGACCCCGATGGTGAACATACGGCCGCGGCGCTCATGGCGAGCGAGCGACACCAGTGGTGTCAATACCAGGACGACGAAGGCTCCGACCGACACCAACGGGGCCGCCACCACCAGAATCGCCCCAACCGCGACGTTCAAGGTGACCACGACACCGGCGACCGGCAGGCGTCGTATCGAGCGGGCCAAGGCTCGACGAAGTGAGATCTCGACACCGCTGAGGTTTTGGCGGGTCAGCTCAACGATTGCCCCGGCCGACACGGTCAGCGTCGCCAAGCCGACGAGAGTGGCGATGGAGATCGACACGATGGACAGGGTCGTCACATCGTTGATCGGCCCGTCGTAGGGACCCGAGCCAAGACCCGACAGCGACCTGAGCACCGAGGGGAACGCCAGCAACATCGCCGCGGTGGCGATCAACCCCCAAGCGATCGCACCCCCATACCTCGGGATCTGACGCGGGTAGAAGGTCAGCAGCGTCCGCAGCGATGCTCGCCACCCACCCCCGGTTCCGGTACTGCGTTCGCCCCGTTGCCCCACGGAACAGACAATTGTTTACACCGGTTACTACTGTCAAGGGTCGGTGGTCACATCGCCACTCATGGTGAGAAGACCGGCGATCATGCAACGGAGAGCGGCCTCGAAGCGCGTGTCGTCATCGATGCCGAACCGAACCTCGGCGAATGCGACCTGGCTTGGGGTTGCCCCCTGCTCCTCCAAGAACGCGAAGACATCGCGCCGATGGCTCTGCATGTCTCGGCCGAAGTACTTCGATGAACGCTCCCGGTCCGCCGTGGCCGAGATCGATCCGAATCCCAGCGTCTGGATGCCCCAGTGGGCCAGAGCCACATCGGGAAACCCACAAGCCTCCAGCACTCCCGACGTGAGGGTCACGTAGTGCCAGAAGCGTTCATCGGCCCGAGGAACCGACGCTGCCAGGTGGAACAGGTCCGGATAGTTCAGCCACACCCGCCTGATGGTGAGGTTCACCTGCACCAGCCATTCGAGAAGGTCACCGTCGAAAGCAGGTACCTCACCGTCGATCTCAGACCAAACCCCGTGCACCATCAACTCGACGAGGGCCGCCTTGTTGGCGACGTGGCGATACAGGGCCGCGTGGGTGACCCCCAGATCATCGGCCAGTCGGCGCATCGACAACGCATCGAGTCCCACCTCAGCCCGGATGGCCATCGCCACGTCCACGATCTCATCGAGCTCGAGCGGGCTGACTCGAGCGATCGCGGGGCGCCCGCGGGATCGACGAGTTGTCTCGGGAACAGGCTTCTCGTCGGCCGGCATGGCTCAGCACGGTACCGGCAGCCCACCGAAATCCACTCGGAGGGACCGGAGCGGGCAGTTCATGTGAACCGTCGGATCGGCAGGGCTATCCAGCGCCTGTCCGTAGCCAGCTGACGGAGTCGAACAGAACCGAGCCTGGGTCAGTGCAGGCCCAGCGCGGCGGCGAAGCGCTCCAGTGAATCCAGATCGAACGGGGCCCGGACGGCCAGGTTGACCTGGTCGGCGCCGGACTCGACGTAGGCCTGAATGCGTTCGACCACCGCTTGGTCCGAACCACCGAGTACACCGGGGCGGACGAACTCGGCGATGGCGCCGAACTGGGACCGGAGGCTGTCGTCGTCCCACGCCAGGCCCAGGTTCACGGCGCGCCGGATCTCACCGGGTGGACGCCCTATTGCGGCGCAGTGGTTGTCGAGGACCGCGCCCTTGTGGGCGAAGGTCTCGGGAGCCACGAAGGGGATGTTCCAGCCGTCGGCGTGACGGGCCGCGGTCAGGAGGGTCTTCTTCTCTCCACCCCCACCGATCCACACCGGAATGTGGTGCTGGACGGGCCGGGGGTCGTTGCGGGCGTCGACCAGGCTGAAATGACGACCGGAGAACGACGACACCTCCTGGTGCAGCAACGCCTTGACGCAGGCCGCCGCCTCCTCCAGTTGGTCCAGGCGGATACCGGCCGAGGGGAACTCGATCCCGTAAGCGTCGTATTCGACCTGGGCCCACCCGCCCCCGAGGCCTATGGCGGCGCGCCCACCCGACAACAGGTCGATGGCCGTCACCGCCTTGGCCAAGATCGCGGGGTGGCGGTAACCAACGGAGTACACCAGGCAACCGACCTCGACCCGGGTGGTGTCGAGCGCCAGGGCGGTGTGCATGGTGACGGCCTCCAGGCATTCGCTGTCGGTCGGCTCACCGGTTGCTCCGTAGAAGTGGTCCCACACCGAGATCCAGTGGAAGCCCATGTCCTCGATACGCCGCCAGGCGGCGCGCAGGTCCGCGGGATGGCAGTGCTGAAGGCCAACGTGGACACCGAACTTGGTCACCGACTCACCTCAGTCGACAGTCAGGTCAGACCGACCGCCACTACCGAACCAGTCCCCGGTGATCTGGTAGCCGGCGATGGAGGAATGGGGGTACACCACCTCATAAAGGCGACGGTAGGCGGTCTGGGCGATCGTCCAGGCACCGTCGATGCGTTCGTAGTGGTCCTCGATGTAGGCCGCTCCCTCCACCACTAGATCCAGATCGGTCAGGATCACCCGATCCGCCATGGCCCAGACCCCGGCGGCCTCGTCGTCGCCGGTCAGGTCGATCTCGGGATGATGGAAGTGGTGACTTCCCAGAACCGTGCTCACACCGGCCGTGTCACGGACGAACCTCACGATGTCGGTTCGGTTGGTGAAGCTGTACGCCCCGCCACCGAAGGAGGCCGAGGCATGAGGGGCCAGGCACGCCTCGAAGGTCCTCCAGTCCTTCTGGTCGAGTGCCCGCGCGTAGCGGTAGCGGAGCCGCTTGATCTCTTCGATCACAACCAGGTCCTCGGGGGTCACCGACCGCACGCTACCGGCGCACCGGCGGCCGTGCTCGCCCGACGGGGCCGACCCCGTTGCCGGGCGATCAGCCGAAGCAGGCCGACATGAATCGTTCGAACCCCGCCTGGTCCGGAGTGACCTTGAGGGCGCCCGTAGCGTCACGACCGACGCTCAGGACTGGGCAGAAGAACGAATCGGTCTCGGTGAAGAAGTGAGGGGACCCGGTGACCTGGCGGCTCACACCCTCGGCGTGGTCGGCGGCGACCTGGGTCCGGTCCGCGTCGGTCACCTCGATCGAATGGAGATCGGCCACCTCGGCCAGGACCGATCCGTCGGAGATGTCCTGACCCTTCTCGAAGAGCCGGTCTCGCAACGCGAGGCTTACCGCCTCTCCGGTGTCGAGGGATCGACGGTAGGCGGCGACGGCCAAGGCCAAGGCCGGGATGGACGTCGACGGCCAGGCCTGAGGATCGAACCCGGCGAACAGATCGGGCGCCACCTGTTCTTTGATCTCGACCACTTCCTCGGCGATGAAATCGGCCTCCGGTGCGGCTCCGTTCACGAACTCCAGCGGCCACGACCGCACCCACAGGCGCACATCTGGTCGAGCACGACCGGCCCGCTGATCGACCAGTCGGCGAAGTCCCACATGGGTGAAGGGACACAAGACGTCGGCGAAGACCTCGATGGTGCGGATGGTTGCGGTCACGTTCCGTCCTCGACGTTCGATCAATCCCGGTCACACCGGAATGCCAGGAGCATCACGGTACCGGCCTACACGCCGGCCACTCCCGGTCACAGCCCTGAGGCCAGCAGTGACTGCCCATCAGGATCCCCGGCCCCGGCGGGCACGCCGTCGTCGGAACCCACGGCACCATGAGGATGGAGCCGGACCACATGGGCTCCTCCGATGCCTGCGAAGCGACCCGGGTTGCAGGTGAGGACCACCACCTGGCATCGCCGTCCAGCCAGCGAGATGGCGGCGGCCATCTGGGTGAGCCGGGTGGCATCGGTCCACCCCAGGGTGTCGTCCAGGATCACCGGGGCACCCCCGTCTTCGGCCACGAGCATGGCGCAGGCGAGGCGGGACAGAACTCCGAGTTGCTCGCGTGCGCCGGTGCTCAACTGGTCGAAGGAGACGGTGATCCCGTCCAAGGTCCGGGTCATGACCTGGAGGTCGTCATCGAGGGCGAGTTCCAGGCTGGGTCCGAAGACCAGGCGAGCGAGCTGTTCGAGCTTGTCCCTGAAGGGAGCCTGATAGCGGGCACGAGCGGCAGCCCGTCGCGCCGCGAAGGTGTCGTGCAGGAGCAGTGCCACCGCGGCACGGTTCTCGATCCGTTCGAGCTCGGCTCTCAGGTGGCCCCGCTCGGTGATTGCGGCGTCGAGGCGATTAGCCAGACCGTTCTCGCCCTGGGCTTCCAGTACTGCGGAAAGGGCATCGTGCTCGCGTTGATTGGCGCGGATGCGCTCGGCCCCGCTCTGGCGAGCAGTGCGGGCGTTCCCCGTCACCTGCCTGAGCATCTCGAGATCGGCACGGTTCAACTCGGCGTTGTGAGCCGACCAACGGGACTGCGCGACCTCGAGGGCCGCTCGTGACGCCTCCAACCCGCCGGTCAGGTCGAGATCGCGGTACATCTCCCTGGCCTGAGCAAGGTCTGTCCTGATGCGGTCCAAGGCATCACGTTCGGCGTCGACCTGGGCGGCCAGCCCGGCACTGTTGACCGCCGCCTCACTCATGGCGGCGGTCGCATCGGCCAGCGCCGACTGCACCTCGGCCAGCGCCGATCGCAGGTCGGCCAAGTGCCCCTCGGCTCGACGAGAGATCTCCTGGGCGGCATCCAGATCGATGGGGATCTCTGGCTCGGCCGTGCGCTCCGCCTCATAGGTAGCGATGCGCTCGGTGTGACGGGTGATCTTGCGTTCGAGGTCTTCGAGGGTGAGGTCGCGGAGGTCCTGTTGAATTCGGCCTGCCGCCCCGGAGTGGATCCGTTCCGCTTCGCTCCGCGCCGCGGCCGCGGCCCGAGCCTCGACCAGGTCGGCCACGCCGTAGTCGGCGCAAAGCCGGGCCAAGTCCGCTTCCGCCCGCTGGAGATCGTCGTGGAGGACTTTGGCCTCGGGTCCGACCTCGATGTTCAAGACAACGGTGCCGGGGATCGAAACCTCGGAGTCCTCGACCACCAAGATCTGGCGGGAATCACCGACCGCCAGTCGGTGGGCCGAATCCTTCGACACCACCTCCAGGTCGGAGAGGGCGGTGGCGGTAAGCCGCACGGCTCCACCCGCGGCGCTGGCCTCCGCTCTGACCTGTGCCAGGTAGGCCGTCTCGAACTCGGCCATCACCTTCGAATCGATCCGATTGGACTCCAGCACCTCCTCGGCGCCAGCCACGGCCTCGAGCTCCAGGCGGACTCGGTCACGTCGTTCGATGAACTGCTCGACCTCGATCTGTTGACGACGGAAGTCGGTGTCGCCGACAGCGCCGCGGAGGACCTCCTCGGCCGCAGTGACCGACCGGGCGGCCGCCTCGTACTCGTCGCGGAGGGTCGAAACCACCCGCCCGGCCTCGGCCGCGGCCGGTTCGGCGCTGGCCCGCCTCTCCTCGGCCGCGGTTAGGCGGGCCGACTGGTCCAGCTCCTTGGACACCAGTTCGTCTCGGGCGTCTCGAAGTTGAACCCATCGCTGGTGATCGGCGCTGGCCGCGTCCCGTTCGGCGGCCAGCTGGGCCACCTGACGGCCCAGCTCCTCGACGACGCTGAGTCGAGCCTCCTGCTCGGCTTCGCCCTGTTCGAGCTCTCTCTGACGAACCGCCAGCTCGATGGCCTCAGCTTCGAGCCGGGCTATCCGATCGGTCCGGACCTCGAGCTCCCTCAGCTCACCTTCGATGACGCGGACGCGGTCCTCGGCCTCACGAACCCTGTCGGCAAGCTGTTTGCGGTCCTTGCTGGCCTGGCCGGTGGCCGTCCAGTACTGGTCCCGTTGATCGACGATGCGGTCCCACAAGGCGTCGTTGTGGAGGTCGTCCTGCCCATCACCCGCCGCCAGGTCCAAAGCGCGCCCCAGCGAAGGCACTGCGTAGTCGACCTGCTCAAGGTCGGCGCCTTGTTCCAGGCGCAGCGCCCGCCAGAGGTCACCGTCCAAGGTCTCGGCCAGGATTGCCTGGACCCGTTCGTGGGCTTCCCGGCCGGTCAACTGGGCCCGCTCGGGTTCGAGCACCGTGAGGGTCGTCTGGGCCTGACGGAGCCAGCGCTTGGCGTAACAGATCCGGTAGGGGCCGGTGGTCAGATCCACCTCGACTTCCGGACCGACGTCGCGGTGCACCGGCTGAACCGCCTTGATCCGCCGGTTCTTCGTGTCGTCACGGAACTCGAACAGGAGCGAGAGCGCCTCGGCCAGGGAGCTCTTGCCCGCCTCGTTGTCTCCTTCTATGACGGTCACGCCCACCGACGGAAAGGTGACCTCGGCCGAGGTGACCCCCCGGAAGTTCGTGATGGTGAGCCGGTTGATCTTCACGAGGCACTCCCGGTCAGACGGACGAGAAGAGACATCGCCTCCTGGGCGCGGACGGCGTCGGGACCGGACCCTTCGGCCATGGTCTGCAGGTCATCCAGGGCGTCGCGGGCGAAGCCCGACAGCCCCAGCGAGTCGAAATCGGCCTGGTCAGGCAGGACGATCAGGTCGATCCGGCGTTCCCAACCCTGTAGCGATGCCAGCAGGTCGGCGTGGTGGGTCAGCACGGCGTCGAGCCGGGCCTTCTCGGTGAGCGACAGCTGGCCGACCAGGGCCAGCTTCACGATCGTGCGGGCCTTGTCGGTGAGCGAGTCGAGGAAGGTGTCCAACAGGTCCACATCGCCATGACCGGTCAGATCGGCCTCGTGACGGACGAAACGCCAGGTTCCGACCTGGTGGGGGCGGACGTCGACCCGGCCGGAATCGTCCAGGTCGACGACGAGCACATGACCCGGGTCGATCTCACGGAAATCGGTGGGCTCGGGCGCACCGGAGTACCTGACACACCCGGTGCCCCCGACGGAGGTGGCCGAGTGGCGGTCACCCAAAGCCACGTAGTGAACCCGTCCGTCACCCAGCGCCGCCTCCACCGAGCTCAGAGCGACCAGGGCGGGATTCAGTTCATCGGGCGACATCGCGTCGACCGCGCCGTGCCCGACGACCACCCGCCGGGTGCCGTCGGCGGTGAGACCCGCCACCGCCTCCCCGACCAGATCGACGAGAGGGCGCTTGGATGTCCAGGGGGCAGCGACCAACTCGATCCCCGGTGCAACCGTCAAGGGTTCCTCCGAGGTCAGCACCACCACGTTCGGGGGCTGGTGAGAGGTGAAGGTCGGCGACCGGAACACCGACGAGGCGTCGAGGGGGTCGTGGTTACCCGGCAGCAGGTAGAAGGTGACCTCAGGTGAGGCCGCCATGGCGTCGAGAGCTCGCACCACCACCTGGCGCTCGACGTGGTTGGTCTCGAAAACATCGCCGCACACCACCACGAACCGGCAGTCCTTCTCGATGGCCAGAGCACCGATGGTGCGGATCACCTCGATCCGGGCCGCGCTGAAGCGTGGCTGGGCGTCAGCATCGAGGAAATGCCTGGTCATTCCGAGTTGCCAGTCGGCGGTGTGGATGAAGCGGACCATGTACCGAACGTACCGAGGCCCTGTGACAACGAAGCGGACCCCTCCCGGGTCACCTACCCTTCGGGCCAGCCAACCGGAAGGGGAACAACCGTGTCGAGGCTTCTGCCGTTCAGGGATCTGCGACGCGTCGGCGCTGCGCTGGCGGTCACCGCCAGTGCCGCCACGCTGATCTCCGGGCTCATCCCCATGAGCGCCGAGGCGGCGCGGACGACCAGTGCCTCGCCATCGAGGGCCACCGCCGCGGCGGCAATGACGGCTCGGGCCGCCGCGACGGTCGACGACGCCGTCGCCGAACAGGAACCGTTCATCTGCACCACCGAGTACAACGGGCTGGGCCAGCCGTCGGTCGACAACCAGGACCGCCGGGGGACACCGGTGTACCCCCTCGACGGTGCGGGCGCCCCCGACCGGGCCCAGGATCCGCTCGGATGGAGCCGCCGCTGCCAGGTCTCCGACGTCGTCGAGTACCGGTATCGGACCACCGACGGTCAGACCAGGACACTGGCCCCGGGCGCGTCGGCCCTGCCCGCCGACATCGCCATGCTCGACGTCGACGACATGATCGGCGCCGACCGCCTCGACACCGACGGCGCCTCCCAGATCCCCTACCTGATCCGCTATCAGCGTGGAACCCTTCCCGAGAACCGGTTCCTGTACAGCATCGCCATGCTGGTCCCGTTCTCGGAGTACCAATCCGGTGTAGGCGCCGACGGTCCGTGGGACGACAGCCACTGGAACGGCCGGCTCCTCTACAACTTCGGGGGTGGCGTCGGAATCGGGCACAGCCAGGGTGACCTGAGCACCGGCGCATCGTTGATGCACGAGGCGCTGCGACTGGGTCACGCCGTCGTGTACTCCAGCGGGACCCGCACCTCAACCCACTACAACCTGATGCTGGGTGGCCGCACCGCAGTGGAGCTCAAGGATCGGTTCGTGGCCGACCACGGCTCCCCCCTCTACACGGTGGGGATCGGCGGGTCCGGCGGCGGCATCCAGCAGTACGTGTACGGACAGAACCACCCCGGGCTGCTCGACGCCGCCATCCCCCAGTACTCCTATCCCGACATGACCACCCAGACCATCAACGTGGGTGACTGCGAGCTGCTCGAGCGCTACATGGACGTCACCGACGGCGACAACCCCCGTTGGGACGACTGGGACAACCGCCAGATCATCCAGGGCCAGAACACCATCGAAGGGTTCACCTCGGAGTGGCAGGCCCGTACCGGTGCCACCGGCTCCAGTGAGTGCATCGAAGGCTGGCGGGGCGCCACCCCTCTGGCCATGAACCCCACCTTCGGACTAGCGGTGGGCATGGACGAGGTGATCATGCCCTTCGTCGGTGAGCTGCTGGCCAAGCTCGGTGCCGGCCAGCCGGTGTACCCCGACGACTTCCCCGACCTGGGGCGCCTGCTGCGCACCCACGAAGACCCCGCCCAATGGGTGCAGTGGACCCACTGGGCCGACGTGGAAGAGGTCTACGGAACCGATCCGACCTCTGGTTACGCCCAGGTTCCCTGGGACAACGTGGGCGTGCAGTACGGGCTTCGGGCGGTGGCCGACGGCTCCCTGACCCCGGCCGAATTCTTGGACCTGAACGCCAACGTCGGGTCGTGGAAGGAACCCGAGGACAACGTGCCAGAGAGCTGCGGCATGGTGCGGGCCATGGTCGGTGACGACCTGGGGGCCTTCGCCGGACTGATCGGGCTGTGCGAAGGCGACGAGCTCGACCAGTACTCGGCCCGCCAGATGAACCTCGCTCCCGACGCCGACACCCCCGCCCCCCGTCGGACCGCGGATGTCGCCGCCATCACCAACGCCTTCACCAGCGGATTGGTGTTCAGCGGTGCGATGCCCCGGGAGATCCCGATCATCGACGCCCGCCACTACCTGGAGGATCAGCTCGACATGCACAACGTGCACCAGTCGTTCGTGATCCGCGAACGAATCCGGCGAGCCGAGGGCGACGCCGACAACCAGGTGATCTGGTTCCTCGACGCCCGGCCGGCCGAGGACGAGGCCGCCACCGATGCCCTCCACGACGAGGGCTTCCGGGTCATGGACCAGTGGGTGCTCAACATCCAGGCCAACCCGTCCCGATCGGTCGCCGACAACAAGCCAACCGGGGCCGTCGATCGGTGCTGGAACACGAACGGCACCGAGATCGCCCGGGGCGACGACGTCTGGGACGGGGCCGAGGAACTGGTGGTGTCAGGTCAGGGCGCGTGGACCGACTCGGCACCCGACGAGGTCGACGGCGTGCGCGTCGGAGCCTGCGCCGCCGCCTTCCCCATGCACTCGACCTCGCGGGTGATCGCCGGCGGCCCGATCACCAACGACGTGTACAAGTGCCACACCAAGTCGGTGTCCCAGTCGATCGCCGACGGCGACTACGGCGTGTGGGTCCCATCGGCCGATGAGCAGTCCCGTCTGGAGGAGATCCATCCCGAAGGGGTGTGCGATTACTCCAAGCCCAGTGTCGGCTACCCCGACGGTGGTGTGGTGGCCCCGCCGACCCGGCCGCCGACCACCGCCCCACCGGCCACGACGACACCCTCGTCGACCACCACCAACCCGATGACGACCTCGACGACCTCGACCACCTCGGCCCCGTCGACCAGCATCACCACACCCGGCACCCGCCAACCCGACCAGCCCTACCGGCCCCGGGACGACGGCCACCGGGACGCCCTGGCCCGAACCGGGCTGGGGGTGGTGGGTCTGGTGGTCAGTGGCCTGGTGCTGGCCGGCAGCGGCTCGGCCCTCCGCCGGGGCGCTCGACGTCGCCGCTGAATCCGCCCCATGCCGATACCCGAGGCGAAGCTCCTGCCCCCGCCCGCCGGTGGGCGCACCTACACCGGTCACCAGCGGGTCCGCTGGGGTGACGTCGACCCCGGGGCACGGCTCCGCCTCGACGGAACCGCCCGTTACCTCCAAGACGTGAGCCACGAGGACACCCTCGACAGCGGGACCGCAAGAGCCGGGCCGTGGGTGGTGCGCAGAACCGTGATCGACGTCATCGTCCCGGCGGTGGCCGACGAAGACCTGACGCTCATCACGTTCTGCGGTGGGCTGGGGGCCCGCTGGGCCGACCGACGAACTTCGATCACCGGCCAGCGGGGCGCTCGGATCGAGGCCATGTCGTTGTGGATCAGGATCTCCGCCGACACCGGGCGACCGACGCGGCTGGACCCGGCGTTCCTGGACCTCTACGCCGACTTCACCGGAGACCGCAAGGTCCCGGCATCGACCACCCACCCCGAACCTCCAGCGGACGCACCCCGCCGACCTTGGCCGTTGCGGGCCACCGATCTGGATCCCATGAACCACGTCAACAACGCCGCCACCTGGGAGCCGGTGGTGGACGAGCTGGCCCGCCTGAACCTTCGGCCCCGTCGGGCCGAGGTGGAGTACCGGGCGGCCATCGATCCCGGTGACGTCGTCGAGATCGCCTCCGCCCGCGACGATGGAGGTTTGCGCATCTGGCTGGAGGTTGAGGGCCGGGTGCGAGCGTCGGCCCTGGTGCACCTCAGGTCCTGAGGAGACGAGCGGTTATCCGCCCTCGTCAGGAGCCGGTGACCGAGGCCAGGAGGTTGGCGGGCAGGAGGTCGTAATGGTGGTGGGTGGCGGTGAAACGCCCTCGGCCACCGGTGAGTGACCGCAGGTCGACCGCGTAGCGAACCGTCTCCGCCGCCGGGACCAGCGCCACGATCTCCTGGAATCCGTCCGCGGCGGGGTCGGTGCTCTGCACCCGACCTCGCCTGGCGTTGAGGTCACCGAGGACATCGCCCTGCATCTCCGAAGGGACGAGCACCGTGATCTGCTCCACCGGTTCGAGCACCACCGAGCCCGCCTGTTCCAACGCCGAGCGGAGGGCAAGGCGGCCGGCGGTCTTGAACGCCATCTCCGAGGAATCGACCGAGTGCTCCTTGCCGTCGGTCAGTTCGACCTCGATGTCGACCACCGGGAACCCGTGCAAACCGCCCGACGCCATCGCTTCTTCGATGCCCTTCTCCACCGCCGGGACGTATCCCCGCGAGATCGCTCCGCCCACGATGCGGTCCACGAACCGGAATCCGCCGCCCCGCTCGAGCGGTCGGACGGTGACCGTGCACACGCCGTACTGGCCGTGCCCGCCGGACTGCTTCTTGTGACGGCCTTCGGCCTCGGTCTGAGCCGAGATCGTCTCGCGGTATCCGATGCGGACCGGTTCGGTGTCGATGTGAACCCCGAACCGGGACTCCAGTCGTTCCAGGGCGACCGACAGGTGGGTCTCCCCGGCGCCGCGCAGGACGGTCTGGCGGGTGTCGGCCGCCCTGATGACCGTCAGGCCGGGATCCTCGTCGAGGAGCCGGTGAAGGGCGTCGGCCAGCTTGTCCTCGTCCGCGGGTGTCCGGGCCTTGATGCCGATGCCGAGGGCCGGCGGAGCGAGCTCGATGCCGGGGGCGCTGACCGGGTGACCCCGGGTCGACAAGGTGTCGCCGGTGCCGGTGGCATTCAGCTTGGCCACCGCGGCGATGTCACCGGCCACCACCGACCCGGTGGCCCGGTGTTCGGCCCCCGTCAGCGTGAACAGACCGTGCATCCGTTCGTCGGAACCGCTGCGGTTGTTGATCAGGTGGTCGTCGCTGCGCACCGTGCCCGAGATGACCTTGAACAGCGACACGTGACCAACGAACTGGTCGGCCACGGTCTTGAACACGAAAGCCACCGCTGGGGCGTCGACGTCGGGTCGGACCCCGACGCTGATGTCTCCGGCCCGAACCTCCACCGGAGGTCGGTCGAGGGGTGAGGGCCCGATCTCACAGATGAAGTCGAGCAGCCGGTCCACCGCGATCTCTTTGAGCGCCGACCCGCACACGACCGGGAAGACGGTGGCGTCGTCCACCCCGACCGCCATCGTGTGTTCGAGCTCTTCGACCGAGGGCACGTCCCCGTCTAGGTAGCGGGCCATCAGGGCGTCGTCGGCGACGACGATCCCCTCCACCAGGTTGTCGTGCACCTGGTGTTCGAGCTCGGCCATCTCGTCGGGTATCTCGGTGTGGGTCGCAGTTGCCTGGTCGTAGAGCCAGGCGGTGTCAGAGAGGAGGTCGGCCACCCCCCGGAAGTCGGCCTCAAAACCGACCGGCAGCTCCAACGGTGCCACCCCGGCCCCGAACCGTGACCTCAGGTCCTCCAGCACCGAGGTGAAATCGGCGCGGTCCCGGTCCAACTTGTTGATGAAGATCATGCGAGGAAGGTCGTGGGTCACGGCCAGCCGCCACGCCGCCTCGGTCCCCACCTCCACTCCCGACACGGCCGACACCACGAACACCGCCATGTCCGCCACCCGCATGGCGGCGTGGAGTTCCCCGACGAAGTCGGGGTCTCCAGGGGTGTCGATGAGGTTGATCTTGTGGCCCTTCCACTCGAGTGGAAGGACCGACATCGCCAGAGACGAGCCCCGGGCCTTCTCGGCTGGGTCGTGGTCGCTGACCGTCGTTCCGTCCTCCACCCGACCCGGTCGGGCGATGACCCCGGCCGCGTGCAGCGCCGCTTCGGCCAGTGTGGTCTTGCCCGACCCGCCGTGGCCCACCAGCACCACGTTGCGGAGCTTGTCGGTGGAGAACGTGGCCATTGCCTACCTCCCGGGTGGCGTCGACGGCGTCAACCTACCGAGCGACGACGAGGGGCGTCGGACGTTTCTGCGCCGCCTTGTCCGAGCGGGCGTCGACCGCTCCGCCTGGGCCGACCCCGCGGGCCGCGGCCTCCTGACGCTGTGAGTCCGGTGCTACCGGCCCGATGCCGACAGCACCGCGGCGACCGCGGCATCGATCCGGGGGCGCAGCGCTCCCCGATCGGCCCCGTTGGTCTCGGCCCGAGCCGCGCCGAGCACGATCCCCGAGATCAGCTCCACACAACCCGCGACCTCGGACGGCTTGACGCCTGCCTCCTCCACCACCGCGGTCACCACCGCCATCATCGAGCGGTGGAGGTCGGCGACCTCGGCCCTGGTCGCTTCGTCCAACTGGTCCAGGGCGTCGGTGAGGGGAGCCACCAAGCTGTGCTCGGGGGTGCGGGCCCACGACAGGTAGGTGTAGGCCCAGCGTTGGAGCCTCTGGTCGGGCGGGTCGTCACCGCTGACCGCCTCCTGCCAAGAGGAGATGATCTGGGGGACGGTCCGGCGGTACCACTCGACCAGGAGGTGGGTCTTGTCGGGGACGTAGCGGTAGACGGAGTTGCGGGCCAGGCCGACCTCGGCCGCGATGTCGCCCAGGGCGACCTCGGTGAACCCCCGTTCGGTGAACAGGCGGACCGCGGCGTCGAGCACCGCCTCGCGTTGGAGAGCGATGTGTTCGGCGATGTTGTCGGCCTTGATGCGGGGCACCATCTCAGCCTGTCACTGCGGGGGTCGCGGCGACCGGGTCGGGCTGGAGGCGACCACCCTCCAGGCGGAGCAGGCGGTCGGCGTGGAGACGGGCCGCGCTGTCGTGGGCGACGACCAGGGTGGCGATTCCGTGTTGGTGGGATGCGGTCCCCAACAGGTCGGCGACGCTGGCGGCGCGCTCGGGGTCGAGCGACGCGGTCGGCTCGTCGGCGATCAGAACCGACGGGTCGCCCATCAACGCTCGGGCGATGCCCACCCGCTGGCGTTCACCCCCCGACAGTTGGGCGGGTAGCTGCGAGGCCCGCTCGGCGATCCCCAGTTCGTCGAGCAGGTCCATCGCCCGTCGCCGGGTTGTCGAGGCCCGTTCGCCCCTGATGTGGCCGACCAGTTGGAGCTGCTCCACCGCGGTGAGCGAGGGGAGGAGGTTGGCCGATTGGTACACGAAGGAGATGTGACTGCGCCGCAAGGCGGTCATGCGGCGGTCGTTGAGACCGTTCGAGCTGGTGCCAGCAACGGTGATCTCACCGGAGTCGGGACGCCGGAGCAGGCCGGCGACGGTGAGAAGAGTCGACTTGCCTGCTCCCGACTCGCCCGACAGGACCACCAGCTCGCCGGGGGCGATGCTCAGGTCGAGGGAATCGAGGATCACCCGCCAGTCGGGTCCGTCGGGGTAGCTGACGGTGACGTCTTCGAGTTGGAGCGCCGCGGTCACGGTTCCACCCCCAGGGCGATGGCCGGTTCCACCTGGGTGATTCGGCGCAGGGCCACCAGGCTGCCGATCACCCCTGACACCACCAGGGAGAGCGCCACCGTGGTGATCGCCCTCGGTGACAGCTCGACGGGAGCCGCCCCTCCGCTGAGGATGGCGACGATCACCGCGCCGAGGCCCACACCGACGGCGGTGGCGAGCACCACCAGCACCGTCATCTGTCCGACGCTGTCTCGGACGATGTAGGTGTTCGATGCCCCCATGGCTTTGAGAAGGCCGATCTGGCGGGTCCGCTGCACGGTCAGGACCGTGAAGAACGCCCCGATCACCAGGGCCGAGATGACCAACAGGAAGGTGCGGATCAGGGTCATGGTGGTGGTCTCGGCGGTGTAGCCGGGTGACCCGGCGTAGGCCTGGGCCTTGGTCATCAAGGTCAGGTCGTGGGCGTCGGCGACCCCTTGGAGGTCCGACGTGGACCCGCCCCGGATCGCGACGGCCGAGAAGCGGCCGTCGGGTGCGGCGCCGAACTGGATCTTCTGCCACGTCGCCAGCGAGACGAACCCGATGGGGGCGTGGCCGTAGGTACCGGCGAAGGTGAACCCCAGTACCGGCAGTTCCACGTCGGAGCCACCCAGGGTGTAGCGGTCGCCGACCTTCACGCCTTCATCTTGGAGCTCGCTGGCCAAGATCAGTCCGGGCGGGCCTTCTAGCGCGGCCCGGGCGTCTGGGCGTTGGACGAGGAAGCTGTCCCCCGCCACCCCGAACAGGGCCAGGTCGAGGCTCGGCCCTCCCGCGGTGGAGGCGGCGTTGACGAAGCTGGCTCCCAGTGGAGTGGCCTGGACGCCGTCCACCTTGGCGAAGGCGTCGACGGCGTCGGCGCGGAGGGTGGAGCGGCTGAAAGTGGCGTCTGATCCGTCCTGGAAGGCGAGCCGGTCCATGGGCAGGGCCCGCAGCCCCGAGATCCCATCGGTCACCAGCCCGGTGGCCAGACCGGACAGCACGGTGGAGAGAAGCCCCACCAGGGCGATGACCACCCCGAGGAGAACGAAGCGGCGGGCGCCGCGGCGAAGATCACGAAGGGCGAGAAACATCTGGCCCCTCCGTCAATGGTCTTGTCGACATCATGTCGCCATGTTAGGGACACGGTGTCGACAAGACAACCAACTTTCGAGTATTGGCGGCCGGGCCGACTCAACCTCGGCTGAAGGTGACCCTCCAGTCGCCGCCACCGATGTCCTCGGCGGCGTAGGTGAAGCCCTGCTCACCCAACACGCCCTCGAGGGGAACCGGCTCGAAGGGGGCGTACACCACCAGCACTTCGCCGTCGCCGACCTGGGCGGCAGCGTCCATGATCTCGGCGAAGGGCTCGCCTCCGGCGGCCAGGGTCGGTCGGGCGTCGACCACCCGGGCCCGGCTGGTGATGTCGATGGCCCACTCCACCGGCCCCTGCTCGACGTACTCCCACTGGAAGTGGCCGGGACGGGTGGCATCGAGCTGGTAGCGCAACGGTGCGGGATCGTGGTCGTTGACGAGGCGAAGGGTCTCGCCGGTGGCGAGCTCGTCGAGCCGACCGAAGATGGTCTCGTGACGGACACGAGGCTCCATGGTCCGAACGTCAAGGGTGGTCATTGGTGCTCCTCCTGAGCCGAGGCGACCACCCGGATTCACCGAAGTCGACCAGAAGGAGCCTCAGCCAGAAGGGGCGGCTGGGACCCGGGCCCGTTCCCGCACGGATGGTCCGCGTTCTCGGGTCCATCGACTCTGGGGAAACCCAGGCGATCGTGATATCTTCCAACATACGGTAGAAGAAATAGCGGAAGGCGTCCAGTGTCGGGCCAACCGGTAATGCCCAAGTCGATCCCGCCCATGGCGGCACCGTTCATGCCCGGCAACGCCGGATCCACCCCGCCGCCGTCGGTTCCCCTCGGGTTCCTCGCTGCCGCCGGGCTCGGGCTGTGCGCCTTCGGTTTCGCGGTGGCCCTCGCCGCCGATCGCTTCGTCACCACCCCATCTCACCCTGGGGCGCTGGCCGCGGTCCACGTGGGGATGCTGGCATTCCTCACCACCGCGGTCCTCGGTGCCGCCCACCAGTTCTCCCCCGTCGTCGGACGACGCCCCCTGCGATCGGTGACCATCGCCCGCGTCACCATGGCCGGGATGATCCTCACGGGATGGCTGATCCCGTCAGGGTTCGCTCACGGACCCGAGGCCCTGGTGGCGGCGGGTGGGGTCATCGGTTCGATCACCGTCGCCTTGGCGGCCTGGAACCTCTCGGGGCCCCTGTCGGCCCGCGACGGTGGCGTCCCCCTGGCCGGTCTGCGGCTCTCGGTCGGATTCCTGGTCATCACCGTCGCTTTCGGGGTCGTCTACGCCTTCAACCGCCAGACCGGCTGGTTCCCCCTCCTGCCCAACCGGGTCCTGGCCCACGCCCACCTCGGCCTCCTGGGGTGGCTGGGCATCACCTACGTTGCGGTGGCCGAGAAGCTGTGGCCCATGTTCCTGCTCGCCCACCGCCCCACCGCCCGGGCCGGAGCCTGGGCCGTCGGCCTGCTGGCGACCGGCACGCCCGTGCTGGCAACGGGCCTCCTGTTCGCCATCACGCCGCTGGGCTGGCTGGGTGGCGTGATCGCGGCCGCCGGAGCGGTGTGTCACCTGGTCTCCCTCTACACCGCGGTCAAGCACCGGAGGCGAGCCCTGGAGCTGCTCCACGGCTACCTGTTCACCTCGGCGGCCTTCCTGGTCATCGCCATCGGGCTCGGCGCGCTGGCCGGAGCGGCCGACGTCGACTATGCCACCCGCTCCTCGATCGTGGTGGCCGAGGTCACCGCCCTGGCCGGCTGGCTGTCGCTGGCCGTCGTCGGCCACGCCCACAAGATCGTCCCCTTCATCAGCTACACCGTCCTGCGGTCCCGGGGCGTCAAGTTCGGGCCCACCGGACGGCCGCTCATGTTCGGGGATCTGTTCGACCTCCGATTGGCCCGAGCCAGCCTGGTCACCGGATCACTCGGGTTCACCGCGGCACTGGTCGGAGTACTGGTGCGAAGCTCCGCCATCGTCAGTGCAGGTGGTTTCCTGGTCGCCGTCACCGGCGTGATCGCCACCACGAACCTGGTCCGAGGTCCGCGCCGCGCCGCCCGCACCTTGTCGACCGACGCCCGACCGCGGGCGGCCGCCGTTGCGGCTCCGTCAGTTCCCCCCGCCTCCGCCCGACCGACCGTGGTCACGTCGTGAATGGGCTCCGCCAACGTCGCCACCCCGGCGACACCCACCCCACCCCCGCAGTGACCCCGAAACCCGTCTCCCCCGAGGTTCACCCGTCATGATCACACCGCCGGACACCGATTGGGACGCCGAGAACGTTCGCCAGCAGGCCCTCGCCGCTCTCGGAGACGTGTGGGACCCCGAGCTCGGTCTCGACGTGGTCGCGCTCGGCCTGATCTACGACGTGCGCATCGACGGATCCACCGTCGACATCGACATGACCCTGACCACCCCCGGATGCCCGGTGTCCGAACAGCTCCCGATCGAAGCCGGTGACGCCGTCCGCCAAGCGCTCCCCCAACACGAGGTCAACATCAACGTGGTGTGGGACCCGCCGTGGACCCCCGAACGTCTCTCCCCCCTCGCCCTCGAACAACTGGGCTTCTGAATACCGCATCGGCTCTGACCGATCAGACGGTACGTTGCCGACATGGAGTTGGTGCTGGTCCGACATGGTCAACCTCGGTGGGTCGTCGATGGGAAGAACCGGAACGATCCCGAATTGACCGACCTCGGTCACCTCCAGGCCACCAACGTTGCCAGTCGGCTCGGTGACCACTCCCGCGATCCGCTCGACGGTCCTGTCGACCACCTCATCGTGTCCCCGGCCCGCCGGGCGGCCGAGACCGCGGCACCGATCTCCACCGCGTTGGGCGTCGGGTCCGCAACGTTGGACTGGCTGGTCGAGGTCAAGATGCCCGACGCCTGGGATGACCAACCGATAGAGGTGGTGGAAGAGGCCTTCGCCGCCCAGCAGAACAAGCCGCGCGTTGAATGGTGGGACGGTCTGGCCGGAGCCGAACCGATGCAGGATTTCCACGACCGGGTGGCCAACGGAATCGACTCGACGCTCACCAACTGGGGTGTCGAACCGTTGGGCGAGAACCTGTGGCGTGTCGATCCCGACGCTCCCCGTCGGGTGGTGGCGGTGGCCCACGGCGGCACCAACAGCACGCTCATCGCCCACCTCCTGGGGGTGCAGAAGGAACCCTGGGACTGGCATCGCTTCGCCATGGGTCACGCCTCGGTGGCGGTGTTGCGCACCCAGCGGATCGCCGGTGCCGCCATCTGGTCGCTCACCGCCCTCGGAGATGCCGCCCACCTCGATCCCGGCGACCGCACCGCCTGAGCCCAGACCGGTCCCGTCGGGCCGTTCGACCCCGGGGTCGGCACCGCTCCAGTCCCAGGTGGCTCTAACTCGGCGTGCCCAGGAACCGCCCCGCCGTCTGGTCCTGCGTCTGTCGTACGCTCCGGCCATGGCGAGCGACCACACCGCCACTAGGGCCGAGCCCCCGTACCCTCCGGGCGGGGTCGGGCCGTTCTCGTTCAGCCGACCGCCCCGGTTGGTGTTCCACCTGTTGCTGGTGCTCGCGACCGTGCCACTGATCTTTGCTGCCAGCTCTCCTGCGGGCGGATGGTTCCTGTGGGCGTTGGGATCCGGGCTGTTTCTTGCCGCTGCCGGTGTGTTCTGGATGGTGTGGGTGGGATTGTGGTTCGCCGCTCGACGGCGTGGGTTCGCAGTCGGGTCGGCCCGCTGGTTCGTTGTGGCCCCCGTAACCGGAGTCCTGTTGCTCGTCTTCTTGGCCCTGGACATCCCTCTCCAACTCCGGTGGTCCCAAGCCCAACCCGCCTTCGACCGGCTCGTGAAGGAAGCCGCGACCCCGGACGGCGTGGAACCTGTCGAACTCGAGACCCCCTCGAGGTTGGGCACCTACGCCATTGACCGGGCCGAGAGTCTGGACGGTCAGACGTTCGTGTTCCTCGACACTTCGTCGTCGCCCCGTCCGTTCCTGACCTCGGCCGGCTTCGCCCACCTACCCGCCGGCCCTCGCCATGACTACCCGGTACTGTGCGTCGTCGGTGGCGAACGAGTCGAGTACCGCCACCTGACCGGACCCTGGTACACGTTCGCGGCCTACTGGTAAGCGAAGCACCAGGATCAGAGTGCGGTTCGGAGGGTGCCGCTCGTCCTTGCTGTTTGCCGAGTGAGGTTCCCTCGGGAGAGTTCGGTTCTCAAGGCCAAACTTGGCAACAGAGGGGTTACCGTGCGGCGAATGTGCGTACACTCGTACCATGGCCACGAAGGCAGAGACACGGGACGAGCGACTGCACCTGAGGCTCTCACCGACTGATGACTGGCTCATCCGAGCCGCGGCCGAGGCGTCTCACCTGTCGATCACCGAGTTCGTGGTGCAGGCCGCCCGCGCTTCGGCTGCCGAGACGCTGGCCGACCGCGACCACGTTGTTCTCGATGCGAAGACGTGGGATGCCTTGGAGCGCCGCGTCTCCCGCAAGGGCCGACGCAATCCGAAGACAGCAGAGCTCTTCGATCGCCCTTCTCCCTTCGAGAAGTGACCAACCACTTCACGGCGGTCGAGCTGCTTACCGCCGGCCATCGCCTCGACAGATTCGATTCCGGCGAACCAGAGCTCGACCAGTGGTTGGTGCGTCGCGCGTTGCGCAACCAACTCGCCGGGTTCTCACGCACCTACGTCACGACCGATGGCGTCCGAGTCGTGGGGTATCACTCGGTTTCAGCTTTCGCAGTGCTTCGGAGCGGAGCGACAGGTCGTGCTAGACGCCAGGCACCAAGACAGATCCCCGCGATCCTGCTCGGCCGCCTGGCCGTCGATCGACAAGCTCAAGGTCACGGCGTCGGCGCTGGGCTGCTCAGCCATGCGATGGATCTCACCGTCGCCGCGAGCGAGACCATCGGCGTGCGGATGCTTGTGGTCACGGCGCTGCACCCAGAGGCGGCGGAGTTCTACAAGCGGTTCGGCCTCACTCGTTCTCCAACGAACCCACTCGATCTGATGATCACGGTTGGCGATATCGAGGCATCTAGATAGCCGCGACGAAAGCGCCGCTGGCTTGTGGCCAACAACGCGCACGGCGGTGACCATGAAGTAGCGGTGCTCCAGCCAGATCTCGCGTAGTTTTCGCGGGGTGCCGTCTGATTCGCCGCTCGCCGAGGCAGGGCCGCAGGGCCCTGACCTAGAGGTTTCTGGTGGAGACGATGGGAATCGAACCCACGACCCCCTGCTTGCAAAGCAGTCCAGGCGGTCGATGTCGTACCTGGTCAGAGGAGGAACACCCAGGTCACCGCGTCTTTCTGGTTACCTCAGGTATCGCCGAGTACCGCCCCGTACCAGTGCTCTCGCGGAGTTTTCGCGGAGTGCTACCGGGTCGGTCAGCTGTCATCGGCTGCCAGCCGGCGGAGCTCCTCGAGCGCTGCTCGGTCCTTCGGGCGGTCGGCCCACTCCTTCGACGCGATGATGTCTTCGAGCGCGGCGACACGGACGGGGACGCCGCCGAAGTCGACCGAACTCGCCCGGACGAGGAGATCCTCGTAGCGGGATCGGCCTCCATCGCGGGTCGGAATCGCCGTGAGCACGTCGAGATCGCCAGCGTCGGTCCGCCACGTCGAGATGTCCATCCGAGCGAGCGTGGCTCCGTCGAGGTGCACCGGAAGCGCCCGGGCCTCTTCGTCGGTGAGTCCCTCGACGCGGAGGTAGGCACCGAGCTCACGGAGGGCAATGCCCAACCGGTCGAGGTTCTCCCCCGACGTCTTGGGAAGCGAGTCGAAGTCGCTCGTAGGGCGGGTTGCACCGTGGAGTTGAGCACCGACTCCACCGACAATCAGGTACTCGACACCGTGGCGGTCGAAGCACTCGGTGATGGTGAGCCAGTCGACCCGATGGTCCACCGTCAACGGACCGAGGCAGCGCCGCCCTGGCGCTCGCGCTCGAGCTCACCGAGGAACGCCAGCACCTTCTCCTTGGAATCGAGCCGAACACCGTCAGAAGTGATCGACACGTCGTCAGAGGTCGCCGCCGACAGGTCGCGGCTCATCTCCCTGATCTCGTCACGCGAGAAGCGAGCGGGTACGGCCATACGGAGATTGTACGGCGCGGTGTGAACTCATCGCCGCTGCACCGACGGACCGAGAGATACTGGCGGTATGACCACGGCCGGGTTCGACGAGCAGTGGACTGCTACCGCCGTCGCTCAGCTCCGTGACCGGGGAGTCGAGTTCGCTTCGGGGATGACCGACTCCGATCGGGCCGCCATCGAGGCCCGCTTCGAATGCCCGATACCCCCGGAGCTCTCGATGTTCCTACGTGCCGGCGTCCCCGTATCACCGAAGTCGGCTCGCTGGACCGAGGGCACCGACCTCGTGGCCGTCGAATCCCGGCAGTGGCTCCGCAGGGACCTTCGCCTTCGACATCGAGCACATCGGCTACTGGCACCCCCGCCTCGGACATCGCCCCGAAGACCTCTCCGACGCGATCGAGCAGAACTCGCGATCGTGGCCCAGGCGCCGACCCTGTTTCCGATCTGCAGCCACCGGTTCCTTGTGTCGCTCCCGGCCGAAGGGCCACGTGCAGTGCTGTCCGTGTGGCAGGCCGTCGACTCGATCTTCTACGGCAACGACCTCGCGGACTACCTCGCGACGGAGTTCGGAATCGATCGTCCCGACTGGGCTGCTGACGAGCCACCTCGCGTACCGGTCTGGGAAGACCTGTTCGATCTGTTCGGTGAGTGGAACACGGATGAGGCGACATGACTCGAGAAGCGCGAATCGTCGGTGAGAACGGTCGATCGGTCATCCTGTCCGGCCCCGCGCCCGATGGGGACGGGGGCTGGAGGTACACGGTCACCCTGGAGTTCGAGACAGGACGAGCAAGTGTCGAGGTCTGGGACTACGGAGAACCGGCCCTGCCGGGCCTGCTTCGCCGGGTCGCGGACAACTGGCGAGGATTCGACACGCCCATAGCGTTCGCTTCAATCGAGGGACAGTTCGAGCTGACCCTCACCCACGACGGCAAGGGAACGATCGACTGCGTGGCCACGCTTCGGCAGCCGTGGCCGCCGACGTGGACAACGACGATCGACCTCTCGTACGGAGCCGGTGCCAACGCCGAGCAGGTTGCGCGGGACTTCGAGGCGATCTTCCAAGCTCAGTAGCAACGCGACCTACCGATCGAGCCACTCGGCAAGCGGGCCGCTGGTCGGACGACGACGCCACCACCAGCCATCTTTGGTTTCAATCCGGAAGTAGCGACCGACCGCCGCTCCAGCGTCATCCACGGTGGCTGCTCGAATCCGTCGATCCGCGCTGGCGATGCGACATTCGACCTCTTGCCGAAAGGGAGGCTCAGCCCACCCCAAGATCTCAGCGAGGGCGTCGCGGGCGGTGATGTCGTTCGTGTAGTCGTCGATCGTCGCGTCGTACGTGTCGAGCCCATGGGCCACCTGCTCCCAGGTCCTCACCAGATTCTCCGCCGTGACGTGAGATGCCCACCCTTCGTCGCGTAGCCGATCCTGCGCGTCCACGTCCTCCCGACCTTCGGCGACAAGCCCATCGCCGCCATCGGGGCTGCCGACGTCCGTCGGTTCCTCGCCCAGCGAACCAAGGGCGGCGCGGCGCCCGGCACCGTCCGCTCGGCCCGCAAGATCCTGCGACTCGTGCTCACCACCGCCCAAGCCGATGGCGCGATCCGATCCAACCCGTGCGACGGATCCCGCGTCGCCGCCTCTCCGAAGGCCGAGATGGTGTTCCTCACCGCCGAACAGGTCGAGACCCTCACCAAGCGGCTCGACGACCTCCACCGATCGGCTGTCGATAGGCCTTGAGCCCAGTACGACGTCAGCCACACTGCAGGACCAGCCACGCATCGTCGACGGCAGCCGCAACGGAGAGCGATTTGCGGATCGTGAAGTAGAGCGTTCCGACGTCTCCCCACATCCATCCGGCGTCGTCATCCGTGTCGAGTTGGATGAGCAGCCGCCAGTCCGCCTCACGCTCCGCGCTGAACGTCGGCTCGGCGTGGTTCCACTGCTCAGACGTTCCAAGTGGGAGGCCCCTGGAGACCACATCGCACTCCCGCCAGATCGGGTTCTGTTGCAGGCGCGGCCAGCCACCGATCTGGTGGTTGGGAGTCGACTCGACGTCGACGACCTCGCTCCAGTCGTGCTGAATGGAGAAGTACCTCTGCCGCACAGCCTCCGCGTCCGAGCTCCGGTCCTGATGCGGTGGGAACACCGACTCGACGGCCGGTTCCTCCCAACCCGGGATCGAAAGGGTCTGCTGCGGCACCAGGCCGATCGACGCGAACGCGTCCGCGCCCTCCGGTGGGCTCACCGGTCGCCCCGAAGCGGGGTCGGCGAGGACCACGCGCCACCCACCGCGGTGCTCCGGCTCGAAGCCCCACGGCTGTTCCTCGTAGTCGTAGAAGAAGTTGAGCACCCCGCTCGTCGGCAGGTCCGGGTCGGACTCGAACAGTGCCAGCTCGGCCAGATCGATGACCGCCACGAGTGACAACGGCCGGCCATGCCATCGCGGCCATTGAGCGAGGTCATCGATCAACGCCGCGCCGCCGAGATGCGAGCGGAGCGGCTCATCCGAATGACGGAGCCGGATCGCTGGGCGGGCAAGCCCCTCCACAACCCTGGCGACATCAGGCGGCACCCGCCGCGCACAGACGTCGGCCAACTGCTGGCGCAACCTCGCGACGTCAACGTTCTTCGTCACCGCCCAGCCTCATTCACAGGTGCACCCTCGATACCGAACTTCTCCAAGACGAACCGCCAGAACAGCGGCACCGCCTCGACCACCGGCCGCTCGACACGGTCGTTTCTCCCGCTATGAGAGAAGTGCTCGATAACCACTGAGCCGGCTGGCGCCGGCGAAAGGGAGCCCGGTGCCGAGACGCGAAGCATCTCGATCGGCAGACTCGAAATGGGCTGATCCACGACCAGCAGATCATGCATCGACGTCGTCGCCGCGAGACGGTCCCGACCCGGCGATACTTCGATGCTCCGCACGATGTCGACGAGGTAACCGAACGCCTGGTCCTTCGTCGCCATTCGCTCGTAGAACTCGCTCAGGTCCGACCAGGGACGCGGCTCGAACTCGTGTCGCCAGGCCATTGACCTCACGGCGCCATCCTTTCGTCGAGAGGCTGACGAGCATCGTCTTTATCAGGATGTACCGCCGAATACCGCCCTGTCTCGCGGAGTTTTCGCGGAGTCCGGCCTGATCCGGCCGCCGAGGCAAGACAGCAGGCCCCTGGCATGCGTGTTCTTGGTGGAGACGATGGGAATCGAACCCACGACCCCCTGCTTGCAAAGCAGGTGCTCTAGCCAACTGAGCTACGTCCCCGGGTGGGCGCGTCTTCACGTTCCCGGTCCGGGCAGGCTACCGAGCCGACCGTGGAGGCGCGAAGCCGACACCCGCCGACCGCCAGCCGGGTACTCGACCACTGGCCACCGGGCCAGCGGCCCTGGCGACGACACGGCACCCGGACCAACCATTAGCGTCGCAGCCGTGTCGGCCCCGCCTGTCTTCGTGTCGCGCCTGGTCAGGTTGCCGTTGGTGGACGGCGACGACGGCCTGGTCGGGCGGGTCCAGGACGTGGTGTTGACCCGAAGCGGTACGACCCTGCGGGTTCTGGGTCTGGTCGCTCAACTCCAGCGGCGGCTCATCTTCGTGAACATGGCCCGAGTGGCCGAGATCGACCGGTTCGGAGTCCACCTCCGAGGCGGGACCGTCGATACCCGATCCTTCCAGCAGCGTCCTGGTGAAGACTTGGCCGTGGCCGAGCTCCTGAACACCGCCATCGGCGACGACCACCTCACCGACCTCGCCATCGAACCCGGGCCCGACAAGGCGTTCTGGTTCGTGACCCAGGCGGCGCTGGCTCGGCGGGGGCCGTTGCGGCGACGCCCACCTCGGGTGGTGCCGTGGGACGAGGTAGCCCGCTATTTCACCACCACCCCGGAGATGACCGAAGTCGCCGAGATGCGCGACCTCCACCCCACCGACGTCGCGTCACGTCTGCGGTCGCTGCCCCCGGCCCGTCAGCAACAGGTGGTGGCTCTGCTCGATGACGAGCAGGTCGCCGACCTTCTCGAGGAAATGCCCGAGGAGGAGGCGGTTCGCATCGTCGAACGCCTCGGAGTGGAGCGGGCGGCCCACATCCTCGAGGAGATGGAGCCCGACGACGCCGCCGACCTACTGGCCGATTTGGCCGAGGCCGACCGTTCCGCCCTCCTGGAGGAGATGCGCCCCGAAGAGTCGACACCGATCCGTCGACTGCTGTCCTACGGGGAAGACACCGCCGGCGGCCTGATGACCCCAGAGCCCGTGGTCCTGAGTCCGAGCACCACCGTGGCCGAAGCACTCGCCCACATCCGCCAGCGCGAGACCCCGTCGGTGCTGGCCGCCCAGGTGTTCGTCACCCAACCTCCCCACTCCACTCCCACCGGTCGCTATCTGGGGGTCATCGGGTTCCAGCGGCTGTTGCGAGAGCCTCCCTCCACCATTCTCGGCGACTGCGTGAACGACACCATCGATCCGGTCAGCACCGACCTACCGGGGCGGGAGGTGGCCGAGCGCCTGGCCTCCTACGACCTGTTGGGGTTGGCGGTGTGCGACCAGGCCGGTCGTCTGGTGGGAGCGGTGACCGTCGACGACGTGTTGGACCACGTCCTGCCCGAAGGTTGGCGCCGACGTGCCGCCCGGCGCTGAGACGGGTCGGGACCGGGCGTGAGGTCGGCGGGGGACGGCCATCGTTTGGTCCAACGAGCACTGGCCGGGTCGATGGCTCTCCTGCTGATCGCCGCCTGCTCTCAAGGTGGTGGCATGGAGGCCTCATCGTCGACCACCCGCTCACCCGCCGACCACTCCGGCGACTCCACCGCCGGGTCCACCTCGCCGCCAGGCTCGACCCCGCTTCGAGGTGACGAGCCGGTGGCACCGGTCGAGTGGACCACCTGCGGATCGGGTCTTGATTGCGGCAGCGTCATCGTCCCCCTCGATCATTCACAGCCCGACGGCCAGATGATCGAGCTGATGTTGCTGCGCCGCCCTGCCCGCGATCCCGACGCCCGCATCGGATCGCTGGTGGTCAACCCCGGCGGTCCCGGAGGTTCGGGGCTTGGCCTGGCCGCCGCCCTGACCCTTCCCACAGAGGTCATGGACCGCTTCGACATCGTGGGCTTCGATCCCCGCGGCGTCGGGGGCAGCACCCCCATGTACTGCCATTCCCACCTCCCCGCCATTTACGACGTCGACCCCACCATGGAGGACCAGGCCGACGTCGACACCTACCGGTCGGTTTCCCAACAGTTCGTGGACGAGTGCGCCGCCAAGTACCCCGAGATGCTCCCGCACATGGGAACGGTGGCGGTAGCCCACGACCTCGACCTGATCCGAGCGGCGATAGGCGACGAGAAGCTCACCTTCCTCGGCTACTCCTACGGGACGTCGATCGCCCAGCAGTACGCCCGCCTGTATCCCGATCGGGTGCGTGCCCTGGTGCTCGACGGCGTGGTCGATCCGTCGATGACCGGCCTGGAAGCGGTCGAGTTCCAAGCCCAAGGCTTCGAGAATGCTCTCACCACCTACGCCGAAGACTGTGACCGACGCCGGTGTCTCGACTCACCGGCCCTGGAGGTGATCGACCGGGTGATCGCACGGTCCGAGGCTTCACCGATCGCGGCGCCCCGAGCTGACCGACCCGCCACTCCCGGTGTGTTGGCGCTGGCGATGGCCCAGGCCCTCTACTCCAAGACCCTCTGGCCCCAGCTGACCCGGGCCCTAACCGACGCCGACGCCGGTAACGGCACCGCGATGGTCCGCCTCGCCGACTCGTATCTGCGACGCGATCCCGACGGCACCTACCCCAACAGCACCGAGGTCTACTTCGCGGTGAGTTGCCTCGACGCCGATTGGCCCCGTTCCTTCGACGCCGTCCTGACCGAGGGCCGACGCATCGGCGACCGGTTCCCCCGCCTGGGAGAGGCCCTGGTCAACGACTACGCCCGCTGCCCGCTATGGCCTGTGCCACCCCAGCCGCTCCAACCCGTTCCCGCCGACATCAAAGGCCTCCCCCCGATCGTGGTGGTCAGCACCACCGGCGATCCCGCCACCCCCTACGAGTCGGGGGTGAAGATCGCTGGCCAGATCCCCGACGCCCGGTTGATCACCAACGTGGGCGAGGGCCACACGGTGGTGGGCCAAGGAAATTCCTGCATCGACGACCTGATCGCCGCCTACCTGGTCGACCTCACCCCACCCGAGGACAACACCGTCTGCGACTAGCCGCCGTATCCGGCAAACCTCTGCCGGGCTTGGGAGTCGCCTGAACTACACGCTGTCCAGTTCTCGTGGGCCGCCTTCGGCGGACGATTCCTGGTTCCGTCAAGCCCGGTCCTCACTTCGTTGCGGCGGCTCGACGGCGTTTGCTCAGTGGCTCGCAAGCTCGCAACAGCGCAAACGTGCTTGGAAGAACACCAGTGTTTCGGCTGCCGACAGTGAGTGCTGCAAACGTTTCGGGGCCTGGGACCCGGCCTGCTCAGGTCGGGTGGTCGCCGGCGACGAGGGGTTCCAACACCAACTCGGGCTGTTCGGCCACCAGACGCTCGAGCCAGTACTGGCTCTCGAATACCGCAATGAGGGTGCCGTCGCTGCGGTTCAGCACGTCGACGCCGCGCATGGCCCGGAGGGTCGGGGTACTGGCAGCGTCGGTCCGGCGAGCCACCGAATAGGTGGTGGGGCTCAGCTCGACCGGAGCGCCGAACTCGGTCTCCAAACGGTGCACGGCAACGTCGAACTGCATCGGTCCTACCGCGGCCAGAACCGGAGCCTGGTCGCCGAGGTCGGGGTCGCGAAGGACCTGGACCACCCCCTCCTCGTCGAGTTGGGCGATGCCCTTGCGGAACTGCTTGAACCGGCCGGTGTCGCGGACCCGGGCCACCGAGAAGAACTCGGGCGCGAAGCTCGGGATCCGGGGAAAGGTGACGGCCTCGTCGATCCACAAGGTGTCGCCGACGCGAACGTCGGTGGCGTTGACCAGTCCGACCACGTCGCCGGGGTAGGCCTCCTCGACCGTTTCACGGTCCGAGCCGAACACCTGGTGGGCGTACTTGGTGGCGAAGGGCTTGCCGGTCTCGGAGTGGGTCACGACCATCCCTCGCTCGAACCGGCCCGAGCAGACCCGCAAGAAGGCAATCCGGTCGCGGTGGGCCTTGTCCATGTTGGCCTGGACCTTGAAAACGAAGCCGCTGAATGGAGCATCGAGAGGACGAAGGTTGCCATCGCGATCGGGTCGGGCCGAGGCCGCCGGCGCCAGGTCGATCACGGCGTCGAGCAGGAGACGGACCCCGAAGTTGGTGAGGGCGGACCCGAAGAACGTCGGTGACAGCTCGCCTCCGAGGAACAGCTCGTTGTCGAAGTCGAGCCCCATCGTCTCCAGCAGCGCCGACTCCTCGACAGCAGCGGTCCAGGCCGCACCCTCCTCGGCCTCGGCCCGCTCGGCGTCCACGATCTCCTCGGGAGCCTCGGTTGCGCCCCGCGCCGTTCGGGTGAACCGGACGAAACGGCCGCCCCCGGCCCGGTCGATCACCCCCCGGAAATCACCGGCGATACCGACCGGCCAGGTGACCGGTGCCGCGGTCACCCCGATCTTGGCGTCGATCTCGTCGAGCAGTTCCAGAGCCTCCAGGCCGGGCCGGTCCCACTTGTTGATGAAGGTGAGCAACGGCATCTGACGGGCCTTGCACACCTCGAACAACTTGAGGGTCTGGGGCTCGATCCCCTTGGCCGCGTCGAGGACCATCACCGCGGCGTCGGCCGCGGCCAGAACCCGGTAGGTGTCCTCGGAGAAGTCGCGGTGGCCGGGGGTGTCGAGCAGGTTCACGACGCAGTCCCGGTAGGGGAACTGGAGGACGGTGGAGGTGATGGAGATGCCGCGCTGTTGCTCCATCTCCATCCAGTCCGAGGTGGCCGATCGGCGATCGCCGCGCGCCTTCACCGCGCCGGCCCCACCCGACAGTGCGCCGCCGTAGAGGAGGAACTTCTCGGTGAGGGTGGTCTTGCCGGCGTCGGGGTGGGAGATGATGGCGAAGGTCCGGCGGCGAGCCGCTTCGGTGGCAGGGCTGGTCACGAGAGGTTCCGGGTCGTCGGGTGGTTCAGTCGCAGTCGGCGCAACGACCGAGGAGGTCGAGTCGGTGGTGGCGGGTGCGGAAGCCGGTGGCGCTCGCCACCTCGGCGGTGACCGCGGCCAGGTCGGCCTCCAAAGCATCGGGAACCGTGAAGTCCAGCACGGTTCCACATTCGGTACAGATCAGATGATGGTGGTGGTCGGTGAGGTCCTCGGCCAACTCGAATCGGGCGAGTTCATCGGTGCCCGCCACCCGGTGGACAACTCCGCAAGCCTCGAGCACCGCCAGGTTTCGGTAGGCGGAGCTGAGCGGAAGCGAACCCGCCGCCAGGATCTCCGCCGCGGTGAGCGGTCGGGATGCCCGACGAAGCACCTCTACGAGGTTTCGGCGTCCTGTCGTGTAGCGCTGTCCATCGTCGCCGAGCAGTTCGCCGATCGCCCCGTGAAGATCGTCGCTCACCTCCGAACCCTACCGGTCACACAGCCGAGCCCGAGTGGCCGAGCCCGGCACACCGACCAGTACTGCCAACACACGACAGGACCGTCCCTGGCGCGCCACCAGACAACGTTGCGCTGTTGCGAGCTGCGAGCCACTGCACAAACCGTCGAGCCCCCGCAACGAAGTGAGGACCGGGCTCGACGGAACCAGAAGGCGTCCGCCGAAGGCGGCCCACGAGAACTGGGCAGCGTTGCAGCCCAGGTGAGTCCCAACCCCGGCAAAGGATGCCGGTCAAGGCACTAGGTCGTTCGACTCACGTTCGGGCACTCAAAGGCCGATGAATCCATGTGGTCTCGACGCCCGGTCCCGTCGTGGACTGGCTCACCCGTCCGGGTGCCTGGATTCGAGCCCTTTCGTAACGCTATCGTAACAACTCACCGGCGACAGCCAACCGAGGCCCAACCCGCCCCGGGCAACCAAGCCAACAGGAAGTCACCACAACATGACCTGCACCTGCGGTCACCACGACCAGCCCACCTCCGAACACAATCCGGGGGTGATCTCCCGTCGGATGATCCTCGCCACCGGCGCCGCCGCCGGCGTGGCTCCCCTCCTCCCCGGCTTCGCCGGGGTTGCCTCGGCCAGCGACGGCGAGACCCTCGACGTCCAGAAGGACTTCGGCTTCCTCCCACCCCAGGCTGCCGACGCCAAGCACGTCCGCCCGATGATGTTCCCCGTCCTCCCCGACCCCGTGCTGGGCAAGGCCTCCTGGTCGGACACCTTCCTGGCCCCACGTAGCAACGGTCGCAAGCACGAGGGTCAGGACCTGATGGGCAACAAGATGCTCAAGCTCCTGGCCTGCGTCGACGGCACCGTGGCCGAGCTGCGCCACGGATCCGGCGGCAACTCGCTGTACCTGAAGGGCGACGACGACTGGTACTACTGCTATCTCCACATCAACAACGACACCCCCGGCACCGACGACGGCGCCAACAAGCTCGAGCAGGCCTTCGCCGCCGGGCTCAAGGAAGGCGACCGGGTGGTCAAGGGCCAGCACCTGGCCTACATGGGTGACAGCGGCAACGCCGAGGGTGCGGGCTCCCATCTCCACTTCGAGATCCGCATGCCCAACGAGGACATGTGGAAGGCCTCGGCGGTCAATGCCCACTACTCCCTCACCGAAGCCGAACCCGCCAAGCTCGTCGGCTCCACCGACACCACCGACGACGAGGCCTTCTCCACCACTGGCCCGTTCGTGCCCTTCGCCAAGGCCGAGGACTTCGCCCGCCGCCAGGCCCTCGACTTCCTGGCCGTCACCCCGACCGCGGCGTGGTTGAGCGACGCCACCGACCGCCTCGAAGGCTCGAAGGTCACCGCCGACCAGTTCATCCTCGAACAGGTCGGAGCCAGCGCCTGGACCACCGTGGTACCGCCGACCATCCGGCTCTACACCGCCTACTTCCTCCGCCGCCCAGACACCTCGGGCCTGCGCTACTGGGTGGACCAGGTCCGCGCCGGAACCTCACTGGACAAGATCTCTCAGGACTTCGCCAACTCCGCCGAGTTCAAGAAGCGCTACGGCAAGCTCGGCAACGCCGAGTTCGTCAACCAGATCTACCAGAACGTGTTCGGCCGCAAACCCGACAACAGCGGATACCTCTACTGGACCTCCCAGCTCGACCACGGCAAGTCCCGAGGCTGGGTGATGCGCCAGATGTGCGAGTCGCCCGAGTACGTCAACAACAAGGCCCAGGAGGTCGGCGTCGTCTCCGCCTACTTCGGCCTGCTGGGGCGAGCTCCCTCCGACGGCGAACTGACCGGATGGTCGACCATGGCTCGGGCCAACAGCGGTGCGCTGTCGGTCCTGGTCGGTCAGCTGCGGACCGGTACCGCCTACGCCGAGCGGGTCAAGACCCTCTGAGCCGACCCATAAGCACGGCATCGCTAAACCGAGACGAAGCCTCGGTCCGATTACCCTCACAGCGATGAGGACTGGGCCTACCCGCTAGGTGCCTAAGGGTGACGGTCGGCCGACTGTCACCGTTGCGCGAGGATTGCCCCATGCCCGACGCCATTACCCCCGAGCTTGTCGACACCGCCGTAGCCCTGCTCCGCCAGGCCGGTGAGCTGACGCTGACCTACTTCCGCAACCCCGACCTGGCCATCGACCGCAAAGGTGATGGAACGCCGGTGACGGTGGCCGACCGGGCAGCGGAGCGGATGTTGCGTGAGGAGATCGAGAACCGGTTCCCCGACGACGGGATCCTGGGTGAAGAGGAGGCCGAGAAGATCGGTACCTCGGGGCGACGTTGGATCATCGATCCGATCGACGGGACCAAGGCCTTCACCCACGGAGTTCCGCTCTACACCAACCTGTTGGCGCTCGAGGACTCCAACGGCATCGCGCTGGGAGTGATCAACGTTCCCGCCCTGGGCGAGACGGTCTACGCCGGCCGGGGCCTCGGCTGCTTCTGCAACGGTGCACCCGCCTCGGTCAACGACCACGCCACCGTCGACGGCGCGTACCTCACCTCCAGCGGGCTGTCGCCGTGGTCCGACGACGAGTTGTTGCGGGCCAAGGGAGCCGGGTTCAACCTCCGGACCTGGGGCGACGGCTACGGCTACGTCCTGGTGGCGACGGGCCGGGTCGAGGCCATGTACGACCCCAAGGCCGAGCTGTACGACGTCGCACCGATGCCGGTGATCCTGTCGGAGGCCGGCGGACGTTTCACCGCCATCGACGGCGACCCGTCCCCCGCCCGAGGCAGCGGCCTGGCCACCAACGGTCTCCTCCACGAGTCCACCCTCGCCATCCTGCGGGGCGAACCGACACCCTGACCCTCCGGGTATCACCAGGCCACGACCTTCTGCTCTTGCTCGCCGTTGGCCAACGGGCCGCTCAGGCCACGGCTCCGGCCTAATGCCGGAGCCTCCCAGCAGATCGATGGTGTCTCAGCGGAGGAAATCGAGCAGGTCCGGCATCCGTAGCCGGCTTGCTGTCCCCAGAACCGCCTCGAAGGACGCCCCCTGGGCCAATCGGGCGAGTTCTGCGTCGCCCGATCTCGCCGGCTCAGGGCCACCGGCCCCGACGCGGGGCCGCTGGAGACTCTCCAGGCCCAACCGAGCCTCGTTGGAGTTGCGATGGGCGGTCACCTCGATCTCGGCCACCAGCGTCGTGAGGCGATCGTGATGATCGCGGAAGATCCCAGGCCACGGCTCGGGTGCCTCGGTCGCCAGATCCCGCAACGTCACACCGGCGCGGTGCTGGGACACGGTCGCCGCCCTCATCAGATCTAGCTCCCGGGCCCTGGTCCGGGCTCGCTCGACCTCCCTGGTCGCACGCGACAGGAAACCGAGCTCACCGTTCTCCAGCAGCAGCCTGGTGACCACAAGCTTGAAGAGCAGCGTCTCGAGTACCTCTTCCTCACGTTCGAGGATGACGTTGATGCGCTCCATGGAACACTTCCATCGGCTTCGCCCCATCAGGGGTGAGGTAAACCACCGTTTTGGCCCGTCTCCGGGCATCGGATCGGGCGAAATGGCTGGTCAGGCCGAGGCGGCTTCTTCGCCGATTCGCTGGTGCCAGGGTGAGGCCTCGGCGATGGCGCTGGCGTAACCGGCCTTGCGGCGGGCAACCCGGCCCTGGGGGCGCTCGTTGACCGTCTCGGCGTCGTCCGCCCCGTACTGGGCGGTGATCCCCTCCCGCAGCATCTCGAGCGCCTCGGAGCGGAGCTGGGAGATGCGCGATTCGGTGACGTTCAGGTGGCTGGCCAGCTCCTGGGATTTACGGCCTTCGAGGAAGTAGCCGGCGACGACAATCCGGTGGCGCTCGGGGAGAAGATGCACCGCGTCACGGAGGTAGGCGTGAAGCTCGCGGTTCTCGAGCTCCTCGGAGGGCTCACGGGTCGAGTCGTCGGTGAGCACCTCGACCAGGGTCAGGTCCTCGTCGCCGTCGTTGACGTCATACTCCAGGGCCAGGACCACCGACCGGAACATCTTGTCCTGAAGGCGGCGCAGTTCGTCGGTGCTCACCCCGAGGGCCTCAGCGGTCTCCTCCGCCGACGGCATCCGGCCGAGGTGGGTGGCGAGACGCTGTTCGATCGACTCCAGGCGACGGGCGAGGTTTCGAACCGACCTCGGTGCCCAGTCGGCGGCCCGAACGGCGTCGAGGATCGCTCCCCGGATGCGTTGTGCCGCGAACCGGTCGAAAGGAACACCCCGCGACTCGTCGAAACGCTGGGCTGCTTCGACGAGACCGAGGGCGCCGGCCGTGGCCAGTTCCTCGCGATCGACATGACGTGGGAAGTTCACCGCCACCTGGAAGACCACGTGGCGAACCAGTGGCAGGTGCTGCTCGATCAGTTGGTGAACGGAATTGTCCCCGGTTCCCTGCATATTTCGCCCTTCCCCTGAGCTCGACCCATGTCCAGTAGGTCATTGGAACTACGGATGATCCATCCGCAGACTTGAGCAGATTGCCGCGGATTCATGAGGAAAATCGAGAGGTTCGAGCCCAAATGAGCCGGATGGCCTATCAAGGATCCAACGGTACCCGATACCGGTGTGCTAGCGGGCGTTGCCCAATATCCACCAATTTCAGCGTGATTCACGCCTTGTCAACCACGATCCGGAGCTGATGCGGCGGGTAGAACACGGTCCGTGGTTGAAATGTTTGCTGAAGTTAGCAGCGGTACGACGACCGCTTCTAGGGCGCGAAACGGGCGACTTTGACGCCGCGATGAGCCAGAGCGCCGAGGAACGCCGGCGCATCCACCAACGACGCCAGGCCGGCGGCACCCGAGCGACGGGCTCGTCCCGCACCCAACTCGACGGCAGCCAGAGCGGCCACCGCGCCACCCGCCACACCCGGCCGGTCCATCGCCCCCAGAATCTCGACGTCGATACCAGCGGGACCGCGCCCTCGAACCTCCACCCGAACCGCACCCAGTCCACCCTCGGGATGGGGACGCCGAGCCATCGGAAACCGGGAGGTAAGGCGATCGCGCCGGGTCGCGGCCAATCGAGCGGTCACCCGACCCACCCCCGGAAAGGCCGGAACCAGGAGGATGGCGTCGGGCAGTTCGGCTCGGTAGCAGTCGGCGCCACCGATCGGATCCGGGAACCACACCAACTCACGGCCCGAGCCGGCTCGCCGGTGCTGCCAGCCACCGTCGCGCCAGTCCAGTGCCTCGCCCCCCAACGCGGCGTGGTGCTGACGGGCGCAGGCGGGTCCCCCGGTACCCAGGCGTGAAACGTGGATCTCGTCGACGGTGTCGAATCGGTCGGCGGCGAAGCGGGCCAGCACGCAACTGAGCCCCGGAGCGAACCCTGCGCCGACGGCCACGGTCACACCGCGGGCCTCGGCCTCGGGACCCAGATCCAACAACCGCTTGGTCTCGGCCACCGAATCGGTGGTGCACACCACCGATGAACCCCTCGCCACCAGGGTCTCGGCCAGGGGTGCCTGCGATCCGACCGGGGTGGCCAGGATCACCACATCGCCGTCGGGCAGTTCGGCGGCCGAAGAATGGCTTCGTGCCCGTTCGCCGAGCGACGCCACCACCTCGTTCATCCGGTCCGCCTTGGGATCGGACACGACGACGGACTCGACCTCAGTGGTGGAGACGACCTGACGGGCCGCCCTGGTACCAACGGCACCCAGGCCGACTACTGCGACCCTCATCAGCGAAGCTCAGAGGGGTCCAGCTCACGCCAGCCTCCTCGCTGAGGCGGTGTGCCACCCGAACCCCGGAGCCGCAGGACCGCTGCCACCCCTCCGGCTACTCCGATGGCCACCAGCGCTCGGCGGATCAGGGTCACTGAAGTTCTCCCGGGTGGTTCGAAGGTTCCTCGTGGGGCTAGCTGGAATCGAACCAGCGACCTCACCCTTATCAGGGGTGCGCTCTAACCGACTGAGCTATAGCCCCGAGCGGGTGCCGACGGTAGCGGGTACGAACCCCACCATGCGAACCGTAACGCTCTCCCGTCTGCTGACGGGCGTCAACGCCGACGGCGAGGGCGGGGGTCTTCCTCGATGATCGTGAAGCGAATTCCACCGGTTGCTTCGCTGATCACGTTCACGAGTGCCGTGGTGAGCACCGTCACGACAGTGGCCACCAGCACACCGATGGCCCCGATCATGGCGCAGGCCCGCCACATCCGGTCGCCGTAGAAGCGGTAGTTGCCCAGGCCGACGTCGGCCATGAACGACTGGACCTTGTCGATCTGACCGCTGGAGTAGGCCACCCCCCACACCAAGGCCAAGGTCGCCATCACCGCGGCGTACAGGCAGGTGTAGAGCACGATGGAGAGCTTCAGAACCGACCACAGGTCGATCCGTCGGACGACGCGGTGAACTCGTCGCCCGGTCCGACGACCGATCTTCACAACATCAGGGTCGGTCGCCTCCGGGCGGGATCGACGCTGACGTCGAGTCGGCTCGCCCGTCCCGGCTGGTTTCTCGGAGTGGATGACGGCGGTTGACCCCGTGGGAGTGCCGGCCTCGGTGACCACCGTCGGGTCGGTCTGGGCCACGGCCACGGCGGCTGCGCCCAGCACCACCATGTCCGCTGACGTGGTGTCGGGCTCAGAGAGCACACCACCAACACCCTCCGCGGGGGCAGCAGCCTTGCGCTCACCCTTCGGTGGCCGCGGGGGACGTATCGGGCCGGCTGCCGCGGAGGCCTCGGGGCGCGAGGATCTGGAACCAGAGGCGGGCGGCACCGCGTCAGTCTAGGAACCACCATGACGGCCCGGTGCATCACACCGCCCGCCCAGCGGACACCCAGGCGTTGAAGATCAGCCAGGCGGGATGTCGGTGTATCCCGGCTGCCAGCGGGCCCGAGCCACGGCACGGTGACCGGCTCTGACCACCACCACCTCCGCATCGAGGCCGTCCTGGACGAAGGAGATCAGGCGGGCCTGGTTGGCTTCGGCCACCGTCGTCGCCGCCCTGCGCCCGTCCGCGGCACCAGCCAGGGCCGCGGCATCGGCCGCCGCCTGGGCAGATGCCGCCCGAGCTTCGGCCGCGCCCAGGCGGGCCAGCCCGAGCCCGATCAGGGCCGCCAGCAACATCACCGTCGCCAGCAGCACACTGACCGACCCGCGTTGGGAGCCGGACCTCGGACCAGACCTGAGCACAGCCCGCTCAGTACCCGAGGCTCGCGCCCCGAAACGACTCCTCAGTCCTCGGCGTTGAGGACAGGAGCCACCGCGGCCACGCTGCGATCCCCTTCCACGTTCATGACCTTGACCCCGGTGGCGTCACGGCCCTGCGAGGAGATGTCGCGCACCGGCATGCGGGTGACGACACCGTCGGAGGCGATGGCGAAGATCTCGTCGTCGAGACCGACCATGAACGCCGCGACCACGATCCCCTTCTTGGCGGTGAGCTTGATGCCGCGCACCCCCTGACCACCCCGGTTCTGGATGTTGAACTTGTCGAGCTGGGTGCGCTTGCCGTAGCCACCGTCGGTCACGATGAGTATGGCGGTGTCGTCGCGGGCCACGTCGCAGGACACGACCTCGTCGCCAGCCTTCAGCTTCATCCCCCGCACGCCGGCCGTGGACCGGCCCATGGGCCGTACGTCGTCCTGGGCGTAGCGGATGGTCATCCCGGTCCGGCTGACCATGAAGATCTCGTCGGAGTCGTTGACCGGGATCACCTTCACCAACTCGTCTCCGTCCCGGAGGTTGATGGCGATGAGACCGGCCCGCAGAGACGAGTCGTACTCGCTGAAACGGGTCTTCTTGACCTGGCCGTCGCGGGTGGCGAAGAACAGGTACTGGTTGGTCTCGTAGTCGCGGGTGTCGATGATCGCCCGGATCTGCTCGTCGGGTTGAAGCGGCAGCAGGTTGACGATGGCGGTACCGCGGGCAGTCCGATCCTTCATCGGGATCTCGTGGGCCTTGAGCCGGTACACCCGTCCCAGGTTCGAGAAGAACAGGAGATAGGCGTGGGCCGTGGTGGTCAGGATGTGGACGATGTAGTCCTCGTCGCGGAGCTTGGCTCCCGCTACGCCTCGACCGCCTCGGCCCTGGCTCTTGAAGGTGTCCGCCGCCACGGTCTTGACGTAGCCGCGCGCCGACATGGTGACCACGAGATCCTCGTCGTCGATCAGATCCTCTATGTCGATGTCGCCCACGTCGAAGGTGATCTTGGACTTGCGGTCCGAGGCGTGCTTGGCACGAACCTCGGCTAG
Organism: Acidimicrobiales bacterium; assembly: GCA_020439505.1. GTDB lineage: Bacteria > Actinomycetota > Acidimicrobiia > Acidimicrobiales > Iamiaceae > Aquihabitans. The sequence goes on from JAGQSO010000001.1 coordinate 44,104, forward strand.
CTCGTCCTTGATCACCTGGTGCAAGACGCTGCGATCGCTGAGGATTGCTTCCAGCTCGGCGATGGTGGCCCGAAGCTTCGCCATCTCCTCTTCGAGCTGGGCTCGGCCCAGTCGGGTGAGCCGGTGGAGCTGCATGTCGAGGATGTACTCGGCCTGAACCTCGGAGAACTCGAACGGTGCCGCCTGGAGAGCCGTGCGGGCGGCGTCCTTGTCGGCCGACGCCCTGATGGTGGCGATGATCTCGTCGATGAGATCGAGGGCCTTGAGCAGCCCCTCGACGATGTGGGCCCGTTCACGAGCCTTGCGGAGCCGGAACTCCGAGCGCCGGGTGATGACCTCCACCTGGTGCTCGATGTAGTGGAACAGGACCTCGCGGAGGTTCAGGGTTCGGGGTACCCCGTCGACGAGGGCCACGGTGTTGACCGCGAACGACGTCTGGAGCGGAGTGCGCTTGTAGAGGTTGTTGAGGATGATCAACGCTGGGGCGTCACGCTTGAGGGTGATGACGATGCGGGTCTGGCCGCCCGAGGACTCGTCGTTGGCATCCGCGATGCCCTCTATCTCGCGGGCCTGTACCAGCTCGCTGATCTTGGCGAGTACCGACCGGGGGCCCACCTGGTAGGGCAGCTCGGTGATGACGATGCGATCTCCGCCCCGCTTGGTCTCCTCGATCTCACAGACCGCCCGCATCCGGATCGAACCCCTCCCCGTCCGGTAGGCGTCGATGATCCCCGAGCGCCCCATCAACAGGGCGCCGGTGGGGAAGTCCGGGCCCTTCACGAAGTTCATGAGGTCGTCGGGCGTGGCGTCGGGGTTGTCCATGAGGTGGACGGTGGCGTCGATCACTTCGCCGAGGTTGTGGGGTGGGATGTTGGTGGCCATGCCCACCGCGATGCCCTGCCCTCCGTTGACCAACAGGTTCGGGATGCGGCTGGGCAGGACCGACGGTTCCTGGAACTCACCGGAGTAGTTGTCGACGAAGTCGACGGTCTCCTCGGCGATGTCCTGGAGCATCGACATGGCCAGGGGATCGAGGCGGCATTCGGTGTAGCGGGCCGCCGCCGGTCCGTCGTCGGGAGAACCGAAGTTGCCGTGGCCCGACACCAACGGATGCCGGAGCGAGTGGGGCTGGGCCATGCGCACCAGGGCGTCGTAGATGGCGCTGTCACCGTGAGGGTGGTACTTGCCCATCACCTCGCCGGTGACACGGGCGCACTTCATGAAGGGTCGGTCGGGCCGGGCACCGACGTCGTACATCCCCCACAAGATCCGGCGGTGCACCGGCTTGAGCCCGTCGCGCACGTCGGGAAGCGCCCGGGACACGATGACCGACATGGAGTAGTCGAGGAACGACCTCTCCATCTCCTCCTCGATCTCGATGGGCTCGATCAGACCGAAGGCGGTCACGGTCGGGTCGGAGCCTTCGTTGTCGGTGATGGGGGTGTCGTCATCGGGCATTGCTGGTGAGCTTCCTCGGATCGGGGTGAGCGGGATGGGGCCGGGTCGGTCAGATGTCGATGAACCGGGCGTCCTTGGCGTTCTTCTTGATGAACTCCTTACGGGCCTCCACGTCATCACCCATCAGGGTCGAGATGGCGGCGTCCGCGGTAGCGGCCTGTTCGACGGTCACCTGCAGGAGCGTGCGCGACGCGGCATCCATCGTCGTGCCCTTGAGCTCTTCCCAGTCCATTTCGCCCAAGCCCTTGAGGCGGGCGAACTCCTTGCGGTGGTTGGGGTTGTCGGCCATGAACGCCGCCTTGGCGGCATCGTCTTTGAGGTACACCTTCTCCTTGCCGACCACCGTCGAGTACAGCGGAGGCTGGGCGATGTAGACGTGGCGGTGCTCGACCAGTTCCTTCATGTGGCGGAAGAAGAAGGTGAGCAGCAGGGTCCGGATGTGGCTGCCGTCCACATCGGCGTCACACAACAAGATGACCCGGTCGTAGCGGGACTTGGTCACGTCGAACTCGTCAGCGCCGAAGCCGGCCCCAATGGCGGCGATCAGCGCCTGGACCTCGGTGTTCTTGAGCATCTTGTCCAGACGGGCCCGCTCGACGTTGAGGATCTTGCCTCGGATGGGCAGGATCGCTTGGGTCCGAGGATCCCGGGCGCTGGTGGCCGAACCACCGGCCGAGTCACCTTCGACGATGAACAGCTCGCATTCGCTTCGGTCCCGCGATGAGCAGTCGCGGAGCTTGTCGGGCATCCCGGCGCCGTCGAGCGCGCTCTTACGTCGGGTGGCGTCGCGGGCATTGCGGGCCGCGGCGCGCGCCCGCTGGGCGTTGATGCCCTTCTTGACGATCTTGTTGGCCTCGGTGGGATGCTCCTCGAACCAGTCGGCCAACTTCTCGTTGGTGGCCTTTTGCACCAACGACTTGATCTCGGGGTTGCCGAGCTTGTCCTTGGTCTGGCCTTCGAACTGGGGCTCGCGCAGTCGAACCGAGATGATGCCGGTCAGACCTTCCCGCACGTCCTCGCCGCCGAGGTTGGCGTCCTTCTCCTTGAGTAGCCCCTTGGCCTTGGCGTACTTGTTGACCACGGTGGTCAGGGCCGCCCGGAAACCCTCCTCGTGGGTTCCGCCGCCGATGGTGGCGATCCCGTTGGCGAAGCTGTGGAGGCCGTCGGCCTGATAACCCTCGTTCCACTGGAAGGCGATCTCGACCTCGGCCTCCTCGTCGGTGGCCTCGAGGTAGCCGACCCGGCTGAACAGGGGGGTCTTGGTGGCGTTTACGTGCTTGACGAAGTCGACGATGCCGCCGGCGTACTTGTAGACCACCGGCTCGTTGTCGTGACCGTCTCGTTCGTCCTTGAAGCGGATCTCGAGACCCTTGTTCAGGAACGCCATCATCTGGAACCGCTCCAGCATGGTCCGAGCGACGAACTCGGTGGTCTCGAACAGACCACGGTCGGGCCAGAAGGTGACGGTGGTACCGGTACGGCCCCGGGGCGCATCCCCGACCACTTCGAGCTTCGTCTTCTTGGAGCCGCCCTCGGCGAACTCGATCCGGTGGCGCTTGCCGACCCGGTCGACCTCCACGATCACCTTCTCGGACATGGCGTTGACCACCGACACCCCGACGCCGTGAAGTCCGCCCGAGACCTTGTACCCGTCGCCGCCGAACTTTCCGCCCCCACCGAGCTTGGTGAGGGCGATCTCGACCCCGGTCAGCTTGAACTCGGGGTGGACGTCGGTGGGGATGCCGCGCCCGTTGTCGACCACCCGGCAGGCGCCGTCGGCCAGGATCGTGATGTCGATCCGGTCGCAGAACCCGGCCATCGCCTCGTCCACCGAGTTGTCGACGACCTCCCACACCAGGTGGTGAAGACCCGAAACTCCGGTGCCACCGATGTACATCCCCGGGCGCTTGCGGACATGGGCCAGCCCTTCGAGGATCGTCATGGAACTGGCGGAATACGACTGGCTCGCGGGGGCCACGGCGCGACCTTTCAAAACCGAGGGGAGAGGCGGTGTGCGTCCTCCCGGAGAACCAGTGCCGACAGGATTCGCGGCAGGTCTCCGGGGCGCATCACGATGCCCTCAGCGTACCACGCAGCCATGCCCACACCGACCATGGCGGCGAACGGTCGAAGACCCGCGAACCTATGAAACACAACGGTTTCAGGTCCCGATCTAGAGGCCTGACCGACGGGTCCGGTCGTCGTCGCGACGAGAGTTGTCAGACACCGCCTTCGCCTCGGACGACCGAGGCCGAACTGTGGGTCACCTCGCCGGCCAACTCGCCTTCCAACCCCCGCCGGCGGAGCTACTTCCGGCCGACGCGAACCGAAACCGATCTCACATCCTGGGACCCCAGCAGGTTCTCGAGCCGGGCGATGATCTCGGGCTCAGCCCACCGGAGATGGCTGGCCCAGGCCGGCCCGTCGGCCACCACCCGTAGACACCCGTCCTCGATGTTCACCGGATGCACGTGGGCGGCGACCTCCGAGCCGACGACGTCGTCCCACCGGTCGTGCACCAGTAACACGACGTCGGCCTTCGGGGCCCCCAGCCCGGCCATCACGACATCCAGTAGGTCCGACAGCGCCGCGGGGCCCTTACCCCCGTCTCGGGAAGATGACGGAAGCGGAGCCCATGACATCACCCCATTCTCGCGACTTCTGCGCCGCCGGTCATCCCCGGGTCACCTGGGCCCCGGCCACCTTGAGTATGAGCCCTGGTTCGGTACCGGCCGGGAGTACCCCCGCGGTCGTCAGGATCGTCTGCCCGGGGGGTAGAGACCTCAAGAGGGCGTCACTCCGGTCCGGGTCCAACTCGGAGAAGACATCGTCGAGGATCAGCACCGGCGTCGACTCCGTGCGCGCCCGGACGACCTCGTGCGCGGCCAGCCTGAGCGCCAGGGCCAGCGACCTCTGTTCGCCCTGGGAAGCATGGGTGCGGGCCGGGAGACCGTTGAGGGTCAACTCGAGATCGTCACGATGGGGGCCCACGGTCGACACACCTCGCCGGAGATCGTCGCGACGAGCAGCGGCAAGGGCCGCCGCCAGACCGCCCTGCATCCAGGTGGGTTCGTAGACGGCCGACACCGGTGACGGGGTCCTGGCCAGCCGACCGTAGGAATCCGAGAGCACCGGAGCCATCGCCTCCACCAGACGTCCCCGGGCCGCGGCCAGAGCCTCACCCGCCTCGGCGAGTTTGGCATCGAACACGTCGAGGGTGGTCTCGAGTTCGGCGTTGAGTCGTCCACCGGCCTGCTTGAGCAGGGCGCCCCGCTGCCTCAGGATTCGATCCAGGTCACTTCGTTGCTGGTCGTGCCGAGGATGCAGGCTCACCAGCACGTCGTCGAGCAGGTTGCGGCGCTCCCCCGGCGAGCCCTTGACCAACACCAGGTCATCGGGTGAGAACACCGATACCCGCAAGGCCCCCAGCAGGTCGCGTGCACGTCGGAGGGGCTGACGGTTCAGTTGAGTGCGGTTCCTGCCGTTGGCGACCAACTCGGCTTCCAACAACAACTGACGCCCTTCACGTTCGGCTTCGGCTCGAACGATGGCCCGTGGTGTCCCCGATCTGACCAGGGCCTCTCCCGGTGCGCCCCGGAACGAACTCAGGGTGGCCAAGTACGCCACCGCCTCGACCAGGTTCGTCTTGCCCTGTCCGTTGGCGCCGATGACCGCGGTGAGGCCAGCGTCAAAGGTGACGTCGACCTCCTGGTAGCAGCGGAAGTCAGCCAACCACAGTCGGTTGATCTTCAAGCCCTGCTCCTGTCGATCACAGAACGCCTAGGACGCCCAGCGGATCGGTCCGCTCGGCCCTCAGGAGACCCGGACCGGCATCAACAGGTAGAGGAACTCCTCGGCACCCTCGGCGCGGATGACCGCTGGCTTCTGCGCGTCCACGGTGTGAAGGGTGATCTCGTCGCCCGGGGAAACCTCGACCCCACTCAGAAGGAAGTCGGGGTTGAAGGCGACCGTCAGTTCATCGCCGGAATACCGAGCGTCGAGTTGCTCGTTGGCCTGGCCCACGTCCTGGGTGATGGCGACGAGTTCCAGACCGTCGTCGTTCATCACCAGCCGTACCGGCGTGTTGGGCTCCCGGGCCATCAACTTCACCCGGCGAACGGCCTCGACCAGCGCCTCACGCCCGACGGTCAACTGATTGGGATGACTGGCCGGGATGAGACCCCGGTAGTTGGGGAACTCGCCCTCGATGAGGCGGGTGGTCAGGCGCAAGGATCCAACCTCGAAGGAGGCCTCCCTCTCACCCAGACGCAGGGTGATCTCGTCATCGCTTCCCAGCAACCGTTCAAGCTCACGCAACGCCCGTGACGGGACCAGAACGCTCTGACCGTCGCTCATCACCGTCGTACCGGGGATGTCGCGGACCGCCAACCGGTATGAGTCCGTCGCCACAAGTCGAAGGCCTCCCTCCTCGGCAGCGAGAAGAACACCGGTGAGGATGGGCCGGGCATCGTCCGCGCTGGCGGCGGGAACCACCTGGTGCAGCGCTCCGGCGAACTCCTTGCCCGAGATCGTCACCGCGTCGTCGGCCGGCATCGCCAGGCGGGGGAATTCATCGGCGGGCAGGAGACGCAGCGACGACTCGAACCGACCAGCGGTGATCGTCGCCTCCTCGCCTTCGCAAGTGACCTCGACTCGGGGGTCGCCGAGCGACTTGACGACATCGAGGATGATCTTGGACGGAAGGACGGCCACGCCGTCACCTTCACCGGCAACCTCGAGTCGGGTCTCGATGGTCAACTCGAGGTCACTACCGGTGAGCTTGAGCTCGTTTCCCTTCAGTTCGGCTCGGAGACCGGCGAGGACGGGGAGTGCGCCGCCACGGTTTGCGACTGCACGGCCAGCGGCACCGAGGGCCTCGACAAGTCGGTCACGCTCACAACGGAACTTCACGTGGACTACTCACTTTCTCCGGAGATTGCGTGTATCAGATACAGAGGTGGTTGTAGGGGGTGTGGATTGTGGACGACGGTCCAAAACCGCAGGTCATGGTGGGCGCGGAATGGCTTACCGATTTCCCCAGCGTTCCACAGCAGGTCCGAGCCGAAGGTGATGGGGTGGGAAACGACGCTTGCCGGTCCCCAGCGGGTCCACCTGGGATGCACCGATCCGGTGCAATTATCAACACCCCGAGCCGGTGATTACCAGCCGGTACCCCCAGCTGGCTGTGGACAACGGTGGACAAGTGATGTGACGCAGGCCACCTGATTCCAGCATGTTTCATGGTGTCTCAGGTTCCCTTGCGAATCTGTTGCACCAGTTCTGTGACCTGGTCGTAGATCTGTCGGCGCTCACGCATCAAGGCCTTGATCTTCTCGACCGCGTGGATGACCGTCGTGTGGTCCCGTCCCCCGAACTCCTTGGCGATCGAGGGGTAAGAGAGGTCGGTCAGTTCGCGGAACACGTACATCGCGATCTGGCGGGCGGTGACCAGGGGGCGTTGGCGGCTCTTCCCCTTGAGCTCGTCGACGGTGAAATCGAACATGGCGGCGGTCGCCTCGAGGATCACCTGAGGTGTGATCGGACGGGGTTGACGGTCCCCGAGGATGTCCTGGAGGTGACGCTCCGCCTTCTCGAGGGTCAGGGGCTCCTTGTCGAGGTTGGCCAGCGCCGACACACGGTTGAGAGCACCTTCGAGCTCACGGATGTTGTCGGTGATGTTGGTGGCGATGAACTCCAACACATCGTCGGGGATCGGGACCTTTTCGCGCTCGGCCTTCTTGCGGATGATGGCGAGCCGGGTCTCGAGGTCCGGGGGCTGGATGTCGGTGGTGAGACCCATCATGAACCGGCTCCTGAGCCGGTTCTCCAGAGTCGAGATCGCGTCGGGAGGACGGTCGGAGGAAAGGACCAGTTGGCGACCGCCGCCGTGGAGGGAGTTGAAGGTGTGGAAGAACTCCTCCTGGGTTTCCTTTCTGTTCTCCAAGAACTGGATGTCGTCCACCAAGAGGACGTCCACGTCGCGGTAGCGGCGTTTGAACTCGGCCGAGGTCTTGTGCCGGATCGACTCGATGAACTGGTTCAGGAACTCCTCGCTGGTCACGTACCGGACGACGTAGTCGGGATACATCTCTTCGACGTAGTGACGGATGGCGTGAAGGAGGTGGGTCTTTCCGAGTCCAGCGTCGCCGTAGATGAACAAGGGGTTGTAGGAACGCCCCGGTGTCTCGGCCACGGCGAGGGCCGCGGCGTGCGCGAACCGGTTCGACGGGCCGATGACGAATGCCTCGAAGGTGAGGCGGTTGTCCTCCACCGGTGATGGAGCCCGGGTCACGCCTCCCAACGCGGCATCGCTCAGTTCGGGCGAGACGGTCTCCGGGGCCGAGCCGAGGAGCGCGTCGAGCGGATCCTCGAAGGTGGCGGGTACGGCTGCTCCGGGCAGTACCGCCAACTCGATGGTGAGCCCCTCACCGAAGGCATGCCGGGCGATGTCCTCTACCAACGAGAGGTACCGGGTCTCCACCCGGTCCTTGACCACCGCGGATGGAACCGCGAGGCGCAGGACGGATCCCTCGAGATCCAAGGCGGCGACGTCCTGAAACGTCGAGCGCCAGACGGCCTCACTCACCTGCCCCTGCAGAGACGCCTGACAAGTTGTCCACAGATCCTGTAGGTCTAGTGCCACCTCGTGGACCATCCCTCCTGGTTGCCACGTCCACAACTCGTCCACATTCTGTGGAAAAGCAAGAGACAGACGGCGATGTGGCGGACATCGTCGTCTTGGTCGAGGTTCTTATGGCTCTGCCTAGGCAGAGCCAGCTGGAGTGCGGACCGTAGCACCCCGAAATGACAGGGGGAGCAAGGGGGCAAGAAGCATGGTTCTACCTGCGGATTCGACTCCGTCGACCAGGACTGGACTTGTCGTGACGGCGTGGTAGCCGTGGCTGGCTGGGCCTCCGGTTGCCCGGTGCCCGGTGCGCGGCGTAGCGTTGTAAGACGTTTCGCAAGCTCGGGCTATCTCCGCGCCTGCGAACCCCTATCAGCCGGTGTCACGTCTGACACCAGGCCGGGCGCCGCCGCTTGGCCACGAGGAGGACCTCCGACGTGAAAAGAACCTTCCAGCCCAACGTGCGCAAGCGGGCCAAGAACCATGGCTTCAGGAGCCGCATGTCAACCCGTGGTGGACGCGCCATCTTGCGCAACCGCCGCCTCAAGGGCAGGGCCAAGCTGTCGGCCTGATCGGATCCATTCGGGATCGTCGGACCTTTCAAGCCCTTCGACGTCACGGGCAACGTGTCCGGTTCGGTCCGCTGTCGGCGGTCTACCTACCGGGACCGGCCGATGTCGAGCCCAGGACGCGGGTCGCTTTTGCCATCACCCGGAAGGTTGGAACGGCCGTGGTGCGCAACCGTCTCAGGAGACGGGTCCGCGCCGTCCTCGAGGAATCCGCTTCCCGGCTCCCCCCCGGTGCGCTGCTGGTGTCGCTCAGCCCAGGAGCGGTGGAGCGCAGTCCAGCCCAATTGAGAGATGATGTGACCAGTTTGCTGAACAGCCTGGATCGCCAGCTCCACGGAGCGGCGCGGTGACTTTCTTCACCCGCGTCCTGCGTTCCCTGGTCGTCGGATACCAGACGGTTCGTGCCGGACGTCCGTCGCCGTGCCGGTTCATCCCTTCCTGTTCGGCCTATGCGGTGGAGGCCCTCGAGGTACACGGTGCGGCCAGGGGATCGTGGCTGGCGGTCCGCCGGGTCTGCCGATGCCACCCCTGGGGAGGGCACGGTTGGGACCCGGTTCCAGAAACTCCAGACCGACAGCCCGAAGCGGCCCGTGGTCACGGACGCGATAACCCCGACCATCTCCTGGAACGGACTGTTGCCTGATGTACAACGTCATCGCCAGACCACTGCAGTTCTACTACGAGTTGTGGCCCAGCTATGCCGGCGCTATCACCCTGCTCACGTTGACGGTGATGTTGGTGCTCCTGCCCCTGACGCTCAAGGGCACCCGCTCGATGCTGGCGATGCAAAAGCTCCAGCCCGAGCTGAAAAAGCTGCAGAACAAGCACCGCGACGATCGGCAGAAGCTGAACGAGGAGGTGATGAAGTTCTACAAGGAGAACAACATCAACCCCCTGTCGGGGTGCATGCCTCTGCTCCTTCAGATGCCGATCTTCATCATCCTCTACCGGACGTTGCACGACCTGTTGTGGAGGGCATCGTCAGGGTTTGACCTGGGCGCGGCTGCGGCTCGCGCTGCCAACGGAGTGAATGGCGGCGCCTGGGAACGGTACGGGAACTTCGAACCCAAGCACCTCGACGCCTCATCTCAGCTCTACCAAGATCTGACCAGGACCAACGAGATGTCCTCGCTAGGTATGAACCTGGCCCAGTCAGCTCAGCAGGCGCTGGGCGATGGAATCGCCAAAGCCGCGCCCTACATCGTCCTGGTGATGGCGGTGGCCGCCACCAGCTACTACCAGCAACGCCAGATCGCCGGCCGTCCCGGTGCCGCGCAGGTCAACCCACAGCAGCAGATGCTGCTCAAGGTGATGCCGGTGTTTTTCGCCTTCATCTCGTTGACCCTGCCAGCCGGTCTCGTCGTCTACTTCCTGGTGTCCAACCTGTTCCGCATCGGGCAACAGGCTCTGATCACCCGCACGATGTACAAAGACCATCCCGACTCGTCGCCCATCGACACCACCGCTACTGACGAAACGTCAGCTAAATCTGGGGGTGGAATCTTCTCGATGATCAAGGAGCAGGCCAACGCCAGCGCCAAGGCCCGCGAGGACGTCCAGAAGGCGAAAACGAAAGAACTGACCGACGGCGGATCCAAGTCGACGACCAAGCAGTCCTCGACCGAACCAGGCAGTGGCAGCGCCGGCAAGGCAGGTGCACCGAGCAGGTCCGCCCCGTCTCAGGCCAATCGCTCCAAAGCCAAGAAGAAGCGCAGGTGATTTCCAATGCAGTGGGTTGAGACCACAGGCCGGACGATCGAGGATGCCAAAGAGGCTGCGCTCGACCAACTCGGCATCGATGAATCAGAGGCCGAGTTCGAGATCCTCGAGGAACCTAAGACCGGCCTGTTCGGGCGGGTTCGTTCCGAAGCACGGGTACGTGCCCGGGTAGTCCCCAAGTCGCCTCGACCAAAGCCGGAACGCCGGACCCGCAAGCCTCGTTCGGGTCGTGACGACGGTGACAACGCTCGGGGCTCCAAACCGCCAGCAGAGCGGTCCGGTGGAACCAGCCCCTCATCCGCCGGCGGGGCGGGAAAGCCTCAGGGCGATCGCGGCGGTCGAGGCCGCTCCAAGCCGTCGAGCGCTACGAACCGATCGAACGACGATAAATCAAGCCAGGAAGGTAAGCAGATGAGTGATGAGATTGTTCCGATCGGCCGGCAGGCAGACGTCATCACCGCGTTTCTGGTTGGACTTCTCGATTCACTCGGTATCGAAGGTCAGGTGAACCGGACCCAAGTGGACGACGAGACGATCGAGCTCGATGTCGTTTCGGACAACTCGGATCTGGGACTCCTGATCGGACCCAAGGGACAGACCCTCAGCTCGGTCCATGAGCTGTCACGAGCGGTACTCCAGCGCCAGGAACCGGGCCAGCACGTCGGACGCGTTCGCATCGACATCGGCAGCTACCGCCAGCGGCGGCGGGAAGCCTTGGCCCGGTTCGTACGGGATCAGGCTGCCGCGGTCGTGGAGTCTGGTGTTAGCCGTGCCCTCGAGCCGATGAACGCCGTTGACCGCAAGGTGGTTCATGACACCGTGAACGAGATCGATGGCGTGTCCACGATCTCCGAGGGCCAGGATCCCGGTCGTCGAGTGGTGATCGTGCCGTCCGCTTCCGCGGAGTGACCGAGTCCGGCGACGACGCGAGCTCGACCCTCTTTGAGGTCCTCGAGCGAAGTCGATCACTGGGGTTTCTCGGCCCTGGGCCCATCGAGACTCATGTATCCCATGCATTGGTGTTCGGTCGCGCCACCGCAGGCGCTCCGTCCCGGGCTCTTGATCTTGGTGCCGGCGGCGGCCTGCCAGGTCTCGTCCTCCTCTGCGAGATGTGGCCATCCACCGAATGGGTATTCGTAGACAGTCAGCAGAAGCGGACCACCTTTCTCTCCGAATCGGTAGAGGTACTGGGCCAATCTGATCGGGTGACGGTCGTGACCGAGCGAGCGGAGCTGGTCGGCAGGGATCCCAAGTTTCGTGGTGGCTTCGATCTCGTAGTCGCTCGTAGCTTCGCTGCCCCCGCCGTCACGGCAGAGTGTGCCGCTCCCCTGCTTCGGCCTGGCGGGTTGTTGCTTGTGAGTGACCCTCCAGACGGACCGGCAGATCGGTGGCCAGGGAACCGCCTCTCCCTCGCGGGCCTTGAGCCAATGGACACGGTTGTGGAGGACGGCGTTCACTTGAGTGTCCTGAAGCGGGATGACAGCGCCATAGACCGACTCCCCCGCCGGGTCGGAATCCCATCAAAACGCCCTCTCTGGTGAGTTACCCCGTTTCACGTGAAACGGGACAAGACCTGGGTTACGCGAGTCATTGAGCAGAGCCTCCAGCCATAACCCGATCCTCGGCCCGAGCTCCCCCTCCCCAGCGGTGGGCAAGAAATGACGGGCGGAATTCCCCCACACTGTCACCCCTCCCGGCCAGAATGAACTGTGCGCCCTCCTTGTTGGCGCGAGAGAAAGGTGACACTGATGTCTGAAGATATTGCGGACAAGATCATGGACGCTGTCCTGTCGGGTACCGGCGACCCGTAGCTGCTGGCCCAGATTGAGGAACTCAACAAGGCCGGGATCGAGATTGACATCCCATCGGACTGGCCCAACCCGACATACGAGCTGCACCCTGTAGCCCCCGAGGACGAGTAGCTCGGGCACCACGCCTATAGCCGTCGACGTCGCATCGTTGCGGATGAGATTCGATCGGGCGTATTCAGTAACCGATTCCGTCCCATGACAAGTTGGGTCGATTCGCGCCGATGAAGCGGCTCCCAACTAGTCGGTCGACGCGCCGTTGCACCGACGGCGACCACGGGCGTATGCCGATCGGGCACATCACGACTGCTGTTCCATCAGGGGCCTTCCCCGAGGACGAAACAGGCGTACGATGAGCACATGGGAAAGCCGACTGACAAACTGCTCCTGTTCCGCGACGGGCCACGGAGGATCTTGGCCTACCAGCATGGAGTTCTCGCCAAGTCGACGGTCAACGGTGTCGACTGGATGGACAGCACCCTCGCCCACGGCGCGATGTTCGACCCCGGCACTGACGCCGAGCCGATCACCGAGGAGGAAGCTCGGGAGCTGTACCCAGGGCTGGTGCTGCCTACCGCTTGAGAGCTTGACGGTACCGGCGCACTTCCTTTGCCACGGACCTACGCTGTTCCAGGCTGACTATCCGGGTATCGGGGCGGCGCTCAATGTCTCGGGATCGCCCAGCCGGTTGGTCCTGAAGGAGATTTGGCCACATACCTCCGATCTGGCCGGCATGTTGGTTGCTCCGGCGACGCGTGGGGCTCGGCGTGTCCATGCCCATGAAGGGCCCTCCGCCGGCAACTAGTGCGGGGTGCGGCGGCCCTTTCGGGGTTTGTACTGACCGATACGGACGCGCTTCGTGTTCTCGTGGGCCGCCCTTCGGCGGGCAATTCCTGGTTCCGTCAAGCCCGGTCCTCACTTCGGTGCGGCGGTTCGACGGCGTTTGCCCAGTGGCTCGCAAGCGTGCAACAGCGCCAAAGTTGTCTGTTCCAGCATTAGCGGAGATCGCCCAAGCCCTGATGAGTATCCAACTTGAGTCCCGGGCACCCCGCGGTGCTCCTCCGTGCAGCAAGTGCTGTGAGCTGGCTTGATCGCTGAGGTTGTCGTACGAAGTAGAACGAACCGCCAATACCGCACAGAACACAATCAGTGGGTCGCTCGCCTCAGTAGATAACCAACCTGATGCCGGGCGCCCATACCCCGGGGTCACTGCCCGACTGTGATTGGCCCGCCACGGGGGTTCCAACCGGATGGGATGCCTCAGGAGCCCCACCGTTGGAGCGTTGTTGTGCCGACTGGTACCTACGTCCGCTTCGCGACGGCCCAACTATTCCGATCCTACCTGTGCCAGGACCAGGACCCCGGTTTGAGTGCCATCATGAATCTTGGTCGGCTACCCGAAGTGCGACCCGGATGTTCCTCGCCGAGCTCAGGGTGACAGACCTCACCGCCGCGAACCCGGTGGCAGACTGTGGTGTGATGAGGTGAACTCGGCGATCCGCTCCGACCTGGTCGCGGACCCAGCGGAACGGCTGGTCAGCGAACGAGCCGCTGGCACCGTTGCCGTCGCCGCGCGCCCAGATTGGCAAGCTCGTGATCCGCAAGGTGGACCAGCTGAAGTGCGTCCGGTTCGCATCGGCCCACTACTCGGTCCTGGCCAGTTCACATCGGAAAACAGTTCGAGGTCCGTGTCGCCGGCGGTGTTTGCGGTGGTGATGCTTGATGTGATCATCGCCGAGTATCAGGTCGTTGCACCGGGCGCAGCGTCGGCCAACGACCACCACTACGACGGGCAACGCCCAGCGTCGGGGCGCGCAGTCCGACCCAATACCGCAGGCGGGACGCGATCTGCGCGGTTGGTCTGGTCGCCGGTATGGCCTACCCGACCCGAGCGGGCGTAGCCCCTGTTGTGGACCTGCGGGTCGCAGCGGCTCGATTGCTTTCCGCCTGGGATTGGGGAGCGCCCGTGACGCGCAGGCTGCGCTCGCGGATGATCTCCGATGAGGGTTTGCGCCGAACTCCCTGGTCGCCAGGAAGATCAACCGCTGGCCGCCAGAGGAGTTCCTTCTCACCCTTGTCGAGAGCGAGCTCGCTTCACGCGTCGTATCCAACGCCCAGCGCGGGCTCAACTCCGTCGTATCCCCGGTGCTCGATACCCTCGACGAGAAGCGATGTGGCTGCATCAGCGGTGTGGCCAACGACGTTCGATTATCTGGCCGCCGCGAGAGGGTTGCGGCCCAAGAGAACGACTATCTCGTAGGGCCGGCCCGCACCGGTAAGAGTCCCCTGCTGGGCGCCCTGGGCCGCGCCGCGGCCGACGCTAGGCACCGGGTCCCCTTCATTACCGCCCGCAACTCGTGCTCACCGTTGGCGAGCGGGCCGCTCGGGTGCGGGATGATGCCTTGACCGGCATCCTTTGCATGGCTTTGGGCGTCATCGGCCTTGCTCCCGGTCCGGGTCTCGTGGAATGCCTTCGGCGGACGATTCCTGGTTCCGTCGAGCCCGGTCTTCACGTCGTTGCGGCGGCTCGACGGCTTTGCCAGTGGCTCGCAAGCTCGCAACAGCGCAGACGTTGTCTGTTGCAGCACTAGTTGTCAGTCGTCCGGGTTTTCGGGGTCCAGGAACGCGCAACCACACGATCACTGCTATCACCATGATTTGGGTCCTCGGTTCGATAGAGCTCTTGCGAGCCGAGCCGACCCATGAGCACGGCATGGTTGGATCGAGGCGAAGCCTCGCTCCTGTCGCCTCCGCAGCGACGATGACTGGACCTTGCCGCTAGGACACCTCGGTGTTTGAGTCGATTGGGTCTCGGTGTGTGGCCATGGGCTGACCGTTTCACGTGAAACAGTCGGCGATGGTCGGTGAAATCCTGGGTTGGGAGTGCTGGGTGCTTGACCCCCGATGTCTGGGCGGGAAGGATAGGCAGGTGACAGATCTACCGCCGGGAATCGGCACCATCGAGGGGAGGGCGGAGGTGAACACGTCGTCCGGCGTGGAGCCTCAAGTCCCGACCGATCCGCTCGTCTCCGCTCAGGCGGATTCGTTTGGCGTGGATGCACGGGTCGATACGACTGAGAACGTCCCCGACGAGCCGGCTGAGGCGGAAAGGCCATCTGGGCCCGTCCGTCCCCCCCTTCCCCGGATCATCGCTGTTGCGAACCAGAAAGGGGGAGTGGGCAAGACGACCACCGCGGTCAACCTCGGCGCTTGTCTCGCCGACCTTGGTTACCGGACGCTGGTTGTGGATCTGGATCCCCAGGGAAATGCCAGCACCGGTCTCGGGATCAACATCCGTGGGCTTCAGGCGTCGATGTACGACGTCATCCTCAACGATGTGCCGATCGAAGATTGTATCGAGGCGTCGTCGGTCAGGAATCTCTTCGTCGCGCCGGCCAGCCTCGACCTCGCCGGGGCTGAGATCGAGCTGGTACCCGCCTTCAGCCGTGAGCTCCGGCTCAAGCAGGCGTTGGCCGAAGTTCGGGAGGACTACGACTACGTCCTTATCGACTGCCCACCATCGCTTGGACTTCTGACCATCAACGGCATGGCGGCGGCTACCGAGGTACTTGTCCCCATCCAGTGTGAGTACTACGCACTCGAAGGATTGGGACAGCTGCTTCGCAACGTGGGTCTGGTGCAGAAGAACCTGAATCCCACCCTCGATGTGTCCACGATTGTCCTTGTCATGTACGACGCCAGGACCAAGTTGGCAGATCAGGTTGTAACGGAGGTACGTAACCACTTCGGAGACAAGGTGTGCCGCATGATGATCCCGCGGACGGTGCGGTTGTCCGAAGCTCCCTCCTTCGGTCAGCCGATCATTGCGTTCGATCCGTCCTCCCGCGGTGCCATTGCCTACCGGGAGCTTGCGAAGGAGGTCAGCGGTGGCCCGGCGTAGTGGACTCGGTCGCGGTCTTGGTGCCCTGATACCAAGCGAGTTGGCCACGGGGGAGCAGGACTCGTCTCTCCGTGAGTTGGCGGTCAGTCAGATCGATCCCAATCGTCTTCAGCCACGGGAGAGATTCGACGAAGAGTCCCTGGTTGCCCTGACGGCATCCGTGAGCGAGCTTGGCGTACTTCAGCCGGTGCTGGTTCGACCCGTTGGTGATCGCTTTGAGTTGATCGCCGGGGAACGTCGCTGGAGGGCAGCCAAGCGGGCCGGCCTTCAGTCGATCCCGGCCGTGGTCAGAACGGTGGACGATACGACATCTCTCGAACAGGCAGTTGTCGAGAATCTCCACCGTCAGGACCTGAACGCATTGGAGGAGGCTGCGGCCTACCAGCAGCTGATCGAGGATTTCCAGATGTCGCACGACGACGTGGCTCGTCGTGTGGGCAAGAGTCGCTCGGCGGTCTCCAATACCCTCCGTCTCCTGCAGCTTCCGCCCACGATCCAGAAGCTGATGGTCGAAGGGGCTCTTACCGCGGGCCATGCCCGGGCGTTGCTGGCAACCCCTGACCGCGCTTTCCAGGAGGCCTTGGCTCGGAAGGTGGTCAGCGAGCAGCTTTCAGTAAGAGACGTGGAGGAGGCGGTCAGGGCTAGAGGGGGCCAGACCGACGATGAGCCAACTCCTCAGGGCTCCGGCGACCCGGAAAAGCGCGCCGGGACGGGGAACAGCTCATCGAAGTTGCGCCCTCCCGGACTGCTCGAGTTGGAAGAGCTCCTGTCGGATCGACTCGATACCCGGGTGAAGGTGGTGATGGGCGCAAAGCGGGGCAAGGTCACCATCGACTTCGCCACCCTCGAGGATCTGGAGCGCATCTACCGAGCGATGACCTCACCAGCTCAATCTGCAGAGTGACCATTTGTGACCGCTTGAGATGCCGGTCACAAGTGCGCCGGTCGGAGACCCGTTTCGCGTGTTGCGCTTCTTCACTTGACCGTTCGCGTCCAGTGAGATCGAGGGTCAAGGATCTATGGAGAGCGGTGTGTGACATTCGGCTCACAGTGGAGGTTCAGTGTTGTCCACAGCTTGTGTAGAAGGTTGTGACTTACGAAGAATCTCGACTCTGGGGTGAGGTAGAGGATCGGCCGGTGAAATCGCCACCGCGAAGGGCGCGGGAATGGTGATTGGCGGGTAGGTCCTGGCGAAGCTCCTGCTAAGGGGCGACCATATTGGCCGTCGTCGTGGTTGAACCGTGAGCCAGGTTGATGATTTCAATTGACGTCGCGTCAATTGGCCACCGACCGACCCCCACCGGAGTCTCATGGACCCCGACGGGGAGGCGGTCCGGCGGGGTGACCTCGTTTCCGGGGATTGGTCACTCGAATTGCGGCCTGCAGTGGCGATTACACCCAAGGCCATGCAAGGGGTACTGGATGCGGCACCAGGTCACCTATCCCGAAACGCGAAACGAGGCTGGATCCTTGGATCCAGCCTCGCTCCTGAGGTCGCCGTGGGGGGGAGGGCCGACGACCTCAATGGTCATCATACGTTGTTACCGGCGGGTATGCCACCCTCCGTGGTGAAAACCTTTCGGTACGGCGTGAACAGCGTTCACCAAACCTGGCGAACGTCAGATGTAGGCGTCGAGCTGTTGGAGGAGGCCGGCCTTGCCCGATGCGCCCTGGAAGCGGTGGACCGGTTGTCCCTTGTCGAACACGATCAGGGTGGGGATGCTCATGATGTCGAACTGGCGGGCGATGTCAGGGTTCTCATCGACGTTGACCTTGGCCACGGTGATCTTGTCCAGGTTCTCGGCCGCCACTTCCTTGAGGACGGGTTCGAGAGCACGGCACGGACCGCACCACTCGGCCCAGAAATCCACGAGGACGGGCTTGTCGGCGTTGGCCAGCTCCTCGGCGAAGCTGGACTGGTTGAGGATGGTGATGGCGTCAGCCATTTTCTTGTCTCCTTGGAACAACAGGTCGAGGACTGCAACCGCCGGATGATCCGAGTGATTCCCTCGAGGTCCAGAGCATCTCAGGACGGAGGTACCCGGTCCAACAGCCGGGACCGGCATGGTCAGACGTGGACGTTGGCCTCGAGCCACTTCTCAGCGTCCAGGGCCGCCATGCAGCCCGACCCGGCGGCGGTGATGGCTTGCTTGTAGGTGTGATCCTGGACGTCACCGGCGGCGAAGACCCCGGCCACGTCGGTGGCGGTACCGGGCCCCGTCACCAGGTAGCCCTCGTCATCGAGGGCCAGCTGACCTCGGAACAGGTCGGTGTTGGGCCGATGTCCGATGGCGACGAAAAGACCGGTGACGGCCAGATCGGTGACCTCACCACTCTGGGTGTTGCGGACCTTGACGCCGCTCAACTTCGTGTCGCCTTCGACCTCGACCACCTCGTGGTTCCAGAGCATCTCCAGCTTGGGGTTGGCGAAGGCGCGGTCCTGCATGATCTTGGACGCCCGCAACTCGTCACGGCGGTGGATCAGCACGACCTTGTCGGCGAACTTGGTGAGGAAGGTGGCTTCCTCGACCGCGGAATCGCCACCGCCGACCACTGCAACCGTGTGGCCACGGAAGAAGAACCCGTCGCAGGTGGCGCACGTGGACACCCCGTGACCCAGCAGCTCACGTTCGCGGTCCAGTCCGAGCATCAGCGACTGGGCCCCGGTCGCCACGATCAGGGAGTGGGCTCGGTAGGTGGGCTCGGCGGCGTCGGGGTCCCCGACCCAGACCTGGAACGGTCGGATACTGAGATCCACTCGACTGACCTTCTCGAAGCGGGTTTCGGCGCCGAATCGCTGCGCCTGCTCACGGAACCGCATCATGAGATCAGGCCCCATCACGCCTTCGGGAAAGCCGGGGAAGTTCTCCACTTCGGTGGTGAGCATGAGTTGCCCACCCGGCTGATCAGATGTCGACGACGGCTCGCCCTCGAGTACCAGGGGCGAAAGGCTGGCCCGCGCGCAGTAGATGGCGGCGGTCAGCCCTGCGGGGCCTGATCCGATGATGAGGACGTCGTGGATGTCGGACACGGGAGCTCCATTTCGGACGTGGACGAGGGTGTCAACCCGGAGGGGACCAGGGTTCTTCCGAGATCTGGGTCACCAGCGGCCCAGATCAGGACGCGGAGGCGGGACCCGGTCGGTTAGCTATGCGGATCAGGATGATCCCAGCGAGGGTGAAGACGACCCCGAGTCCCAAGTAGATCCACCAGACCGGTCCTGGGACGTAGTTGTCGAGGATCCTGATCAGAACCACCAGGAACAGCACCACGGCTATGCCGGCGACCACGGCCGCCACCAGGCCGTAGACCAGGGACCGAGCGGCGATTATCGCCGGTCGGGTTGTCTTGTCGCGGACCTTGCCGATCACGTCGACGACGGTGTCGGCCGCCTGGGCCGGCCAATCGGCAGGAACCATCCCGGACTGGGACCCTCCGGGGGAAGACGACGGGTCGGTCATGGTGAAGCACCCTACCCGCCGGTGACCCCCCTACCGAAGGGGACTGCTTGTTCGCCGGTCGCCGGACCGGGGGTCAGCGCTGGAAGCTGAGGGTGGGAATACACGTTCTCTCACCCACCGCCACCACGAGGGTGGTGTCGCGGCCGTCATCGGCGCGGTAGGGGAGCTCGTACACGACGCTGCGCTCGCCGGCGATGGTCGCCAGGCCGACGTGTAGCGGGTCGCTACCGGTGTTGAACATCCCGTCCACCTTGCCGAGGCACCTGAACGCGGAGTCGAGGTCGACCTCTGATGCCGCCTGGTCCGATCCGGCCTCGGGAAAGGCGTCCTTGAGGTGGATCCTCAAGGCGTCGGCATCATCGAACTCACCCAGTTCAACCAGGGTGGGTGCCGCCCCCTCCGCGGGACCCGGCGCAGTGGTGGTGAGTGCCGGGGACTCTGCGGCTACTCCGGCACCGGCCGACGTTTCGGCCTCCGGGGCTGGTTCAGCGGCTGAGTCCCTGGCCGAGGACTGCAGGCCGGTGGCGGCATCGCCGGAGCCCTCAGCGGTCAGCTGGCTCCCGACCGTCGCGAAATCGGCTCCGTCATCGCGTCCGGAGTACACGAGTGACAGGCCGATTCCGACCAGGACCACCACCACCGCGGCAACCAACCAGCCGGGTACACCCGCGCCGGTCCCCCCCTTTATGGGAACGACTCTTGGCGACGACAGACCCTCCCCGTGCTGGAGGGGGAGTCCGTCTTCGCCTTCGTCGGAGGCCAGAGCCAGCTGAACGAGACTGGCCATGTCGATTGGATCCAACGGTGTCACCGGAGTCGCGGTTAGATCGCGGGCCGACCGCAGGGCATCGAGGCGTCTGAGCGCGCTCGGGTCGGCGTCGACCCGTCCCCTGAGCTCGTCGGTAGCGGTGCCGTCGAGGATCTCGCTGAGGGCTTCGTCGTCGAGGGAAGGAGGGATCGGGTTCATGGTGCAGAGGTAGGACGTTGGGATGGGGCGTCTGAGTTCCCGCCCGAGGGGCTTTCGATGAGATCGGCGATGATCCCCCGACCTCGGGCGATCCGCGACCTGACGGTCCCTATCGGGACGTCGAGCAGTTCAGCGATCTCGGCGTAGTCCAACTGGCAGAGATCCCGTAGTACCACCGCGACCCGAAAATCGAGGGGAAGTGACGACAGGATCTCGTCCACCTCCAGGCGGGTTGCGACCAGGTGGGCGGGGTCGGCGCCGGCCTCGTCCCGAGCGCTGGCCGAATTGAGTTCTCCCGGTCCGTCCGTACCTGTCCCGGCCGGGTCGACAGGCACCGGGCGGCGCTTGCGGCGGCGCAACTCGTCGAGGCAGACGTTGGTCGCGATGCGGTACACCCAGGTCGAGAACCGCGACCTGCCGTCGAAGCCCGAAATCCCCCGGACCACCGCGATCATGGCGTCTTGGGTTGCGTCCAAGGCGTCGTCGTCGTTGCCGGTGATCCGGCGGCAGACGGCGTGGATCTGTGACTGGTGTTGGCGCAGCAGCTTTTCCAGCGCGGCCCGGTCACCGGCCTGCGCCTCGACCACCAAGGGGTCCTGACCGCCGCTCACCTGCCCCTCACCTCTATGTTCCCCACCGCCACGGCATGATCTTCGCCGACGTCGGTGAACCACACCATGACCTGGTCGCCCCGACGGCCTTGAAGGTCGACCTCGGTGACACCCGCCGAGCCCGACTCGATGGTGGCGACCGGGTCGCCCCAACCCGCCCTCTCGGCCGGTGGGGGTCCGTCGTGAACGAGGATCTCCGCCCGCCAACCCCGATTGGGGGAATCGATGTTGAGAGCGGTGAGCTGAGTCGTCGATTCCAGCGACACGACGAGACCGACACCGGGCTTCAGGACCGTCACGTCACGGTTGCGGTACGTCTCGGTCTTCCAGACGGTCGAGGCGTCGGCATCGACGAGGTTGGGGAGCAGGTCGTCGTTCTCCCCGCCGCTTCCGGGGGGAGGGTCGAGGGTGCTGAGGCCGGAAACCGCCAACGCCTGGTCGGTGAACGGTGAACCCTCGAACCCTACGTACATGGCGGCTCCCGCCGCGATCACGATCACCAGAAGGATCACCACCACTCCGATCGCGCCCCGCTTGCCGGTGTCGTGGCTCCTCGACCCAGGATCAATTCCAGCGGAGAGTCCGCCATCGGATCGTTCGGGGTGCTGGTGCACGGGAGGGGTCGGAACCGGCCGCGCCGTCGCCACCGCGGCCTGGGCCACAGCCCGGGCCTTGGACGGGTCGGCGCCCGCGGCCATGAGCGCTGCCCTCATGGTCGCGGCGGTGGGGAACCGGTCCTCGGGGCGTCGTGCCAGAGCCTTCCCTATCACCGCCTCCACCGCTTCGGGGATGTCGGGGCGGAGCTGTCGAGGTCGTACCGGGTCGTTGGTGAGACGGGCGATCGCGGTCGCGGTGTCGGTGTCGCCCTGAAAAGGAGCGACACCGGTCAGCGCCTCGTAGAGGACGATCCCCAACGCGTACACGTCGGTTCGTGGATCCACCGGGTGTCCTTGGACCTGCTCGGGAGCTAGGTACTTGGCCGTTCCGACCATTGCACCGTCCTCGGTGTGGTCACCGCCCTGGGCGGCCTTGGCGATGCCGAAATCGGCCACCAACACCCGACCGTCGGCCGACAACAAGATGTTCGCCGGCTTCACGTCCCGATGGACGAGGCCGGCGGCGTGGGCGGCGGACAGGGCGTCGGCGACCTGGGTTCCGATGGCCAGTACCGCGGCCAGTTGTAGTGGTCCGTGGGCGTCGATGTCGGCCCGCAGCGTGGTGCCCTTGACCAACTCCATGACGATGGCGTTGATCTCGGCGTCTACGACCGTGTCGTACACGGACACGATCGAGGGGTGCGTCAGACGGGCGGCCGAGACCGCCTCGGCCCGGAAGCGCTGGACGAATCCCGGATCGCGGGCCAGGTGGGGGTGAAGGATCTTCACCGCGACCCGCCGGGAGAGCGTTTCGTCGGTCGCCTCGAACACCTGGGCCATCCCGCCTGATGCGATCGGCTGGTTCAGTCGATAGCGGCCCGCGAGGAGGCGACCCGTCAGGGTGGAGACAGAAGAGGCGACCACGTCAGCTCGACGTTAGTGGGCGACTCCGGTACCCGACCCCTCGCGGGGGTACTCGGAAGGTGACGGCCTTCTGGGCGATCAGGCCTTGGCGTGCCAGGCGAGACCGATCACCCCGGGCCCGCCGTGGGAACCGATCACCGGTCCGATGGTCCACACGCTGATCTGCTCAGGGCTGTAGCGGGGCGAGAGCAGATCCACCATCTCGGGGTAGTCGTCGGTCACGCCGTGGCAGACCGCGACGTGGTCGACGTCGGCCTCCTGGAACAGTCGATCGCGTAGCCACACCATCGACTTGCCGCGCGTTCTCTGCTTGGCCGCCTCCTCGACCTCGCCCGAGGAGATGTCGATGATCGGCTTTATCGAGAGCAACGACCCCAACATGGCCTGCGCCCCACCGATCCGGCCGTTCTTCTTGAGGTTGTCGAGGGTGTTCAGAGCGCCGAAGATCCGCGTGCGGGGAACCAACGACTCGACATGGGCGACCACCTCGTCGACGGTTGCGCCGCTCTCGGCCCTCTCGGCTGCCGCCAGCACCTTGAGACCGAGGGTGGCCGTGATCGAACGGGAGTCGATCACCCTGACGTCCAGATCGGACCCGATGGCCCGGGCGGCGTTCTGGGCCGACTGCATGGTGGCCGACAGTCCGGCTGAGATGTTGATGCAGACGACGGGATCACCATCACGACCCGCCTCGCGCATGGCCTGTTCGAACGCTCCCGGTGATGGTGCCGCGGTCGCTGGGAGCATCTCGGAACGAGCCATCTTCTCGTAGAAGCCCTCCGAGGTGAGATCGACCCCGTCGGTGAACTCCTCGTCACCGAAGCGGATCGATAGGGGAACCACCCTGATGTCGTGGGCGGCGATCTGCTCCGCGGTCAGGTCGGCGGACGAGTCGGTCACGATCTTGACGGGCATTGAGGCTCCGGAGGGCGAGGCTGTGGATCCCGGATCGGACCCGGGTGACAACCGAATGGTTACACCTTCCCGTCCGACATCACCGCTCGTACGACGTCACCGGGCGTGGCGCCCCCGCGGGCGACGGTTACGCCATATGTGACGGCCCCACCACACCGCCAGGAACATCCCGGCCCCGACCGTCAGGACCAGGCCAACACCTGACACCGCGGTGGAGCGGACCGAATAGGTGCCCTCGCTGAGGAGAACCGCGCCATCGGGGGTGGTGACGCGGACCCTCAACGGGGTATCACCGGGAACTCGGCTGCGAAGGTGGACCGGAATCTCGGTGTGTTCGTCGGTCAGGACGACCTCGATTCGCGGTTCGGCGATGGTCAGTCGGTCGGTGGTGCTCAACTCGACGACCACCCGCGTCGGAACTTCGGCGGTCGAAGTGATGATCAACGGGAACTGCGCGTCACGTGCGCCGAGGGTCACCCGGTCCGAGGTTGGGATCGAGACCGTGTCGAACATGGTCTGGATGTCACCCAACACCGCTGCCACCTCCGCCGTCCGGGTGCTGCTGTCGAGCCGGTGGTCGCTGGAGCGGTCCAGGCGGTCGGCCCTGCTCTCGACCAACTCCGTGTGGTCGAGGACCATCGAGGCGTAGCTTCCCAACAGGGACCGGGCGCGGACGAGATCTCCGGCCCAGACCCGTTCGGCGTCGGTGACCGCGGTCGGTGGAGCAAGCTCGACCGGTTGCCCGATGACACCGGTGGGGGAGAAGAGTTCGCTGAGGGGTCGGGGATCGATGAACGGGTTGTCTTCGATCGAAGTGAACACCGATTCGAGTTCCTGGTGGTCGTGGTCGGTGCGGGGCAGGTCGATCGGGACGACCGGCGACGCCGGACCGTCGATGGATGCTCCAGCCGCAAGTCGAGCCACCAGTCGGTTGGCGGCCAGCACCGGATCGCTGTGGCCTCCGACCCGGAGCGAGGAGTCGGCGACGGCCACGAGACTGTCCCCGCCGATGCCCGAGATCGGTGACGCCGTGACCGGCTGGGAACCGATCACGGCGTCCGGTGACATCACCAGGCCGTTGATCCCCACCCTGGCCAGGCTCGTGGCCGTCGGGCGGTCCAGGTGGGTCCGGATCCAGGCGGCTTCCTCGATCGGTTGCTCCAGAGCATCCGCCAGGATCTGCTGGCCGATCCGGTATTGACGGGTGAGCTCATCGGTGAGCCCGAGGGTGTTGAGCTCGGAGGGATCGATGGTCTGAGCCGGCGCACTCAGCAGCTCGCGGCCCTCGGGGTGGAGGGCACCACTCAACGACGCGAGGACTTCGGGCGCTCCACTCGGCTCGACGTCATCTCCGGGAATGGTGGTGGACGCCGCCTCGGAGGTGACCGTCGAAGAACTCGTAGTGGTCGACGTGGTTGAGGCTTCTTCGGTATCGGGAGGCCGGTCGATGGTGGCCTCGAGACGACGGACCAGCTCGGGGGACACCGCTAGACCCGCCGGTAGGTCGCGATGGCGTCGAAGGGCGTCGCTCAGCGCCTTGACCGACACGAGGGTGTCCTCGTCGACGGGGGTCTCCGGGTTGTCGACCAGCTCGATCGCCGGTGTGGCTGAACGGATGTCAGCCAGGAGAAAGACCGGTTGGGGCTCGACCTCGTCGTTGCTGTCGGGACCTCGAATGAGGAAGGTGACCACGGTGAGGACGGTCTTGTTGTCGGCGTCGCGTAGGCGAATTCGCAACGGGTACACCCCAGCCTTGGTCAGGCGCTTGGCCCACCCTCCCGGTTTGGTCGCGCCGTCGGGACTCCAGAGTTCGATGGCGAAGCCGGTCTGAACCGGAGCTAGCGAGGGGTCCCCGGGCAGGTTCACGGCCGGGAAGGTCCCGATCGATCCCCGGGGTTCACCGTCGAGCGCCGCGGTGAGCTGAGAACCCGTGGTTATGGCGGGATAGATATCTACGGACAGGTCCGAGCCGGGCTCGATCCCACCGACCTGTAGGAATGCCGTGAAGCGCCCGTCCGGGGCGACGAGGGTGTCCTGGGCGATGAATCGCAGCTCGGGTCCCGCTGTCGACTGGGAACCATTCGCACCGACCCGTGGTGTGCCCCGGGCGGCGGTGCCCTGGAAACCCAACAGAAGGGTCGTGGCCATGATCGCCCACGTCAGCCGGAGGGCGACCCGACATCGAAGCCGTGACGGAACCGAGAGGCTCCGGTTCACCGGTCGCGATCCGAACGAAGGGGCCGTTCCATGACGGTCAGACCGGACGGCTCGAGGTGGAATCCGCAGGCCAGGTACAGCCCCAGCGCGGCGCGGTTCTTGTCCTGGGTGTTGACCAACGCGACGGTGGCACCACCCCTAGACAGCCAGGCAAGTGCGTCGGCGACTAGGGCGCCACCGATACCCCGCCGGGCCTGGTCGGGATCCACGGCCAGTCGTTGGATGTAGCCGCGGCCGCCGGCGCGCCCCGTCACCGCGTAGCCGCTGATGGCAGAACCGCGGCCGGGCTCTGCCCAGACCCGAAAGCGGCTCACCGGTGTCGCCTTCACGGCGTCGTGGAGTCCGGCGGCGTCCAGCGCCCAGAAATCGTCGAAGGCCCGATGGTCGAGTCGGAGGACGGCGTTGCGGTCGCTCCGTCTGGCGCGCCTCGTGTACATCGGTGAACCAGTCGACACCGTCGAGCGGGGACGGGTCGAGTCGAGTTCGATTCGCAGCAGGTGTAGGCGCTCCCGGACGGTGAACCCGGCGGAGATGAACGGGTCCAGCTCGTGGGCGTGGAGGGCGCCGGTGATGGCGTGGACGAAACCGGACTCGACGAGCCGGTCCAGGCAGTCCTCGACGTCGTCGGCGGTGGGAGGCCGCCGGTCCGGCGACGCGGTCACCACCGCCGTGCGATCGTCGCCTCTCCAGGTGCTCACCTGAATAGGCGGCCTTCGCAACCGACGGCGGTCATCGACCGTCATGGCGGGATCCTTGGAGGCGGGGTGTAACGGGCACGGGGGTCGACGGCGCCGGTAGGCGTTGTCTCGAGGTGAGACGCGGTGGCGCGGGTCCTAGGGTACGGATGTATGTCGGTGCTGTACGTCACCCATCAGCGCTTCGCCGACCATGACACCGGTCCGGGCCACCCCGAACGGCCGTCTCGGCTGATAGCGGTCGACGAGGGCATCGACCGGGCCGGCCTGCGCGAAGCGGTGGTGCCGGTCACCGCGGTACCTGCCCCCGATGAGGTGCTCGAGGGGGTACATCCCACCTCGCATCGTCTCGCCATCTCCAACTTCTCGATGACCGGCGGGGGTTACATCGACGGGGACACCCACGTCGGAATCCACTCGTGGGAGGCGGCACGCCTGGCCGCCGGGGCGGGCATCGAGACCATCCGACGTCTCGAGCTGGGCGAGGGGTCCGTCGGATTCTGTGCCATCCGCCCCCCCGGTCACCATGCTCTGTCACAACAGGCGATGGGGTTCTGCCTGATGAACAACGTGGCCGTGGCGGCTGCCCACCTGGCCGACCGCGGAGAACGTGTCCTCGTCGTCGACTACGACGCCCACCACGGCAACGGAACCCAGGACATCTTCTGGAACGATCCCCGAGTCTTCTACGTCTCGCTCCACGAGTGGCCCTTGTTCCCGGGAACCGGTCACCTTTCGGAGATCGGTGGCGAGGACGCCCGGCTGACCACCATGAACTTCCCGTTGCCGGCCGGGGCCACCGGTGACGTCTACCGGCGGGCGATCGATGACGTGATCGGTCCAGCGGTGACGGAATGGGATCCGACGTGGCTCCTCCTTTCGGCCGGGTTCGACGGTCACCGGCGGGACCCGATCACCGATCTGGGCCTGACCAGCGGCGACTTCGCCGACATCACCAGGGTGCTGGCCGAGCTGGTCCCGGCGGGCAGACTCGTCATCTTTCTGGAGGGTGGATACGACCTCGAGGCGTTGAGCCTGTCCACCGGATCGATGTTGTCGGCCCTGGTGGACGACGGCGCTTACCGTCCGGAGCACCCGACCTCGGGCGGACCGGGTGAGGTGGTGTCCAACGCAGTCCTCAAGAACTGGGCCGAGTCCGCCGACGGGTAACCACGGCCCTGCGCGGCCTTCCCTCCTCCCCCTGCGCCCAGCGAGGTTTGACCCGTGGTCCAAGTTGTCGATCTCCTGCAATATCTCCTCGACGAGAGAGGGTCCGATCTGATCGTCAAGGTCGGGTCCCCGCCCTGCATCCGACGAAACGGGCGCTTGGAGCGGACATCGCTGGAGTCCCTCAAGCCAGCCCAGATAGAGGAGCTGGCCACCGAGATCTTGTCGGTCGACAAGGCGACCGAGTTCCAAGACGGGGGCGAGACCGATCTGGCCTACAGCGTCCCCGGCCTGGGCCGGTTCCGGGTGAACATCTACCGCCAGCGTGGCTCGGTGAGCATGGCGATCCGCCGAGTGGTACCCGGTGCGCCCGCCATCACCGACCTCGGCGTCCCTCCCATCGTCGCCGACCTGGCTGGCCAACGTGAGGGTCTGGTGGTGGTCGCTGGGCCCGCCGCCTCGGGTAAGACGACCACTGCCGCGGCGATGATCGAACACATGAACGGTACCCAGGCCCGTCACATCGTCACCGTCGAAGATCCCATCGAGGTCCTCTTCGCCGACCGCGAGGCGATCGTGAGTCAACGGGAGGTCGGTGCCGACACGCCCGACGTCGCGAGCGCTCTGCGGCGGATCTCCCGCCAGGACGCGGACGTGGTCTTCGTCTCGGACCTGCCCGATGCCGACGCGGTTCGGGAAGCTCTGGCGGTGGCGGCCGCTGGTCGGCTGGTCCTGGCGGTGCTCAACACGCTGTCCGCCACCGACACCGTCAGCTGGATGATCGACCGTTTCCCGCCCCACCAGCAGGGGTCGGCCCGCTCGTTGCTGGGCCGGGTGCTGCGCGGGGTGGTGTGCCAGAGACTGGTCGACCGGGCCGACGGTCGGGGGCGGGTGGCGGTGGTGGAGAGCCTGGTCGGCACCCACAAGGTGCGTGACGCCATCCTCGACGGGGCCGATCCAGTGATCCTGGAAAGGTTGATGTCGGAGGGCGAGTACCACGGCATGGCGACCTTCGACCAAGCACTGTTCCATCTGTTCAGCGAGGAGTACGTGTCGCTGGATGAGGCGTTGGAGCGTGCGGTCCATCCCGAGGACTTCCGGATCGCGGTGCAGCAGGCAGGCCTGGCCACCCTTCGCTAGATCTGTCCAGGGACGTTTGCGCTGTTGCGAGAAGGTCCAAGGGAGCTGGAGGCCGGTCACCGGCGGGCCCGACGTCGGGCTCGCCTTGGGACCCGAGCGGATAGGTCCGGTCGTCGTCGCTGCGAGGGTGATCAGACCGAGGCTTCGCCTCGGTTTAACCATGCCGTACTTATGGGTCGGCTCACCTATCGGCTCGCCTCCTTAATGTTTCTGGCGGCCAGGCGGTGTGGATCCGTAGCTTTCTGGGGTGATTCCCGACCGCATCAAGCCGCTGCTCGAGGAGGTTCGGCCATTGGCCGAGGCCTTCGTCGCGGCCGGGCATCCCCTGTACCTGGTCGGTGGGGTGGTTCGGGACCTGTTGCTGGGACGGGATCGAGGGGCATCCACCGACATCGACCTGTGCACGCCGGCCCACCCCGGCGAGGTCAAGGCGATCGTGGCCCCGCTCGCCGATGCGGTGTGGAACCAGGGTGAGCGCTTCGGGACCATCGGTCTTCGCATGGCAGGGCGTGACTACGAGATCACGACGTTCAGGGCTGAGTCCTACGAGCCCGACTCACGCAAGCCCGAGGTTTCCTTCGGTGACACCATCGAGGTCGACCTGTCTCGTCGGGACTTCACCGTCAACGCCATGGCACTGTCGGTACCTGAACCTGAGTTGATCGACCCGTTCGGTGGGGCGGCCGATCTGGTCGCCGGTGTCTTGAAGACCCCGTTGGAGCCTGACGTCTCCTTTGCCGATGACCCCCTGCGGATGCTGCGGGCGGCGCGTTTCATCGCCGGTTACCGGCTGGAGCCCACCGCCGAGTTGGTCGAGGCGGTCCGCGCCAACGCCGGCCGACTGGAGATCGTGTCGGGGGAGAGGATCCGTGACGAGCTCGACAAGCTCCTGGTGGTGCCCGATCCGTCGGCGGGTCTGTGGTTCGTGGTCGACACCGGCCTGTCCGATCATTTCCTGCCCGAGTTGTCGGCGATGCGCCTGGAGCAGGATCCGATCCACCACCACAAGGACGTTCTGGCCCACACCATTGCGGTGGTGGCCAAGACCCGACCCGAACGTCTGGTCCGGCTGGCCGCCCTGCTCCACGATGTCGGAAAGCCCAGAACCCGGGCCTTCGGCGAGGGGGGTGTGACCTTCCACCACCACGAAGTGGTGGGAGCCCGGATGGCCCGCGACCGCATGAAGGCCCTGAAGTACTCGAACACCGACGTCGACGCGGTACGTCAGCTCGTGTACCTGCACCTCCGGTTCCACACCTACAAGATGGGCTGGACCGACGCCGCGGTTCGCCGCTTCGTGCGCGATGCCGGTGACCACCTCCCCGAGCTGATCGACCTGACCCGGTCGGACTGCACGACGCGCAACCAGCGCAAGGCGGTCACCCTGGCCCGTCGGATGGATGAACTGGAGGAGCGCATCGCCGCCCTGCGCCAGCAGGAGGAGATCGACGCCATCCGTCCCGACATCGACGGGGCCCGGGTCATGCAACACCTCGGGGTAGGCCCGGGCCGGCACGTGGGGGAGGCCCTTGCCCACCTGCTCGAACTGCGCATGGAGGAGGGTCCGCTCGGAGAAGACGAGGCCCTCCGCCGACTCGACCGATGGTGGTCCGAACGATCCCGGACCTCATAGTTGTCCAGGGGCCAGCTCAGTTGCCCTGTTTGCGGGCCCGGATTATCAGCGTGGTGGGGACCACGGGCCAGCCGGTCGGGATGCCCGATGGAACCGGCTCGAGGACCTGGTCGACCACGAAGCTGGAGCGGTGCAGGGTGGTGAAGATCTCGGCGATCGTTCGCGGGTGGTCGACCACGGTGCGCGGCCCCTCCTGCCAGGTGACGGGCTCCGATCGTTGGTAGGGGTGGACCGCCTTGGCCGGTTCCGCACCGCCCGGCTCGAAGAGTCCCGAAACCGGGTGGGGGAACGAGGCCACCAGCTGGGCCTCGGGCTTCAGGACCCTGTGTACCTGGCGGAACACGCGGGCCAGATCTTCGGCGGTGGCGAGCGCCATGACGCTCAGCGCGGCGTCGACGCTGTCCGAGCGAAGGAACGGCAGGTCGGCCAGGGCGGACTGGTGTAGTTCCACCTTCACCTCGGCTGCCTCGGCCCGTTGGCGGGCCTGCGCTAACAAAGCGGCGTCGGGATCGACGCCGAGGACCTTGGCCCCCTGGCGGGCCAGTACGACGGCGTTGTGGCCGATCCCGCAACCGAGGTCGAGCAGTCGCTTTCCTTCGACCGGTCCAAGGAGTCTGAGGTCGGACTCGCTGGGAACGTCGGTTCCGTACACGACCGAGGTAGCCCGGGCCGGGTCCGACGCCTGGGAGGTGGCGTAGCGACGGGAAACGGAGGAGCCGGGAGTGGCCGGGGGTGAAACGTCGGACATCCCACGAGTCTGCCGTCCGACGAAGGCGGGTCTCGGGATGGTTCCCGCTCCTCCCCGAAGGGACCTGGCGGGGATGACCGGAAGCATCGTTCGGGGCCTTGGCAAGAGACGCTCCCGTCGGGGAGCACGACGGGAGCTTCGGCCCTAGCCTTGTGAGCCGTGGGATTTCGACCCGATTCCGTCAGGGGCGCCGGCCCCGGCCAGATCGACTACCGCCTGGCGCGGCGGTCGGTTCTGGCCGAGTACCGCAAGGGTCGTCTGGCGCGCCACGAGGTGTGTGACGCCCACCCCGAACTGGCCCGGGCGGCACGTGAATGCGGCGAGCCCAGCTCGCTCAAGTGCCCGATCTGTGAGGAGGTGAACGTCGTCTTGGTGTCCTACGTGTTCGGGCCGCGACTACCGGCGTTCGGGCGGTGCATCACCTCCAAGAAGGAACTCACCGCCATCGCCAAGCGGTCGGGTGAGTTCTCCTGTTACGTCGTCGAGGTGTGTCCGGCCTGTTCGTGGAACCACCTGGCCCGCACCTTTGTCCTCAGCGCCGGCCGAGGCCGGGTCAGCGCGCGCTGAACATCGGCCGGGGGCGACTGCCAGGGTCGCCGGGCTCGTTGGTACCCTTGATTGCCCGGTAACGACGTCCCGCTCCACTCGGCGCTGAGGACCGGTTCGGACCGGCACCGACCACCATGCGCAAGCGAACCCGTAAGCCGGTACCGGTCCACAACCTCAAGGTCACCCGCAAGGGAAAGGTCCGCAAGCGCAGCATCGTTTGGCGGTGGCGACGGGCCTTCTACCTGGTGGGCCTGGTCGCGGTGTTCGGCTTGGCCGGTCTGGTGTACGTGTTGAGCCAGATCGAGCTCCCCCGTGATCCGCGCTTCGAGGATGCCTACAAGCAGACGTCGTTCATGTGCTCGGCCGAGGTGCAGGTCAACTGCAACGCCCAGAACGCCATGGCTCAGCTCCACGGCACCGAGGACCGGGTGCTGGTCACCTACGAACAGATCCCCGACGTGCTCAAGCAGGCCGTCATCTCCACCGAGGACAAGGACTTCTTCGAACACGACGGTGTGGACCCGTTGGGGATCGCCCGGGCCGCCTACCACGACATCCGAGGGTCTTCGGAATCACGCCAGGGTGGTTCCACCATCACCCAGCAGTACGTGAAGAAGACCTACCTGTCGGCCGAACAGACCGTGACCCGCAAGATCAAAGAAGCGGTGATGGCGATCAAGCTGGAACAGAAGCTGTCCAAGCAGGAGATCCTCACCCGCTACCTCAACACGGTGTACTTCGGTCGCGGCGCCTACGGGGTGCAGGCGGCATCGCGGACCTGGTTCGGTCACGACGTGGAGGCGCTCAACGCCGGTGAGGCGGCCTTCCTAGCCGGTCTACTCCGCAACCCCAACGGCGCCGACCCCTACCGCGGTCCCAAATCGTTGGCCGAGGCCGAGCGGCGACGTCTCGTCACCCTCGAGGCGATGGTTCGCGACGGCTACCTGACCCCCGAACAGAAGGCTGGCTACGCGGCGATACCGATGGACCCCGACGCCCCCGGGATCGCCCCCGAGGACCGCTTCGTGCAGCCGCCCCCGGTCCCCTCCACCCTCGGTGAGGACGTGAAGGGCGCCGAGTGGGGAAGCGAGTACTTCGCCGAGTACGTGAGGCAGTGGCTGATCGACGAGTTCGGGGCGGACACGGTCTACGGCGGCGGCCTGAAGGTGTACACGACCCTCGACCAGTCGATGCAGAAGTCGGCATTCGAGGCGGTCACCTCGACCCTGAACCGACCCGAGGACCCCGCCGGTTCGATCGTGGCCATCGACGACCACGGTCAGGTCAAGGCGATGATGGCCGGGACCGACTTCGAGAACCAGGAACTGAACCTGGCCACGGGGCGCGAGAGCGGCGGATCGGGCCGCCCGCCGGGGTCGACCTTCAAGACCTTCGCCCTGGCCGAGGCGGTTCGGCAGGGCTACTCCATCCGCTCTGTCATCCCCTCGCCCGCCAGTCTGGAGATCAGCGAGCCCCAATGCACCAACGGTGGTGACGTGTGGAAGGTCCGGGGTGGGCCCGGCGGCGGCTCGTCGCTGGTCACCGCCACCAAGAAGTCGATAAACACCGCCTACGCCGAGTTGATGATGCGCCTCGGCCCCGACGCCGTGGCCGGCATGGCCCAGGACATGGGGGTGAGCTCGATCGCCGACCAGAAGGTCCAGTGTTCGTGGGTGCTCGGTTCGGGCGAAGTGTCGGTGATGGACATGGCCGCCGCCTACTCCACCCTGGCCAACGAAGGCATCGCCAGGACTCCCATCGTCGTCACCAGGGTCGAGTTCCCCGATGGCACGGTCCGCAACTACGAGGCCGAGGAGCACCGGGTCCTCACCCCCGAGCAGGCGGCCCGGGTGACCTTCGCCCTCCAACAGGTGATCCAGGGTGGTACCGGCCGGGAAGCGAACTTCGGTCGGCCGGCGGCGGGCAAGACCGGCACCACCCAGAACAACGCCGACGGGTGGTTCGTCGGGTACACCCCGACGCTCACCGCCGCGGTGTGGATGGGTTTCCCCGAGGGGCAGGTTCCCATGCGCAACGTCCACGGGATGTCGGTCCAGGGCGGGAACTTTCCGGCCCGCATCTGGAACCGGTTCATGAAAGCGGCCACCTTGGCGTCGGAGTCCGTGGATTTCCCCGAGTTCGACGAGAAGGTCCTGGGCGACGGTGAGGCGCTCGACGCCACCCTCGGCCGGGCGTCGGTGCTGTCCCCCCCGACCGCGCCGTCGAGCTCGGGTCGGCCGTCGGCGACGACTGCCCCGTCGGGAACGCCGACGACGGGTGGCACGGCCACGACGGACCCCACCCCGACCACCGCGCCGAGTGCCACCACGGCACCTCCGACCACGTCACCCCCCCCGACCACCGCGCCGGGAGCGGCCGGGGGTGCCGACCCACCCCAGTGAACACCGACGCGCCCCGGTGGACTCCTACCGGGGCTGCCGGCCCGGCTCCTCAGTCCGGTTGAACCAGCTCGTGGGGGTAGATGGTGCAACAGACCGCGCACCAGGTCTCGAACTCGTCGGCCGGGAACTCGCCTGTCGGGCGACCGTGGTCGTCGTAGCGGATGTAGATCCGTTGCACGGTGGCGTACGAGGTGCCCTCGTCGCCGCAGGAGTCGCACCGGTCGTTCATGGGGTCGACGGTACCGGCTGGTGGCGTCGCGACCGCCGTTGCCGGGAATGGAACACCGGGTGTGGGCGGTTCTAGCCTTGTGACACCGCCGGCAGCCGAGGGGCGCTGGACGGGAAAAACCAAGGAGGCTCCCATGAGCTCATCTGCCTCGACCCCCGCGACCCCGGTCACGGTGCCTTCGGTCCGCGCCAACAAGGTGCGTTCCGGCTCGGCCCCGCTGGTCATGGTCACCGCTTATGACGCTCCTGGAGCGCGCATCGCCAGCGAGGCCGGTGTCGACCTCATCTTGGTGGGCGACTCCCTGGCCATGGTCGTGCTCGGCTACGACGACACGCTCCAGGTGACGATCGAGGACATGGCCCACCACACCGCCGCGGTGGCCCGAGCGAAGCCTCACGCCCTGATCGTGGGCGATCTTCCCTGGCTCAGCTACCACCTGTCGGCGGAGGATACGGTGCGCAACGCCGCCCTGCTGATCCGGGCCGGCGCCGAAGCGGTGAAGCTCGAGGGAGGCACCAAGCGGATCCCGATGATCGAGGCCCTGGTCGACGCCGAGATCCCGGTGATGGGCCACATCGGACTCACCCCGCAGTCGGTGCACGCCATGGGGGGTTTCAAGGTTCAGGGCAGGAGCAGCGACGCCGCCCTGCAACTGGTGTCCGACGCCAAGGCCCTCGAGCACGCTGGATGCTTCTCGATCGTGTTGGAAGGCGTGCCGAGCGAGGTGGCGGCCATGGTCACCGATACCGTGAACGTGCCCACCATCGGCATCGGGGCGGGTCCGGACTGCGACGGCCAGGTGCTCGTCTACCACGACGTCCTCGGGATCGAGGACCGGATGGCGCCCAAGTTCGTCCGTCGCTACGCCGACGTGAAGTCGGTGTCGGTGGCCGCCATCGCCGACTACTCCCGGGAGGTTCGTGAGCGGACCTTCCCCGGTCCCGACGAGTCCTACCACCTGTCCCACGAGGTCGCCGAGGCCCTCCACCTCTATGGGGCCGGCGACAAATAGGCGAGCCGACCGAATCCCGCCGTCGAGCCGGGATGCGCCGTTGGCGCCGGTCGGTGGGATCTACTGTCGACTCGTGACCCAGGCGAGATCGACAGGCCGATGACCGACTCGAGCGGCCGGGGACGCCGGCTGTGGCTGGTGGGCGGGTTGGCGTTGGTGTTGGTCGGCGCGGCCGTCGTCGCCTTCAGTTGGCGAGGTTCGATAAAGGAGGCGGTCCGCGAGAGGGTCAGGCCGGGTCCCAAACCCCCCGGCTGGACGTCGTCGGTGACCACCGCCCCGCCCGACCCCAAGGGAGTGGTCGGCGCCTGGTCCGAGCCGGTCGGGGGCAGGACACCGTTGGCGGGCTTCGGAGAGACGGCGGCGACGATCACCGCGGCCGACGGCACGGTGTGCGAGGTGTGCCTGTTGACGGCGATCACCCGGGAACAGAGGGCGACCGGGCTCATGTTCGTGACCGATCCCGAACTCGGCGGTTATGACGGCATGGTCTTCGCTTTCGAGAGCGACGCCGGTTCGGGGTTCTGGATGCGCAACACCCGACTGCCGCTGTCGATCGCCTACTTCGACGGCGACGGGGTGCTGGTGTCGACCACCGACATGGAACCGTGCCCTGACAACGAACCCAACTGCCCGGTGTATCCGGCCAGTGGCCCCTTCCGGTACGCGATCGAGGTGCCCCAGGGGCGTCTCGCCGACATAGGGGTGGTCGGAGCCGGTGGTGGCCAACCCGGCCCCCGTGACGCGGTGCTGAAGATCTCCGGAGAGCCCTGCCCTCTGGTCGACGAATCTTCAAGGTAGGCGGGCAGCCCGGGCTTGTTTGTCATACCCCTGGGCGATGCTGGCGACGATGAGGTCCGAACAGCAGGGTTCCGCTAGCGTCATACGGTCCAATTGCAGACCCTGCCCCAACCGTTGGGGCCCCGGCACCGCCGGGTCCGGAGGGAGGTGAGGCTCGCGATGCGAGCGTATGAGTTGATGGTCATCTGTGACGGTGGGCTCGAGGAGTCCGAAGTCGCCAAGGTGATCAACCAGGTGACCGCCCAGGTCGAGGCTGCCGGTGGAACGGTGCCCAAGACCGAGAAGTGGGGCCGTCGTCGTTTCGCCTACGAGATCAACCACAAGACCGAAGGTTTCTACGTGGTGTTCGAGATCGAGGCCGAGCCGGGTGCGCTCGACGGTGTCGACCGCAACCTGCGCCTTGCGGACGAGGTGGTCCGCCACAAGATCATCCGGCTCCCCGACTCCGAGGCTCACCGCCGCGGTCTGTTGGGTGCGCCGGCCCCGGCCGCCGAGGCCGGGTGAGCTGCAGGAGCACACAATGGACAACACCGTCACCCTCGTGGGCAACGTGACCCG
This sequence comes from Acidimicrobiales bacterium, assembly GCA_020439505.1. Lineage (GTDB taxonomy): Bacteria > Actinomycetota > Acidimicrobiia > Acidimicrobiales > Iamiaceae > Aquihabitans. Next base: position 80,806 of record JAGQSO010000001.1, read on the forward strand.
CGACCCCGAGATCCGCTACACCCCCAGCGGCCAGACCGTGGCCACCTTCGGCCTAGCGGTCAACCGTCGCTGGCAGAACAAGGCCACCAACGAGTGGGAGGAGCAGGTCTCCTTCTTCGACGTCAAGTGCTGGTCGCAGATGGCTGAGAACGTGGCCGAATCCGTGCCGCGCGGTACCCGGGTCATCGTGACCGGTCGCCTCGAGCAGCGCTCGTGGGAGACCGACAACGGCGAGAAGCGTTCCAAGGTCGAGGTCGTGGCCGACGAGATCGCCCCCAGCCTGCGCTGGGCCACCGCCCAGGTGCAAAAGATCGACCGACGAGACGGAGCCTCCAGCGGTGGCTCCTCCGGTGGTGGGGGTCGCCCCATCGCCAATGAGCCCACCAACTACGACGGGGAGGAGCCGTTCTAATGGCACCCAAGCCAAAGCGCGTCAAGAACAAGGACAATGCGCGTCGCGCCAAGAAGAAGGTCAGCATCCTGACCCAGGAGTCCGTCGACTACGTCGACTACAAGGACGTCAACCTGCTTCGCCGGTTCATGTCGGACCGGGCCAAGATCCGGGCCCGCCGGGTCACCGGCAACGACACCCAGCAGCAGGCCGCCATCGCCATGGCGATCAAGAACGCCCGCGAGATGGCGTTGCTGCCCTATGCCAACCGTGTCACCCAGCAGCGTGGCGGTCGCGACCGCGGCGGTGACCGTGGTGGCCGCGCCGATGGACCGCCGCCCCGTCCCTCGGGCCCGCCCCCCAGCGGTGGTGGAGCCGAAGGTGAGGAGTTCGAGAACTACGAGGACTTCGAGGGCGTCGAGGACGTCGATGTCGAGGAGGTGGAGGCCTGATGCGCCTGATCCTTCGTTCCGACGTGGACGGTGTGGGCCACAAGGGCGACGTCGTCGAGGTGTCCAACGGCTACGGCCGCAACTACCTGCTTCCGCGCGGTCTGGCCTTCAAGGCCACCGAGGGGGCCAAGGCTCAGGCCGAGGCCATGAAGCGCTCCCGCGACATCCGTGACGCCGCCGCCCGCCAGGCCGCCCAGGAGGTGGCCAAGCAACTCGTGGCCTCGCCGGTCTCGATCTCGGCCCGGGTCGGTGGAGACGGACGCCTGTTCGGGTCCATCACCACCGCGGACATCGCCTCGGCCATCACGGCCCAGACCGGTGTGGAGATCGACCGCAAGCAACTCAGCCTGGACGAGCCGATCAAGGCTCTCGGCACCCACCTGGTGCCGGCCAAGCTGCACGCCGACGTCGAGTTCCCGGTGACGGTCGAGGTCGTCGCCAACTGATCCGTCACCGGCTGGCCGGTGAACTGAATCAAGGACCGGGCCGGTGACGATCTCGTCGCCGGCCCGGTCAACTTTTGCCTGGGGATCGGCGGGGAACACGGCGATGCAAGCTCCCTGTCCAACCGGACCACCGGGTTATCCACAAAGAAGTCACAGGGTTTCGGTACTGGTTATCGACAGCCCCGATGCGTGAATGTGTAGTCACCATGCCCGATGAGCCACCGCTGTATCTCGACGAGCCGCCGGGCGACTTCTTCGACGCGCCACACTCCGGTTCCTCGCGATCGGGTTCCTCGGGGTCCGGCGACCGATGGGAAGGCGCTCAGGGACAAGGTCGCGCTCGTTCCGGGCCCGACCGGGCCGCTCGCCGTCTTCCGAGCAACGTCGATGCCGAGGAGTCGTTGCTCGGGGCGATGTTGTTGTCGCGGACCGCGATCGACGTGGCGTCGGAGTCGGTGTCCGCCGATGACTTCTACCGCCCCGCCCACGGCCACATCTACGACGCCATCACCTCGTTGTCGTCGAGGGGAGAACCGGTCGACCCGGTCACGGTGGCCGAGGAACTGCGGCGCGCCGATCTGATCGACGCCATCGGGGGCGCCGGAACCCTGCTGGCTCTGCAAGCGGGCACCCCGGCGACGTCGAGTGCCGGGCGCTACGCCAAGATCGTCGAGGAACATGCCCTGCTCCGTCGCCTGGTGGCGGTGGCGGGAGAGATCGCCGAGATCGGCTACAGCCTGCCCGACGATGTCCCCAAGGCGGTCGACCTGGCCGAATCGCTCATGTTCGAGGTGGCCCAGCACCGCCAGACCGACTCGACGAGCCGTCTCCACGACCTTCTCGACCACACCCTGGACAGCCTCGAGGCGCTCTACGAACGTGGTGATGCCATCACCGGAACCCCCACCGGCTACACCGACTTCGACGAGTTGACTTCCGGCCTCCAGCCCAACGCTCTGGTGGTGGTGGGCGCACGGCCTGGCATGGGCAAGACGAGCTTCGCGCTGGGTATGGCCGCCCACGCTGCGCTCGATGCCCACCGACCGGTCCTTTTCTTCTCCTTGGAGATGAGCAGGATCGAGCTGTCCCAGCGGCTGTTGTGCTCGGAGGCCAGGGTGGACTCCACCAAGGTTCGCAACGGTCGGCTGACCGAGGACGACTGGCGGCGCATCAGCCACGCCATCGGCCGGCTCGGCGACGCCCAGCTATGGATCGACGACAACCCCCACGTGACGGTCATGGAGATCCGCTCCAAAGCCCGTCGGCTCCAGTCCAAGGTCGGTCAGCTCGGCATGATCGTGGTGGACTACATCCAGTTGATGAGCGGAAACTCTCGAGCCGAGAACCGCCAGACCGAGGTGGCCGAGATCAGCCGGGGGCTCAAGATCCTGGCCCGCGAGCTGCAATGCCCGGTGGTGGCGCTGGCCCAGCTCAACCGTGGCCTCGAACAGCGGGCCGACAAGCGTCCGATGCTGGCCGACCTGCGCGAGTCCGGTTCGCTCGAGCAGGACGCGGATGTCGTGGTGTTCCTCTACCGAGATGAGCAGTACAACCCCGATTCCACCGAGCGCGGCACCGCCGAGGTGCTGGTCACCAAGCACCGGGCCGGTCCGACCGGCGTTGTCAGGCTGGCGTTCTTGGACCACTACACCAAGTTCGCCAACATGGCGCGTGAGTGACCGGTCGCGGTCCGACGTGGAGGACTGATGAGCTACCAGGACGACGAGTCGATGATGAGGCAGGCGGGGATGCGGGCTGATCGTCGCCGTCGACTGATGGTGGGGGCGTTGCTGTTGGCGATGGCCGCCATGATCTTGATCCCAGTCGTCCAGGCCTTTGTCTGACCGGGCCGCGGCTCCCACCTGGACCCCGAGCCAGGGCCGTGACCGTGGCCCTCGCTCGAACCCCTAGCGTCACCCACCATGGCAGACACGGAATCGCCCGCTCCCCGAAGCCGAGTCACCCGGGGGGTCGCCGTCGCGTCGGCCGCCGCGGTGGCCGGAGTGGCGGTGGTACGGCAACGCAAGACCCGAGCCCTCCGAGATGCCAACGATCTGTTGGACGGCCCCGGCCCGATCGGGGCCACCGGCCGGACCCGACGCTCCCTGATAACCGCACGCGCCGCCGGCCGGGCGGGAAGTGGGTGGGCGATGCACCGGGCCCGGCGGACGTTCGCCGATGCCGAACGCCGTGAGGAACTGGATCTGGAGCATCAGATTCGCACCGCCACCGAGGTGGCCGAGACCCTCGGCAACCTGAAGGGGGCCATGATGAAGCTCGGCCAGATGGCGAGCTTCCTCCATCAGGGCATGCCTGAGCCGGTTCGCGATGCCTTGGCGCAACTGCAACAGGATGCCCCGCCGATGGCACCCGAACTGGCGGCCGGGGTGGTCGAGGCCGAGTTGGGCAAGCCTCCCCATGAGCTGTTCGATCAGTGGGATCCGGTACCAATAGCGTCGGCATCGATAGGACAGGTCCACCGCGCCGTGACCCACGACGGCCGGGCGGTGGCGGTGAAGGTCCAGTACCCCGGGGTGGACAAGGCGATCAGGGGTGATCTCGACAACGCCGGGCTGCTGTTCGGTGCCATGAAGGCGATGTTCCCCGGTCTCGACCCCAAACCGTTGGTCGCCGAGCTGCGCGAGCGGATCTCCGAGGAGCTCGACTACCGCATCGAGGCCGACAACCAGAAGCTGTTCGCCGACTATTACCGAGGCCACCCCTTCATCCACGTCCCCGAGGTCGTCGACGAGCTGTCGACCGGGCGGGTGCTGACGACCGAGCTGGCGACGGGTGCCCGTTTCGCGGAGGTCAAGACCTGGCCGAAGGACCAGCGCGACCTCGCGGCCGAGACCATCTACCGGTTCGTGTTCGGCAGCCTGTACCGCATCGGGGCCTTCAACGGTGACCCTCACCCCGGCAACTACCTCTTCGGGCCCGACGGTCGGGTCACCTTCTTGGACTACGGCCTGGTCAAGCGCTTCACCGACGACGACATGCACCTCTTCGAGCGGATGTTGCGAGCCATGGTCATGGATCGTGACCTCGTCGCCTACCGGCGCATCATCGAAGAGATCGGTCTTCTCCGCCCGAACCCGGCCTTCACCGACGAACAGGTGGGCGACTACTTCGGGCACTTCTACGCCTTCGTCATGGAGGACGAGGAGGTCGAGATCACCGAGGAGTACGCGTCGGAGACCGTGGGCATGTTCTTCGATACCAGCGGGGTCCATGGGGAGATCATGAAGGCAGCCAACGTCCCCGCACCGTTCGTGATCATCCAGCGGATCAACCTGGGCATCTACGCCCTGCTCGGCGAGCTCGGCGCGGTCGGGAACTGGCGGCGGATCGCGGACGAGCTGTGGCCATGGGTGGACGCACCGGCCTCTACGGAGCTGGGACGGCTGGAGGCTCGCTGGCGGGCAACCCACCATCCGAGATGAGCTGCTCGGTCAGGCGCGAGGGGGACGAACCCGCCACCATCGCCTTGCCCTGACCCCCAGGTCGGTGAGGGAGGCGACAAAGGCGAACAAGATGCCGGCCACCGCGACGCCAGCGGCGGGCTTGGCCCGCTGGGCGGCACGCTCTTGACACGGTTCAGCGTTGTTGGCCTCCGCTTCAGCGGCGGTCACGCCCTTCGGGGGTGCGGCAGGGTCGACGTACTCGTTCAGCTCTCCCCGCATCAGGAAGCCGAAGGCGGTACCGCAGTCCTGGCTCGGGGTCGCTACCGGCTGGAGCCCCCGGTAGAGGCCGAAGCACGCCACCACGACGCCGAAGGTGGCCAGCAGGGCGGTGACCGCATGGACCCGGGGGGTGCGCCTGGATGAACCGGGTTGACCACCCTCGGTGTCGTGGTCGGGGGCTGGGGTGTCGGGCCCGACGGGGGCGTCGGAACGGCTGGCGACGTCGGCGGGCGCGTCGGTGTCGGTGGGGGAGGGGGTGTCACTCACGGCGTGGTCCGGAATCATGGGTCCCCGGCAGCGTAGGCACCTGTCACCGGACTGCGCGTGCGCCCCCAGGGGTGGGGTGGAGCGAAGGCCACGACACAGGACATCGCACCCTGGACCGGTGCGATGGCGATGTGGTGAGGAGGGAGGAAACGTGGCCTCCACTCCGAACCCCTAGGGCCGGTGGGGGCGAATCCACCGGCTATCTCAGTGATCGGCACTCGCGGGTGGGTCTTGAGCGTTCGGTAGCCTTGTCCACCGTGACCATGGTCATTTCTGCCGTCGGGGTGCTGGGTGAGGAGTCCTTCACCCCGTTCCTGGGCGACGATCTCATCGTGTGGTTGGTGCTGGCCATGGGTGGAGCCCTGCTGGCGGGGAACCTGGCCGCGGTGCTTCGACCCCCGGCTCGAGAGACGCGTCGTGAGGGTGATCTCGAACGGGCACCGGTCACGCGTTCGCTGGTCATGGCCGGTGTCGGGCTGGTGGCCACGATCTGGGCCCTGCTGTCGCTGCTGGCCTGATCCGCTGCGTTCAGTCGGGTGATTCGAGGGCGCCGTCGCGTTCGCTGTCGGCCGCGGCGAGCCAGGCGGCCCGCCGTTGGCGGGAGGCCGTCGAACCTCTGACCACCACGAGTCCGATCCCGCTGACCGCCACCACGATCAGGCCGAGCAGGGCCAACTGAGCCCACCCGCCCCGGTCTCCGGGTTCGGAGGGGGCCTGCCCCTCGTTGGGTCGGGGTATGGCCCGGGCCTTCGGCTCGGGTTCCATGACCGACGTACCGGCCGGTGGACGGGCGTCGTCGGCCAAGAACACGACGGCGGTCACGCCTCCCAGGATGGTGAGCGCCAGCACCGCGGCGCTGAGCATCACCGTGCGACGTCCGGCTGTTTCGGTTCTACCGGGTGTCGTGGCCACGACGGTCAGCGCGGCAGGTGCTTGGCGGCCTTGAGGATCGAGGTGAAACGCTTGGCGAAGCCCGCGGCGTCGTCCCCGGCGCTCATGACCTTGTCGGCCAGGGGCGAGCGAACGGCGATGGTCTGGGGTTCGGTGTACTTGAGCAGGCCTTCGCGTCCGTGACGACGGCCGACGCCCGACGTCTTCATGCCGCCCATGGGGGCGTCGATGGAGGCCCAACCGGAGGAGTAGCCGTCGTTCACGTTCACCGTTCCCGACATCAGCCGGGCGGCGATGGCCTTGCCCTTCTTGACGTCGCCGCAAAGGACGCTGGAGTTGAGGCCGTAGTCGGTGTCGTTGGCCAACTCGATGGCCTCGTCGACCGACTGGACGGGATAGATCGACACCAGGGGGCCGAACGTCTCTTCCCGGTGGACGGTCATCTCCGGGGTCACCTCGGCCAGAACGGTCGGCTCGTGGAAGAACGGTCCGAGATCGGGGCGGGGATTGCCGCCGGCGACCACCCGGGCGCCCTTGGCGACGGCGTCGTCGATGTGCTCGCGCATCTTGTCGAGCTGGGCCTTGGAGGCCAGGGCACCCACCTCAGGGCCGTACTCCTGCTGCGCGCCCAGGGTGAGGGCGTTCACCCTGGCCGCCATCCGGTTCGTGAAGGCCGAAGCGATCGTCTGGTCCACGTAGATCCGCTCGATCGAGATGCAGAGCTGACCGGTGTTGGCGAAACAACCCATGGTGGCGGTCTCCACCGCCCGGTCGAGTTCGACGTCGGAGGTGACGATCATCGGGTTCTTCCCGCCGAGTTCGGCCGAGAAGCCCACCAGACGCCGGGCCGCCTGTTGGGCGATGGCCCGGCCGGTCTCGGTGGAACCGGTGAACATCACGTAGTCGGCGTTGTCGATGATGGCTGACCCGACCTCGGTTCCGGGGCCGGTGACGATCTGCACCAGACCCTCGGGAAGCCCGGCCTCCTGGAGCAACTCGAAGGCCCGCAGAGCGGTGAAGGGCGTCTGGGAGTCCGGCTTGATGACGATGCCGTTGCCGGCCACCAGGGCGGCGAGGGCGTCGGAGGTGGACAGGACCAGGGGGTAGTTCCAGGGCGAGATCACACCGACGATCCCCTTGGGGACGTGGTGTTCCTTGGTGTTGATGAGCCCGGGCATGGCGGTGAGCCGCGGCGTCGGGCGCAGGGCACGCGGGGCCAGACGGGCGTAGTACCGGGCGGTGATCGCCTGGTCCATGATCTCTTCGAAGGCCCACACCCGGGCCTTGCCGTTCTCGGCCTGGATCAGGTCCAGCAGTTCGTCCTGGTGGTCGAGGACCAGGTCGTGGTAGCGCAGCAGCACCGCGGCACGGTCCTTGACCGGGGTCAGTGCCCAACGGCGCTGCACCCGGCGGCATTCGGCCATCGCCGCTTGGACATCGGCGGCGGTACCCAGGGGTACTTCTCCGATCACCTCGCCGGTCAGGGGAGAGGTGATCGCCTTGCGCTCCCGACCCTCCGCGACGGCGATGCGTCGCGCCAGCCGGTCGGTCTCCATGCGGCCGGGGCGGAGGCCGCCAGGTCGGGTGGTGTCGGAAGCTGGCGTGGCACCTAGGTCATTGGAGGCGGGTGCGGTGGTGTCGGTGGCGCTCATGGAGGATCCGATCGGGCTGGTCGCCCCTGGTGAAGGCGAGGGAACGGTGGACAACGGTAACGCTCAGGGAACGTGATCGACAGGTGCGGTCGATGGCGGGTTGCAGTTGCGAACCAAGGCTGAAACTCCGCTGACTACCCCAGCACCTACCGGTCGGCTCTCCCGCGGGGTGCCTCGGTGGTCGATCGGCTCACCTCGACGGGCCAACTAACTTTGCCGGTCCGGGGGCCGGGTCGTCGTTAGGGAAGAGCTGAAGATGTTTCCGTTCTGGGAAAAGGTGGTGGCTCCGATTCTGGAGCTGGCCGAGGTCAAGCGTCTGGTGGAGATCGGGGCGTTGAGGGGTGAGAACACCCGTCAGATCCTCGACACCGTCGGTCCCGAGGCAGAGCTGCACGTGATCGACCCGGTGCCTGACTTCGATCCCGAGGAGCACGCCACCGAGTTCGGTGGCCAGTACATCTTCCACCGGGATCTGAGCGTCAACGTGCTGGGTGGGCTGGGTGCGATGGACGCCGCGCTGGTCGACGGCGACCACAACTGGTACACGGTCTACAACGAGTGCCGACTCCTGGCCGAGGCGGCCAGGGGGGACGGTGCACCGCTGCCGGTGATGATCTTCCACGACGTGGCCTGGCCCTACGGCCGCCGGGACCTCTACTACAACCCTGACGACGTCCCCGAGACCTACCGCCAGCCCTGGGCGCACCGGGGGATGCTCCCGGGGGTGTCCGAGTTGGTGCACGAGCACGGACTCAACCCGACCATGGCCAACGCCCTCACCGAGGGAGGGCCGCGCAACGGGGTCATGACCGGCGTCGACGACTTCGTGGCCGAGCATCCCGAGCCGCTCCGGGTGCTGGTGTTGCCCATCTACTTCGGCCTGGCCATCGTGGTGGCCGAGGAACGCCTGGCCCGGCAGCCGGAGCTGGCCAAGTTCCTCGACTGGCTGGAGGGGGCCGAGGGTCGGGCGATGCTGTTGGAGCTGGCCGAGACCATGCGGATCCAGGCGATGCTGTTCCAGCACCGCATCTACTTCCAGAACGAGGCGGAGCTCGAGCACGTGGCCCGCCGGTACATGGATTCGCTCAAGCGGGAACTGGTGGCCGAGCTGTCGTCCCCCCGACGTGCCGACCTCAACGCGCTCCACGACGGGCTGGAGATCATGAGGGCCGAACACCTTCGCGGCCATGTCGTCACCGCCGGAGTCGGGCCGGGGGCGTCACCCGCCCTGGTTCGAGCGCACCTCGACGCCTACAAACAACACGGTCGGCTCGTCTACGCCATCGACCGCTTCACCGACACGCCGCTGGAGCAGGTCCGCAAGAACCTCCAACACTGCGGTCTGCTCGACGCGCGGGTCCATCTGGTCGAGGGTGATCCCAACCTGACCCTGGCGGATCCGCCGGTGGACCGGGTGGCGATGCTGAGCGTGGGAGCGATGCCGGCCGCCGACGTGCGCACGGTCCTGGACCGGCTGGCGCCACGGCTGGCCCCCCAGGCCGTGATCCAGGTGGAACGGGCCGCGGACCCCGCGGTGAGGGCGGTCCTCGACGAGTTCCGCCAGGCCCACGGCCTCACCGGACCCGAGACCGTCATCGCCGACACCTCGGTCAGGTGGCGTTGGAAGTAAGCAGACGAGCGGGCAGGCGAGCCGATTGCCGCTACCTTGCCGGTCATGGCCGATCCTGAACTGATCCGAAAGACCATCGCCGACTACGTGGCCCGTTTCCGTGACGACCGCGACGGTTGGCTGGCCCTCTGGGCCGCTGACGCCACGATGGAGGACCCGGTCGGTTCTCCGGTCCGTCACGGGATCGACTCGATCGCCGAGTTCTACGACCAGAGCCAGGCATCGGCTGACAGCGTGGAACTGCGGGCCGACGGTCCGGTGATCGTGCTGGGCAACGAGGCGTCGTTCCGGTTCTTCGCCCGGCCGACTCTCGGCGGTGTCGCCTTCAGCCTGCCCGCCATCGACGTCATGACCTTCGATGACGACGCTCGGATCACCAGCCAGCGGGCCTTCGTGGACTTCGCCATGCTGGCCCCGGCCGAGGACTGAGGGGTTCGAGGGCTCGATGACCGTCACCGAACAGCCGGGGGAAACGGTTCCCGAGGTGCTGGCCGAACGGATCGACCTGCTGCTGAGCGGGTCGAATCCCTCCGTCACCGACGCGGTGGAGTTCCGAGGACGCCAGTACGACCTCGGGCTGGCCTGGGTTCACTTCCCCGAAGGATGGGGTGGGCTTGGTCTGGCCCCCAGCCACCAGAAGACGGTCGACGCCGCCCTTCGCCGCGCCGGGGCACCGTCGCCCGATGCCCGCCACTTCTTCGGGTTGACGATGGCGGGTCCGACGGTGGTCACCCACGGTGACGACGAGCTTCGCCAGCGGTTGCTCCGGCCGATGTTCACGGGTGAGGACGCCTGGTGTCAGCTCTTCAGCGAGCCGGGAGCGGGATCGGACCTGGCGGGGCTGGGTTGTCGGGCGGTCCGCGACGGCGACGAATGGGTGATCACCGGCCAGAAGGTCTGGAACACCCTCGCCCACCTTGCCGACCGGGGGATGCTCGTCGCCCGGACCGATCCCGATGCACCCAAGCACAAGGGTCTCACCTACTTCGCTCTGGACATGCACGCGGCCGGGGTCGAGGTACGGCCCCTCCGCCAGATAACCGGGGAAGCCGAGTTCAACGAGGTGTACCTGACCGAGGTGCGGGTTCCCGATTCGGACCGCATCGGTGACGTCGGTGAGGGCTGGCGGGTCTCGATGACCACCCTGTCCAACGAGCGGACGACGATCGGTGGGGGTGGAGGGGTGCCGGCCCGAGGCTCGGGGGCGATCGCTGAGGCGGTGCGGATCTTCCAGCACGAACCGAACGTGGACCGCGGCCCGGTGGCCCGGGACCGGCTGACCGACCTTTGGATCAGGGCCGAGGTGCTTCGGCTGACCAACATCCGGGCCTCCCAGAACCGCAAGGCGGGCAACCCCGGTCCCGAAGGCTCGATCGCCAAGCTCATGTTCGCCGAGGTGAACAAGGACATCTACGAGCTGTGCGCGGATCTGCTCGGTCCCGCGGCCACCATCGGGGCCGACTACGAGATGCGCCGGTCCGAGAACCTCGGCCTGGTGGGCCCGCCCGGATCATCCCGCAAGATGTTCCTGCGGGCCAGGGCCAATTCGATCGAGGGCGGCACCAGCGAGATCCAGCGCAACATCATCGGTGAACGGGTGCTGGGCTTGCCGGGCGAGCCGCGCACCGACAAGGACCTCCCCTGGAAGGACGTCCCCAGGAGCTGACCCTCCGAGCTGCCTGGTCAGCCGGCCCCGATGGACCGCTGGTGTTGGCCGATCCCCCGCTGGCCGAGGCCCGCCATGTCGGCCGCCCGGCGACCGCTCTGCCAACCGGCCCCCGAGGTGGCGGTCGAACGGGTGGAGCGGGTGCGGGGGAACTCCTGGCGCAGCGCCCGGTCCACCGCCGCATCCCTCCCGGCCAGAACCACCGAGACGCTGTCACCCGACTGCGCTTCGGCCTCGGCCTCGGCCCGCGCCGCGCGGCTCGCCTCGTGGAGCCGGTGACCGACCCGGGAGGCGAAGGCCAGCAGGAAGGCGTGGCGGAATCGGCGGGCGGTGTCGCCCGGTGGCACCGGTGCCGCCAACATCGCCCTGGTGGCCTGGACCGACAGGCTGGTGTAGAGCGTCTCGACCATCGTCAGGTCAGAGGGATGGCCGAAGACCTGGCAGGTCTTCGATCCGCCGGCACCGTCTCCGAGGAACACGGTTCGGCAGCTGTTGGCGGCGGCCACCGAACCCAGCAGCGTCCGCTTGGCGCTGGCGTAAGGGGCGTCAACCGTGAAGCGTCGGGAGGTCACCGCCTCCGCCGTGGTGCCGCGGTCTCGGGAGCGGATCATGGCATCGGAGATGGAGTGGCGGGCCATCAGCTCCTGGGCCTTGGCCATCAGGGCGTCGGCCTCGTCGGGGAACTCGGTTCGCTCCGCCTTGGCCAGGAGGGCACGGACGCGGTCGAGCAACTGATCGGACCGCGGCGGTGGCGCCACGGCGGGGTCGGAAAGGTCGGAACTGGAATCGGAGGGGGTCATGGAGTGTCCTGACGGATGGGGCCGTAGCGGCCCCGGCGGTGCATCCGGGGAGGTTGGACCAGCATCGCACGGACCGGTGACAGCGAACCGGTGACAGCGGACCGGGAGAGGTCGCTCGATCCGTGACTTTCCCGGTGCACTCAGCGGTCAACGGGTCTACTCTGCAAGTACCTTCAGGGGAAGGGGCGCCATGGACCAGCCGACTCACCGCAAGGGTGACGGAACCGGTCCGGCCCCCGCGCCCATCTCCGGGATCGACAGCGCCGATGAGCCCGTCGTGTTGAGTGGCGAGGCGTTCCGGTCGATGTTCGACTACCTCCAGGAAGCCATCTTGTGCCTCGACGGAGTGGCTCGCATCACCTTCGTCAGCAGCGGCATCCGCCAACTGCTCGGGTACGACCCCGACTCCCTGGTGGGTCGCTCGGCCTTCGAGCTCATCCATCCCGAGGACCTCTCGGATGTGGCGGCAGGTTTGGAACGTTGGGGTGGCCGAACCGGAGCACCGCTGGGTCACCACATCCGGGTCCGCGACGCCGGCGACGGGTGGGTGAACGTCTGCTACGACACCCAGGTCGGCGTGGACCTCGGGGTGCTCGGAAGCCTGATCATCACGCTCTATGAGGAATCGGCCCGCAGCGACGAGGTCCGACAGCTCCGGCACCAGGTCCTGGTGGAGGACCGGCTGGCCCGACTGGCGGCCGTGGTCCTCAACACCCCCACCGAGGGTTTCGACGACGCACTGACCCATGCCATGCGCGAGCTCGGGAGCCTCGACTGGGTAGGGAGGGTGTCGGTCTGGGTGGTCGACGATCAGGACCCGGGCCGCCTTTCGAGGCGGGCCACCTGGGCCGCTCCCGGCGCTGCACCCCAGCGTGACCTGGCCCGGAGCGTGAGCGTGGAGAGCTGGCCGTGGTTGGGCCGAATGATGGATGGAAGGGAACTTCGCGTCGACCGGGCCACCGCGTCCTCCCAGCTCGACGACGGGGAACACCAGATGTTCTCGGACCTCGGTCTGTCATCGGTGCTGGGGGTGCCGCTGCGGCTGGACGACACCTCCGTCGGGTTTCTCCTGTTGGAGTCGGTGAGCGGTGACATCGCGCATGAGACCGTCACCACCAAGGCCGCCCGGGCCGCCGCCACCTTCCTGGCCGGAGCGTTGCGGCGCAACGCGGCCGAGCGGAAGCTGGCCGAGCAGGCCCGGACCGACAGGGTCACCGGCCTGCGGAACCGGTGGGCGTTCGACGAGGACCTGAGGTCCGCTCTCGTCGACGTCTCCGACGGCCGCAGCCCCGGATTCGGACTGGCCCTGGTCGATCTGGATCGGTTCAAACTGATCAACGACACCCTGGGCCATGCCGCCGGTGATCAGTTGCTCAAGAAGGTGGCGGACCGACTCGGCGGGGCAGCCGATGAGGAGACCGTGCTCGGTCGGCTGGGCGGTGACGAGTTGCTGGTGCTGTTCGACCGCTGCCCGACCGCGGGTGAGTTGGGGAAGCGGGCCGACCTCCTGCTCGAGACACTGCAGGCCCCGTTCGAGGTGGAGGGGCACGCCGTGGTCGTGACCGCCAGCGTGGGCTTGGTCCACGTCGACGACTCCGCGGTCGGACCGGGTGAGCTGCTCCGCCGAGCCGATGTCGCCATGTACCGGGCCAAAGCGCTGGGCGGTCACGCGCTGGAGTTGGACCGACCAGACGCCCGATCCGACGACAGCGCCAACCTTCGTCGGGAAGCGGAGCTGCGCGATGCACTGCGCCGGCGGCTGCTCGAGGTCCATTACCAGGGGGAGTGGGACATCGAAACCGGCCGCCTCGTCGGGGCCGAGGCCCTGGTCCGGTGGCCGCACCCGACCGACGGCTTGTTGACGGCTGCTCAGTTCGTGCCGTTGGCGGAGGAGCGGGGCCTGGTCACCGAGCTCGGGTGGATGGTCCTGCGCGAGGCCTGTCGACAAGCCCTTCCGTGGGCCCAGGCGATGGGTCCGGGGAACTTCATACTGAGGGTGAACGTCGCGGCTGACCAGTTGCGCCATGACGGTTTCGTGGAACGGGTGTTGACCACACTGCGCGAGGTGCGGTTCCCGGCCAAGAGCCTCTGCCTCGAACTGACCGAGAGCACCCTGCTCGCCGATCCCAACGGATCGTCGGCCCTGTTCGCGCGGCTGCGCGACGAGGGGGTGGGCCTGGCGATCGACGACTTCGGGACCGGGTATTCCTCGATGCTCCAGTTGAAGCGGCTTCCGCTCAGCTCGCTCAAGATCGACAGGAGCTTCGTGAGCGGTCTACCCGAGACCCCGATCGACCGGGCGGTCGTCAGCGCCGCGGTGCATCTGGCCAACGCGTTGGAGGTCGACGTGACGGCGGAGGGCGTGGAGACCGCCGACCAGATGTCGACTCTGATCGACCTGGGGTGTACCCGGGCCCAGGGCTATCTGCTCAGCCGACCCGAGTCGCCCAAGGTGTTCAACCGTCGCCTGGCTTCGCTCCTCGCGTCCTAGGACTCTGTCCCGCGTTCAGCCCCTGACGGTGACGGTTGACGTGGTTCCCTTGGCGATGTCGGGCTCCCGGAACTCGATGGTCCGCCACTTCTTGTCGGCGAACGCCTTGGTGGCGGCGGTGAAGTTGGGGTCTTGGCGATTCTCGTTGTTGCCGTACACCAGGAAGGCCTTGGCTTCGGGGCCGTCCTTTCCGAAGGCCAACGCCATGAAGAACGAGCTGCCGAAGTCGATGGGCGTGCCGGTCTCACCGTCAAGCCGAAACATCGCCGAGTTGGCGACCAGTTGCTCGGACTTACGCCCGGTCAGGACCGGATCCAGGATCGAAGCCATGCGGGCGCTTGACGACACGACGTTGGTGGTGCCGTCGACGCCGGTTCCGCCGTGGACCGCTATGCGCTCACCGTTGCGCACCGTGAACTGGACGTCGCTGAGCTTCACCCCGGGCTCGAACCCACCGACCTCGAGGGCCTGCACGGCCCGGGCCAGGTTCACCAGCACCGGATCAGGAGCACCGACAGGGGCGGGAGCCAGCCCCGAGGGAGTGTCGACCGGGCGGGCCGGGTCGAACGGTTCGGCCCAGAGGGTCCCGGTCCCCTGGTCCATGACGTCGGTGGCGGGGAACTTGAGCATGAACTCACGCCACAGCGGCGGACCCGAGCGGTCCAGGTCGTAGATCCCGTCCCAGTCGGCCAGTACCGAGCAGGCCTTGGAGATGTCGATCTTGGCGGCCGGGAGTCCCGGTGCGGTGTCGGTCCCCTCCATGGCGGGTACGTCGACCGGGCCGGTGACCGCCTGACAGCGGGCCACCACGGGCTCGCGCAACTCATCGGCGGTGAAGCTCCGGTTCAACAGGGCGGCTGCCGCCAACTCGTCGAGGTCGAAGGTGCCGTCGGCACCCGACGGGCCCGCGGCGGTGGTGTCGTCGAGGGTCACGGCGTTCTCGCGCGTCCGGGGCGAACGCACCGTCTCCTGACGACCGTGCAGGGGTGAGTAGTCGCCGGTCAACAGCGCGGTGGCGTGGGGCATCCAAAACGAGTCGTTGGCGTTGAACACGTAGTCGGAGCGTTCGACCCGGGGCTGGCGCGACGCTGGGACCAGCCCGGGATCGCGGGCGCCGGGTTCATCCACCCACTCGAACATCGGGTCCGAGCCGTCGAGGAGGACGGCACGGCTGTCGGCCGCGATCTTCACGATCGGATCGGTCGCCAGGCTGGTCTCATAGGCGGCGAGAGCCTCAGCCGAGAGGTTGGGGGTGGCCGAGGTATCGGCGTACCAGGCACGACCGTCGGCGGAGGTCGCCACCGTGTTGAACAGCGGAACCCCGTTGGCGGTGGTCATCACGTCGACGAAGTCGTCGAAGGTGTCGGCTTCGAGCATCCCGAAGTACTGCTCCACGAACTCGTCGTTGTCGATGTTGGCGTCACGGAACGAGATGGTGGCGGACTCGGTCCAGCCGAACCCGGGGAAGTCGATGATCGGCCCGTAGTGGCTGGCCCAGGTGGTGTGCTCCTCGGTCGCCACCTTGCCGTCGGCGCCCTTCACCTCGATCTCGTGGGTGGTCGAGGTCATTTCCCGCCACTCGTCGCCGTAGCGGTAGGTGGTCGGTGATCCGGGCTGCAGGGCCAGCCGGTAGGCCGTGAACCGGTTGCCGGCCGAGACCGTGTGGGTCCAGGCGTAGTCGTCGGTGAATCCGATCCCGATGCCGGGGAGCCCGCTGAGCTGGACCCCGTAGATGTCGGACTTGCCGTTGACGGTCAGGTGGGATTCCCAGAACCGGAGTTCCCCCTCCCACGGGAAGTGGGGATTGGCGACCAGCATTCCGCCTCCCGAGGTGGAGCGGTCGGTGCCGATCGCCCAGCCGTTGGAGCCGATCTCCTCGGGCGCGGCAACCTCGATCGACTCGGCGAACCGACCCAGGTCGACGCCACCGGTGGGTACGGGAGCGATGTTCTGGGCCGACGGCGCGGAGGTCGCGGTGGTCGGGGCCGGGGTGGTCGTGGTCGTGGCCTCGGGTGACGCCGGAGGCTGAGCGGTGGCGATGTAACGGGCGAGTTGGCCGCTGCTGGCCAACAGCACCACCGCCCGCGCGTAGGCGTAGGCGTCGGAGGCCTCGATGGGCTTTACCCAGGGCTGGCCCTTGCACCAGCCGGTCAGCTTGTCGACACCGACGGTCTCCAGATGGGAGTTCCAACCGGCGGTGAAGGCCTCGAAGATCGCCCGGTTCTCCTCGGACAGCTCGGGCCACTCCTCGGTCGCTCGTTGGTGGATGCCGATCGCCCGCCAGGCGATGTCGGAGTTCAGGTTGGCGTCGTCCTCACCAGCGCCGTACCACTTGGACCGCTCACCCCGGATCTTGACCAGCTGATCGGCCAGATCACAGGTGCGGTCCTCACCGCTGGCGTAGCCCTGGCCGAAGGCGACATCGTCGATCGAGTCGCCGCTGATGTGGGGCACTCCGCCGCCGGCCCGCCTGATGGTGGCCTCGTACTTGTCGCCCGAACCGATGACCTGACCGTTGCCGCCGGGTCGGGTGGTGTCGGTGGACTTGGCGTCGCCGTCGTCGTCGGAGCATCCCGCGACTCCGCCGACCATCAACACCGCGGTAGCGGCCAGAACGCCGAGTCTCCTGGTCCATCGGGTCGAGTGGATGTCACTGCGGCTGGTCATTGGTGGGTCCCCTGAGATCGCTGGTGGGCGGAGTCGGCCGAGCTGGTGGTCCGGCCCGAAGTTGGTGCCTCGCAGACGGGACGGTAGACTGTTGCGGTCCATCGTGTCACCGTTGTCGTTCGGTCGACGTACCCCGACCCTGCGAGGAACGATGCATCAGGAAACGCCGGTCCGCAGGTCCTTGCTCAACCGCCTGGGTAGGTGGTGCTACCGACGTCACCGCCTGGTGCTCGCGGTGTGGGTCGGGCTGATCGTGGTGCTGGGCGCCGTCACCTCCGCAGTGGGAACGGGCTATTCGTCGAGCTTCGGTGACTTCCACAGCGAGGCCACCCGGGGCTTCGACCTGATCGCGGCGGGCTTCGGGAAGGGTGAGGCAGGGGAGAGGGGGACGATCGTCTTCCTCGCCGACGGGAAACTCGACGACCCGGCCACCAAGACGGCGGTGGAGGAGATGTTGGCGTCGGTTCGCAAGATCGACGGCCTTACCGTCACCGGCCCCTTCGACAACCCCACCCAGGTGGCGATGCAGGGTCCGTTGGCCGGCCGCCTCGGGTTCGCCGACATCCAGCTCGATTCTTCGATCAAGACCTTCAAACAGATGCAGGAGATCGGCAAGGAGCTCCGGCTGCTGGTACCGGCCGCCGAGTCGGCCGGACTCGAGGTGGAGGTCGGGGGTCAGGTGTTCGCCGAGTTCCAGCCACCGGAATCCGAGGTGCTGGGACTGGGATTCGCCATCGTGATCCTGATCCTGGCGTTCGGTTCGGTGCTGGCCATGGGGTTGCCGATCGGGATGGCGGTGGCGGGTATCGCCTCGGGAGTGATGGTGGTGGGGCTGGCGTCCAACTTCATGGCCATGCCCGACTTCACCTCGACCATCGCCGTGATGCTCGGTCTCGGGGTGGGGATCGACTACGCCCTGTTCATCGTCACCCGCTTCCGGGAGGACCTGCACCGGGGGATGAGCGGGGAGGCGGCGGCCGGGCACGCCCTCGACACCGCCGGTCGGGCGGTGATCTTCGCCGGGATCACGGTGATCATCTCGGTGCTGGGGATGATCGTCATGGGGCTCGGCTTCATCCGCGGCCTCGGGGTGGGGGCAGCGATCGCAGTTGCCTTCACGTTGGCCGCGTCGGTGACCCTCCTGCCGGCGCTCCTCGGCTTCGCCGGAGCGAAGCTCGAGGTGACCCGGCGACGAGGTCTGGTGGCGGCGGGTCTGGTGGCGGTAGGTCTGGTCGGCGTCGGACTTGGTTTCCCGGCGGCGTTGGGGGCGCTCGGTCTGGCGGTCCTGGTGTTGGTCTTCGGGACGTTCATTCCGGCGCTCCACCAGCCTCTCGCGCCCCGCGAGGTCCGAGACCACCGCACGTCGTTCTGGTTCCGTTTCGCCGGTTTCGTCCAACGGCGCCCGTGGCCCATCGCGCTGGGAGGCCTGGCCCTGCTCGTCGTGTTGGCCGTCCCCGTCCTCAGCCTGCGGCTCGGTTTCTCCGACGAGGGCAACTACCCCACCGATACCTCCACCCGACGGGCCTATGACCTCTTGGCCCAGGGTTTCGGCCCGGGCTTCAACGGCCCCCTGCTCCTGGTCACCAAGGTGCCCGAAGGGACCGACCCCCAGGCGCTGGAGAGGGTCACCAGCGCGGTCGGTGCCACCGATGGCGTGGCCTTCGTGTCGCCGGTGGTCCTGTCCGAGGACGGTTCCATCGCCCGGTGGTTCGCCATTCCCGACACCGCGCCCCAAGACGCCGCCACCTATTCGTTGGTGCGTGAGCTGAGAGGACCGGTCCTCGAAGGGGCGACCACCGGTACCGGTCTCGACGTGCTGGTGTCGTCCAACACCGCCATCGGGGTCGACTTCTCGGAGTATCTCGCCGTCCGCTACCCGATCTTCTTCGGGGTGATCCTCGGGCTGTCCTTCCTGTTGTTGATGGCGGTGTTCCGGTCGGTGCTCGTGCCGTTGAAGGCGGTGTTCGTCAACCTGTTGTCGATCGGTGCCGCCTACGGCGTGGCGGTAGCGGTGTTCTCGTGGGGTTGGGGCGGCTCGCTGATCGGGGTGGCCGGAGGTGGACCGATCGAGCCGTTCATTCCGATGATGTTGTTCGCCATCGTCTTCGGGCTGTCGATGGACTACGAGGTCTTTCTCCTGTCGCGAATCAAGGAGGAGTACGACCGAACCGGGGACAACGCCGCCGCGGTCCGCGACGGTCTGGCGCTCACCGCCCGGGTCATCACCGCCGCGGCGTTGATCATGGTGGTGGTGTTCGGTTCGTTCCTGTTGGAGTCCGACCGGGTGGTCAAGCTGATGGGCTTGGGACTTGCCGTGGCGGTCCTCCTCGATGCCACCGTGGTCCGGATGCTGCTGGTCCCCGCCACCATGGAGCTCCTCGGAGACCGCAACTGGTGGTTGCCGAGGTGGTTGGACCGAGTCCTGCCGGTGATCCACGTCGAGGCCCCGCCCGGGAGCGAGGCAGGGCACGAGGAAACTGACGAGGCCCGGGTCCTAGGGGGCCACCCATGACCCGATGGACGGGATCTCGGCCGTGGCCAGCCAGTGTCGTACGGCGTGAGTGGCCCTGACGTCGTCCTCGTTGTACTGGAGCAGTCGGCCCCGGTTGTGGGAGCGAGCTTCCGGGGACGGGTTGTTGACCGCCTCGCGGTACCAGTTCATGGACTGGAGGCCGCCGGCGTCGGGATCGCGCCAGCCGAACCCGGCGAGGGGGGCGATCTTCTTGAGACCGAACCCGTGACCGACGACGAGGCTTGCCCTGACGACCTGATACATGTCGACCCAGTCCGGCGAGGCCACCAGATCCTCGATCGCCTCGCGCCGGCCGGGAACGGGTCGGGGTGCTTCGTCGAGGATCTGCACCATCTTGTTGTGTTCGGCCGAGGTGTAGCAGTAGGCGGCGAAGGACAGCCCGAGGCTCCGGCACCGGTGGCGTAGATCGCTGAGCCACGCCCAGAAGCGATCGAAGACGTCGAGTTGCACGCCGGCGTCCACGGGATCCCACGAGAAGAAGGGCCGGTAGCCGGCCTCCACGCCGACCTGGTCCAGTGCCGGGGCGGTGCCCGACACCAGGGTTCCCCACAGGTAGACGCCGTCATCGATGTTCTCCATGTCGACGTCCACCTCGACGTCGGCCAGTCGCACCTTGGGTCGCAGTAGACCCCGAGCCAGGAAAGGCCCTCCCCCGTTGCTGGCCCTGGCTTGGTCGATCACGGTCGGAAGGTGTCCGCAAAGCGTGTTGGAGTAGCCGGCAGTGAACGGGTCGAGTTGGGCCAGGTCGCCGACGGTTGTCATCCCCAAAGTGGCCAGCCGGTCCACCAACACCGACATCGATCGGTCCGGGGTGGGTGGGTCGGGAGGTCCCATCGGATCGGCATCGAGATCAGGAGCGAGGTGTTCGCCTTCGGGCTCGGTCTCCAAGTCGGCTTCTAGGTCGAGGTCGCCATCAAGGTCGAGACTGAGCTGGACGGCTCGGTGCCGAACCGGTTCGAGATGCAAGAAGCCGGGCTGTGCGTCGAGGTGCAGCTCAGGGGAGGTGATCGGAGACGACCAGATGAATTGGTCGAAGTCGGAGGGCGGGCTCTGCACTGTGGGCAGCAGCAACGCGGCCAGGTCGGTTTCGCCCGGGAGGCCCTCGGTCCGTTCGAGGAGGTCGGCGGCATCGACGACAGGGTCGCGGGGACTGTCTCCGAACATCAGCCACGCGGTGTTCCAGTCGAGAGCGGCAACCTGGGCCCGGGTGGTGACGGAGCGATCGCGGTGGACCAGCACATGGTCGTAGGTCGAGCGTGGAATCAATGAGATGTGGTCCAGCGCCTCCATCTCGGCCCGGCACACGGGATCCCAGGGACAGGTCGCGCACTGACCGATGTGCACCGGTACGACGCCTCGGGGAACGTCGGGATCGGCGTCGCGGGCCAGGCGGTTGGCGATGACCTCCAGTCGGAAACCGAAACCGTGGTCGTAGTGGGCGAGGGTGCTGACCAGCCCTGATGCCCAGCGGTTGGGCCAACGGGGCTCGTCGAGGGCCAGCCACCACAGCTGCCCGTCGCCGTCGATCACGCCCCCGACGGGTCTCTCGGCTTGTGACACCGCGCCCACCGCCTCCAGCAGCCGCCACGAGTGGGCCAGCGCGATCCCGTTCTCGTTGTGACGGTTGTTGCGGGGCGACATGCCTTCCACCGTCACCGCCGATGACGGGTGTGGTTCGTCCAGGTCCGAGGTGAGCAAGGTTCCTCCGGTTGCCGGCCGGACGAAGGCGTGGCGACGGATCTCGACCGGAACCCACGTCGAGCGATCAGCTCCCGGGTTGCGGCGAACCAGCAGGGTCGTGCGTCCGAGGCGTCGACCGCCGGGATCATCGGGCAACGCGGCCCCGATGATCACGGTGGCGTCCGAGGCGATCGCCGCCAGCGTCGCCGCGGTCGCCTCCTCGCGCTGTCCCTGGATCACGACGGCCCGTCCGCCGGACCGGTTCACCCGGTCGGCCAACTCCACCCCTACCCGCTCAGCGTGGGCGGCGGTCAGCTCCGCCCGATGCAGTTGGTCGGGGTCGGGGGCGCGCCGTCGGGGGGCCATGGAGGGAGCGTGGTCGAGATCGGCCCGAACCGGGCAGCGCATGGCGACCTCGGCCGGTTGGAGGGGCACGTCGGTGAGCTCGACACCGGGGTGGGGTGTCGGGGTGCCGTACTCCATGGGACGAAGGTATCCGGGCCGGGTGACAGATGAGGTCGAGCGCCCGAGCGGTAGGGAGGGACACGACGAGCTCGCCGGTTCCGATCGCGCCCTACGCTCCGCCGATGGGATCGATGACCTGCGCTCGTGCCTTCCGTGACGCCCCGGCCTCCTGGGACCGGTCGGGTCGACGTTTCAACGGGGTGGACCGGTGAGCCGGCCGATCCGGTTCGGGGTGGCGGCCCACGCGGTGGACGGCGCCGATACCTGGCGGAACCTGGCCGTCAAGGTCGAGGGACAGGGGTACGCGACCCTCCTTCTGCCCGACCACACCAACCCCCAGTTCGCGCCGATCCCCGCCCTGGTGGCAGCGGCGGCGGTGACCACCACCCTCCGGGTGGGGACCCAGGTGCTGTGCAACGACCTGCGCAACCCGGTGATCACGGCCAAGGAGGTCGCCACGATCGACGTGTTGACCGGGGGTCGGTTCGACTGGGGCATGGGCGCGGGCTGGCTGCCGTCGGACTACGACGGCAGCGGCATTCCCTTCGACCCCCCCGGGGTACGGATTCGACGCCTGGCGGAGTCGGTCGAACTGATGAAGGCGCTGTTCAGCGGCGAGGAGGTCGACCACCGTGGGCGCTTCTACCGGGCGTCGGGCCTGCGGGGTACCCCGGCTCCGGTTCAGCGTCCCCATCCGCCCCTGCTGGTCGGGGCGGCGCAACGCCGCCTGCTGACATGGGCGGGATCGGTCGCCGACATCGTGTCGGTCGCTCCCTCGTGGGAGTCGCGGCGAATCGGTGACATGCCGGCGTCGGTGTCGATCGAAGAGGGCATGGATCGCCAGATCTCGTGGGTGGCCGAGGGCGCGAGGTCGGGCGGGCGGGACCTCTCCTCGATCGAGTTGAGTGTCACCGCCATGCCGGTGACCGTGACCGACGGACGGCCGGCGACGTTGGACGACTTCGGCCGGGCCGGAGCCCCTCACGGGATCTCGCCCGAGGACGCGGTTCACGCCCCGTACCTGCTGGTCGGCTCGGTGGGTCAGATCGCCGATGCGATCATCGAGCGCCACGAGCGGTGGGGGGTCGCCAACTGGGTGGTCCCGGTCGAGGTAGCCGATGCCTTTGCCCCCGTGGTGGCGCGGGTACTGGCGTCGTGACCGTCACCGCTCGCTGCGCGTCGGTGCGATAGCGGCGTCAGTCCGGGGATTGCCCTGTTGCCATCGCGGCGAGGCTTGCCGTGGCGTCGGGGTCGGTGATGGGTAGAACCGCCCGCAGAGGTCCTTGGTCACCCAGGGCGCGGCGCAGGGCCTGGTGGCCTGGGGTCGAGGGAGCGGGGAGGTCGGTGGTGAGCACGACGACCTCCATGTCGGTGGCGGCCCGGATGACGGCCGCCTGCCCGATCACCCGCCACAGCTCGTCCGAGCGCCTCAAACCGGACCGCGAGTTGGTGAACCCGCCCGATGTGATGAAGGCCCAGGGTCTACCCGATGGGTCGTGGGCGACGAGGTCGACCTCGACTCCGGCTCCCCGTGGGCGGACCTTGGTGGTCACGTCGCGGAAGCCGGCGGCCTCGACGAGGAGGCGGGCAACGTCACGACTGCCGAGACCGGCCCGGAGGGCGTCATCCACCGAGGCCGCCTGTCCGGCGCGGTCGGTGGGCTGGAGCCCGGACAGCTCGTCACCCACCTGGAAGGCGACCCGACGGGGGTCGGGGTCGGTTTCGGTGGCCAGGCGACGGCCCGCCAGCTCTATGTACTCGGCGTCGGTGTCGAATCCGATGAAGTGCCGGCCGGTTCGCCGGGCGGCCACCGCGGTACTACCCGACCCCATGAACGGGTCCAGCACCACGTCGTTGGCGTAGGTGTACAGGTCGATGAGCCGTTGGGGGAGCTCGACGGGGAACGGCGCGGGGTGGCCTACCCGGGTGGCGCTCTCGGTGGGGATCTCCCACAGGTCGGTGGTGGCTTCCATGAACTCGTCGCGCGAGACGGTGACGGTGGAGGGCAGCCCGCTCTCCTGTCGTCGGCGAGGCTCCAACGCCCGGTCGAAGCGACCCTTGCTGGCGATCACGATGCGTTCGGTCACGTCGCGCAGCACCGGGTTCGCCGGTCGTTGGAACGTGCCCCAGGCGCAGGATCCGCCCGCAGCCCGGCCCTTCCACCAGATCACCTCGCCTCGCATCAAGAGGCCCAGGTCTTGAAGGATCGCGGTCACGTCGCCCGACAGCGAGCGGTACGGCCGACGGCCGAGGTTGGCGACGTTCACCGCGATGCGACCGCCAGGCTCCAGCACCCGTTTGCACTCGGAGAACACGCCGTGGAGGAGCTCCAGGTATTCGAGGTAGGTGGCGGGAACGCCGTTCTCCCCCAGGCTCTGCTCGTACTGCTTGCCGGCGAAGTAGGGAGGCGACGTGACCACCAGGGCCACCGACCCGGTCGGGATCATCGACATGTCCCGAGCGTCGTGGTGGTGGATCACGTCCAGCTCCTCGGGGGTGCTGACGGTCTGATCGGTGGTCAGCTCGGGACTGGTGAATCGGGCGTAGAAGTCGCGTGCGTCGTGGCTCTCGCGCCGACCGGACCCGAAGGCCGCGGTGGCGGTGGCGCGTCGGGTCCGGGAACTCGAGCGGGTGTTCGGAACGGAGGCGGTCACGCCGGGATCTCCGGGGCGTCGAGGGCCGAGGCGTGGTCGAGGGGAGTGAGGTGGTCCAGATAGGACTCGACGGCCCTGGTGACGAGGAGGTTGGCCGACACGTCCCGCTCGGCCGCGATCGCGTGTAGACGCTGGTGCAGGGTGGCGGGAAGGCGGATGGCGGTGGGAACCCGCGGTTCGTCGTAGATCCGTGGTCGGGTCATCGCAGGACCCTAACGGGGGGTACCGACAGAATGGCGGATACCGCGCGCACTATCGCGCGATTTACCGAGCAAATCCTCGCATCTGAACACCCGTCCAACACGGAAAGGGCATGTCCCACCACGCCTCGCGCGCGGGCGGCCCGTTATCGGATCATTCCCGCGAATACTGGAGTGTTTTCCTTGACAACGATCGCCCGGCCACGCACCGTGGCGCCAAGGTGCTTTTGGGCACCTTTGGTTGCTCTGTCCGAAACAACCGTCGGAGCACGGGCTCCGACCGAAAAGGGGATCGATGTCGCCTCGCCGACTTCTAGCTGTATTCGCCGTACTGGTGGCCTCCCTGGCCATCATCGGGCCGGCCTCGCCGGCCCACGCCGCCGCCAAGGACCCGGTGATCGTGGTTCCGGGCTTCACCACCGGTCCTATCGTCTCGATCGGCTACCTGCCCTTGGTGGAGCGGCTGGAGGGCGCCGGCTACGACGTGACCCTCCTCGTCTATCCCGACTACGGGCTCGGCGACATCCACGCCAACGCCCAGCGCCTGGCCAACACCGTCGCCTCGGTGCGGGCCCGCACCGGCGCCGCCAAGGTCGACCTGGTCGCCCACTCCATGGGGGGCCTCGTCAGCCGCGACTACGTCAAGAACCTCGGGGGCTCGACCAAGGTCGACTCCCTGATCACCATGGGCACCCCCCACTACGGAACCGACCTGGCCGTGCTGGCCAAGTTCCTCACCTTCGGTAGCTGCATCGGGATCACCGCCTGCAACCAGATGGCCCGGGGATCGTCGTTCCTCAACAGCCTCAACGCCGGCGACGACACCATCGGCAACGTCCGCTACACCGCTATTGCCACCAAGGTGGACGAGGTCGTGTTCCCGTACTCCACCGCCTTCTTGGCCAACGACGGCAACATCAGCAACGTCGCCGTCCAGGACAAGTGCTGGGCCCGCCTCCCCGGCCACCTCGGACTGATCCTCGACGGAGCGGTGTTCGACGGGGTCAACGACGCCCTGAAGGGACAAACCGTCTCCATGAACTGCTGGGCCCTCTGAGCCCAGCGGTGGCAGCCGACCTCCCGGTCGGTTCCCCCCTGCTGCTGAGCAGGTGACAAAGCGAAGGCCCGGTCCCAAGGGACCGGGCCTTCGTGCATCTCCGAGGACGCTGGTGGGATCTGAGATCCCGGCGTCGTCTGGCCTACCAGTACTCCTCGTAGTGGACGTTGCCGCGTTGGTTGCGGTGGTCGAGGGTGAAGCCCCGTTCGGTCAGCAGTTGGACCACCCCGGTGGTGTCGGGGAAGGTGACCTGACCGTCCTCCTCGGTGGGCAACCCGATCATGGCCGGGTTACCGCACAGGAACACGTGGGTGGTGGCGGGATCGAGGGTCACGCCGTGTTCGGTGGCGAACAGGTCCTCGGTGATCAGGTCCTGGATGTAGCGCTTGGGTACGTCGCTCTCCCGGGTGGGAAGGGGAACGTAGCGGTAGTTGGGGTAGCGCTTCTCGAGCTCGCGGTGCTCGGCCATGTAGCCGAGGTCGGCCCACTGGCGGACGGTCACCGCCGAGACGATCGGTCCGTGGTGGCCCTTGCGCAGCAGTTCGGTGACCATGGCGTTGTGAGGGGCTTCGCCGGTCCCCGTCGAAAGCAGCACCACGGTCCCGGCCGGGTCGGTGACCGGGGCCAGGGTGTAGCGGCCCGCCACCTTGGGACCCAGGTAGATGCGGTCGCCGGGCTTCTTGAGGGCCAGGCGGGGGGTTAGCCCTGGGACGTTGTCAGGGGTCGGAGGGACGAGGACGATGTAGAACTCGAGCTCGTCGGCCCGGCTGTCGTCGGCCAGGTATCCGTGATCGTCGAAGATCCGACACGAGATCGAGTACGACCGCCGGATGAGCTTGTCGAAGCGGGAGTCGAGATCGGGGTCGACGGCGTTGTCCACCCGCTCCTCCCAGTAGCCCAGGCCGAGGGAGGCGTACTGGCCCGGGAGGTGGCTGACCGAGCCGTGGTCGGGTCGGACCCGCAGCACCCACAGGTCCGAGTGGGTGGGCTCGAAGTGGGTGATGGTGGCGTTGTAGTGCTCGGCCCGAAGTTCGTCGATCACCTCGGGGAAGCCGCGGCGGCGCTCGGGCCGGGCCGGCTCGGGCACCTCGATCTCGGGGAAGGCGGTGGCCAGGATCTCCCGGCCGACCCGCCAACCCGGTGAGGTCGGGATGCCGTCGGCGGTCTCGTCGGGTTCGCCCAGGAACCAGACCCGACCGGTGCCCATGGCGGCGTCGGTCACGCCTACCTCGGCAGGGGTGTGGGGGCGGCGACCCGACGCGAACACCACGTAGTCGAACTGGAGGTCGGGCGTCCGACGGTCGTCGAAATCGGCCATGGGAAAGCCGTCGACCGAGCGGATGGCAGTGGGGACGGAGCGGTACAGGAGGGTGGCCTGGCGTTCGCGCTCGAGGCGGTTGAGCAGGTCCTCGGCCACGGGGGACAGGCGCGAGGGGTCCATGCCGCCGGCGGCCACGACTACACCGCTGCCCTTGTCGACCAGGGTGACGGCCAACTCGACGGCGTGGTCGGTGTGGCCGACCACCAAGACGTCGGTGTCGGAGGGGTGGTCGGGGATCCGGTCGACGAGGACCCGGTCGCTCTCGACCACCGGCACCGGCGGAGTCCAGTCGGTGCGGGCGGTGCGCTCGGCCACCAGCACCGCCCGGGTGCGGTAGCTCCGGTGGGCGGTGGTGACCACCAGCACGTCACCGTCGGCGTCGATGGCGGAGACGGACTCGCCGTAACCCACCTCGAGGCGGTGGGGGCCGACCACGTCGGGAAAGCCCAGCGCGGTCCCCGGCTCCAGGATCGTCACGCGTTGGACGCCGCACTCGCGGGCGAAAACGGCTGCTGACAGGCCTCCGGCGTTGCCGCCCACGACCACCAGGTCGTGTTCGGCGCTCACAACGGGCCCCGCGGATCTACGGGTTGGATGATGAAGGCAGTTGACATGGACCGAGAACCTACCGGTGTCGGCGGCTCGGGAGGCGGGTCGAGAATCTGACGGGATTTCACGAACATCGGTGTTCGCAGATTGCTAAGGTCCCTGAGGTGACCCGATCCGACCCGACCCAGACCCCGCCGACAGCCGCGGGTCATTCCCGGACCAGACCCGAGTTGGCGCTCGGGCGGGGCGTCTCCCTCATCGCAGTGTCGGTGGCCCTGCTCGTAGCTTCCTGTAGCGGCGAGACAGGCGTTGACCGCGAGACTCGGACCGCGACGAGCGGTGGCCGGGTCAAGAGCACGTCGACCGTGGCACCGACCGGTGCCGATGTGGAGGTGTACGACGGTGACGATGCCGGGTTCTACGAGGTGCCCGACCCTTTGCCGCCGGGTGAACCTGGTCAGCTCATCCGCTACCAGGAACTGGGCGAGGCCAGCGGGTACCGCCATCGCCGGGTGATGTACCACTCCCGCGATGCCCGCGACCGTGACCGGGCCGTCACCGGGATCATCAGCGACCCGCTGGCCCCGGCACCTGACGGGGGTTGGCCAGTGATCGCCACCGCCCACGGCACCACCGGCCTTGGCAGCAAGTGCGCCCCCAGCCGGTTCGCCACCGAGGCGCCGGGCTACGGCGTCGAGGGCGTGCGGGTGGTCACCGACTACATCGGTCTCGGCCCGGTGGGCGAGGTCCACTCGTACCTGTCCGGGGTAAGCGAAGGCCGGTCGGTGATCGACTCGGTCCGAGCGGCCCGGAACCTCGAAGGGGTCGCGGCATCCGAGCGGTGGGTGGTGGTCGGCCACTCCCAGGGAGGACACGCCGCCCTGTTCACCCACGAGTTGGCACCGGACTACGCCCCTGAACTGGAGCACCTGGGCAGCGTGGTGAGCGCGCCGGCATCGGTGCTCGACCGGCGGTTCGGACCCGGCGACGAGGTCGTCCCCCGCATGGTGGCGCTGATGGCCCTTTACGGGATCGCCCAGGACCACCCCGAACTGGATGTCGCCGATTACGCCGGAGCGGAGCTGGCGGCCGGGAGCGAGATCGTCACCACCGGCTGCACCCAGGACGTGATCGACGCTTTCGTCACCATTCCGCCCGAGAAGCTCTACCGCCTCGACCCGATGGACGACCCCGGGGCCCGGGCGGTGGTCATGGAGAACGATCCCGGTACCGTCGCCACCGATGTCCCGATGATGCTGCTGTACGGGGACAAGGACTGGTGGGTGGTTCCCGACCGGGTCCGGTACCTGTTCGGCCAGCTCTGCGCCAACGGCCAGAACACCGAACTCGTCGCTTTCCCCGACGCCGACCACGGCAACCTGCTCGACCAGGCATCGGCCACGGTGACCACCTGGCTCCAGGATCGACTCGCCGGAAATGACCCGACCAACACCTGCCCGGAGGCCTGAACATGTTCCGTCCCTTCTCCAACGACATCGACTTGCGGGGGTGTCGTGTGCTGATCACCGGGGCCGCCCGGGGAATCGGTGCTGCGCTGGCCGACCGACTTCACCAACGGGGGGCGAAGGTGGCTTTGGTCGGCCTCGAGCCCGAACGGCTGGCCGAGGTCGCAGCCCGGTGCGACGACGCCCCCTGGGCGGTGTGTGACGTCGGCGACCGACACCAGGTCGACGCCGCGGTGGCCGAGATGGTGGACCGGCTCGGCGGGCTCGACGTGGTGGTGGCCAACGCCGGGATCGCCGCCCAGCTCCCGATCGTGGACGGTGACCCGGCGATCATGGAGGCCACCGTCAGGGTGAACCTGCTCGGCGCCTACTACACGGTGCGCGCCGCCGGGCCCCACATCAGCCACCCGGGTGGTTACGCCCTGGTGATCTCGTCGCTGGCTTCGGCGGTGAACCTTCCCCTGCTCGGCGCCTACAGCGCGTCCAAGGCCGGCGTCGAAGCCCTGGGTAACACGCTGCGCATCGAGCTGGCACCGACCGGGGCCACCGCCGGGGTGGCGTACTTCGCCGAGTTGGACACCGACATGACCTCGCGAGGTTTCGGAACCGAGGCCGCCACCGCCCTGACCGGTGGCGGCTCGCTGTCGGGGACGGCACCGTTGGAGGTTGGTATCGACGCCCTCGAGCGCGGGATCACCCGTCGGAGCCGTCGGATCGTCGCCCCCTGGTGGGTGGCGGCGGTGCTGCCCACCCGCATGGTCACCGGACGCTTCGTCGAGCTCTACGCCCGTCGCAACCTGGTCGAGGCGCTACGCGTCGCCCGCGGTGAGTCGGTGGAGCTGACCACCCCTCAGCCCGGGATGGACACCAAGGTGGGCGGGGGAGTCACACCATGAGTACCGCTCCGGCCCGCATAGCGCCCGGCGACCGCGATGACATCGGCCGCATCAACTGGGCGGTGGCTCGGGTATCGGGGAAGGTCGCCGGTACCGGTCCCCCCAACCTGTTCCTGACCCTGGGGCGGCACCGCCCTCTGTTTCGGGGATGGTTGCGCTTCGCCGGCCGGCTCATGCCGGGCGGAAAGCTGGCCCGACGCGAGACCGAGTTGGTCATCTTGCGGGTCGCCCACCTGGCGGGGTGCAGCTACGAGTTCGACCATCACGTTGCGCTGGGGCGCAGGGCGGGGGTCCGGGCCGCCGACGTGGACCGCCTGCTGGTCGGTCCCGAGGCGCCGGGGTGGACCACCCGCGAGCAGGTAATTCTCGCGGCGGTCGACCAGCTCCACTACCACCGCGACGTCACCGACGACGCCTGGGTCGCGCTGCGCCGGGAGCTGTCGGAGGTGGAGGCGATCGAGTTGATCCTGCTGGTCGGGCACTACGAGATGCTGGCCACCGCCATCGGAACCCTTCGGATCCAACCCGATGAGCACCGGTCCCGGCCCGGTCGCCTCGGGCGTCGGAAACGGAGGTGAGCACCGCCGTGCCGAACGCCGAGGTCGCCGCGGGTCGGCTGCCCCGGGGGCGCCACGGTCTGAGCCGCGCCGAGGTGGCCGACACCCAACGCAAGCGGATCCTCCTGGCGCTGGCCGAGACCATGGCCGCCAAAGGCTACGTGGCCACGTCGGTGGCCGACGTGATCAAGGCGGCGGGGGTGTCGCGGGAAACCTTCTACCAACAGTTCTCCTCCAAGCAGGACGCCTTCATGGCGGCCTTCGACGCCGCCGGTGAGCTGGCGGTCCACACCCTCGTCGACGCCCGGGGTGACCTCGACGATGGCTCGACGGATCAAGCGGTGGAGCGCTTCCGCCGCGGTCTGCGCACCTACCTGACCAACCTGGTCGCTCAACCGGCCTTCGCCCGGATGTTCCTGGTCGAGGTCTACGCCGCGGGGCCCGAGGCCCTGGTACGGCGGGCCGCCTTCCAGGCCCGGGTGGTCGACGCCATGGTCGATGACCTGGGATTTGGCGAGGACCGACGCTTCGCCTGCGAACTGATGGTGGCCGCCACCGCCGCCATGGTCACCCCGATGCTGGTCGCCGGTGACCTGGAGGCCATCGCGAACCTGGAGACCCCGATCGTGGCGGCGATGGCCCGCCTGACCGCCTGACCGCCTGACCGCCTGACCGCCTGACCGCCTGACTTGACTTACCGCCTGACCCCGGATGGTCAGGTGGCGTACCCCTGCTGATGGGCGGAGATGTAGGCGGCGGCGGCCGCCGCGGTGGTCGGTCCGTAGGTACCAGCGGGGCCGAGGTCCATCCGGATCTGGCTCACCTCGCTGCGGTCCACGTCGCAGCGACCCACCACGGGGTCGATGCCGTAGAGGGCGGCCGAGGTGCCACCGAAGATCTTGGCCTTGAGGGCGGGGGTCAACTCGGGGTAGCCGTGGCGCTCTTGGAGCTCGGCTGAGATCTGGAAGGTCCGCAACGCCTGGATCTGGTCCTGGGGGGTACCGAACCAGATCGAGTCGGTTCCCCACACCACCCGGTCCTCGCCGACGTGGGTCAACAGCTTGCCGAGCACGTGGGCGGCGTGGGTCGGGTTCCCCATCAGGAACCACCAGGTCCCGCCCAGCTCGGCGTACACGTTGGAGTTCGGCTTCACCCCGGCGAGCTCCAGGCTGCGGATCAGCCGGTCGACGCCCTGGGGAGCGGGATCGGCAGGATCGTAGGGACCCACCCCGGCACCGGGCTCGAAACCCGAGTGGTAGACGACGAAGGAGATGTCGGGGTTGCGGGCCGCGGCCGGCCCGATGTCGCTCGGGTCGCTCAGCTCCGGTGTCGCTCCCACGATCCCCGACAGCCCCTTGTGGGTGCAGATGATCGGCGGACCCACCTGGCGGACGTGGTCGATGAACCGCTGCCCGATCTGGGGGCGCGAGGGGTCGTGGTCGTCGAAGTAGAAGTGCGAGTCGACCGGGGTCATCGTGTAGATCTTCCAGGCCGCGATGTCGTGGTCGGAGCGCAGGGCGTCCATCGACGCCAGGGCCGCCTCTACCGCTCCACGATGGGGATAGGCACCTCCGTGCATCAGGACCCGACCGTCACAGCCGATCCGGGTGGCGAGATCGACCGCTCGGGCCATCTCCGCCGCCGGCAGGGCCGCTTCGACCGAGGCGGGCAGGGCCGAGAGGATGGCCATCGAGGTGTCTGACCGCACGAACATCTCCATGAAGTAGGCAGACACGGTGAAACAGGTCGCGGGGGTGCCGTCTTGGGCCCCTTCCGGACACCCGGACTGAGGAAACGCCCGGGTCCAGCTTCCACCCAGGGGGTCGAGGTCGGCGTTCACGTAGTGCGACTGCACGTCGAAGATGAACTCCTCGCCGCCGAGTTCGTCGGCCGCCCGTTCCTCGTCGATGGTCGACTCGGGGCTGATGTCGAAGGTGCCGCCCGGCGCCTCGCCGCGGGAGGCCGCTTCCTCCGAGGAGCAGGCGGCGAGGGTGAACAGGGTCGCGGCGGCACCACTGGCCCCGAGAAGGAAGCGGCGCCGGCTGATGCCCAACCGACGGGCATGATCGTCGGCCAGCACGTGGGTCCGCCGTATCGACTCGCGCAACAGGGGACCGTGGGGGACGGGCAGAAACTCCCCGTTGGACACGGGCCCGAACTTGATCGGCAACCACCGTTCGTCGCTCATCGGACCCCCTTCGTCCATTTCGTGCGATCGGAAGCTGGACAGGTCCAGTCGTCTTCGCTGCGAGGGTAATGCTGAACCGAGGCACCGTCTCCGGTGGGGATTCGGCACGGGGATCGCCGGGTGGGCGAGAATGGTGGTCGATGTCAACGGAACGCCCCCGTCGGACGTCTAATCGTCGGATGTCTGCCACCACGCGCCTCCCGGACGGCTTCGAGGAAGCCTTCGACCAGTTGTTCGGTCGCGCCTTCCGGGTGGCTCGCCGGATCCTCGGCGATGACGCGGCGGCCGAGGACGTGGCGGCCGAGACCATGGCCCGCGCCTATGCCCACTGGGCCAAGATCGCCCACGAGCCTTGGCGCGAGGGCTGGGTGGTGCGGGTGGCCAGCAACCATGCGCTCGACGTGGTCCGCAAGCGTTCCCGACTCTCGGACGCGGTGGTCGAGGGCTCGGTGGAGGCCGATGACGTGGCCCTACGCCTGGCGTTGGCCGAGGCGCTGGCCGTTCTGCCCCGGCGTCAACGAGAGGTGGTCGTGCTGCGCCACCTGGGCGGCCTGTCGGAGGCGGAGTGCGCTGACGCCCTGCGGGTGTCCAAGGGTGCGGTCAAGACCCACCTGCACCGTGGCCTGGGGGCCCTGAGGAACCGGCTCGGTCCGGTGATGAACGTGGAGGTGTCGGCGTCCAATGGCTGAGACTCCGTGGCCGGTGGCCACTCCCCGCGACGAGATGCTGGCCCGGGTTGCGTCCCGCGGCACCCGGATCCGGGCGGTGCGCGGTGCCATCAACGCTCTGGCCGTCCTGTCGGTGGTCGGTGCGTCGACGCTCGGTGTCGGGGCTGTTCTCAGGTCGGTCGCCGATGACGGTCGGGTGACCGAGGTCGACACGGTCGCCGTGGCACCCGAGCCCTCCTTCGCTCCTCGAGACGGTGGTTCCTCCGATCCGGATCGGGGCCCGTCCACCCGGGCCGGCGACTCCTCGTCCGCCGACCCCGACGGAAACGACACGACCGGCTCGACCTCTCGTCCGGGCACGACGGACGCCACCACGGGGACCGCCGGGACCACCGGTTCGGGGAACGGCTCGACGAGCTCGAGCTCACCGTCGCGCAGCTCGGTACCCGGAACCTCCTCCACCACCGAACCAGCCCCGGTTATGGCCAACGCCCGGATGAACTCAGCGGGTGTTCCCGTGGGTCTCAGCACCTGCAAGGGCGGCACCGACGCCGAGCTGGTGGTCGGCATCGAGGGCGCCGACTCGGTGATGATCAAGTGGGACGATGACGGCGTGACCCAAAAGGTCCCGATGGTCAACGCCGGTGACGAATGGTCGGCTCCCATCGCCGAGGCGGTCGGCGATGCCGGAGATTCTGCGATGGTGGTCA
The DNA here is from genome assembly GCA_020439505.1 of Acidimicrobiales bacterium. GTDB lineage: Bacteria > Actinomycetota > Acidimicrobiia > Acidimicrobiales > Iamiaceae > Aquihabitans. The sequence goes on from JAGQSO010000001.1 coordinate 114,786, forward strand.
CCGTGGTGGCCACCGGTGCGGGGGGAACCGTCAGCGAGCCGGTACTGATCGAGTTGGTCGACTGCGTCCTGCCGCCGACCGCCACCATTCCCCCGCCCGCCTCCTCGACGTCCGCTCCGACCGAGACCACCGTTTCGGAACCGCCGTCGACCACCGAGGCCAGCCCGAACGCCTGAGCATCTCGGTACCGGAACCGTCGGTCGTCGTCGACCACCGATGACGACGGTCACGTTGGGACCGACCGGCCCGGCTCGTAGGGTGCAGGTTCGACCGTCTCGTCGACCACGTCGCAGCCATGTTCGGGGTGCGGCTCTGGCCGGGATCGAACCTGGGATTGACCAACAACCGTGAACACTCCGCCGCCCGTCTCCGCTGACACGCACGGGATCGATCCTCACGTCTTCGGGCGGCGATGGGCGATCCTTGCCGTCCTGTGCACCAGCCTGATGATCGTCATCATCGGCAACACCAGCCTCAACGTCGCCATCCCGACCCTGTCCCGAGATCTGGGTGCCTCCACCAGCCAATTGGCCTGGATGGTCGACGCCTACTCGCTGGTGTTCGCCGGCCTCCTGTTCACCGCCGGCACGCTCGGCGACCGCTATGGCCGCAAGGGTGCCCTGCTGTCGGGGCTGGCGGTGTTCTTGATGGGTGCCCTGGTGGCGACCACCGGAGACTCGGCTGGCCAGGTCATCGCCGCCCGCGCCGTTATGGGTGTGGCGGCGGCCTTCGTGATGCCCTCCACCCTGTCGATCCTCGCCAACGTGTTCCCGGCCCACGAACGGCCGCGGGCCATCGCCATCTGGGCCGGGATCTCCGGTGGCGGGGCCGCCATCGGCCCGATCGCATCGGGGTTCCTGCTCGAGCACTTCTGGTGGGGGTCGGTGTTCCTGGTCAACGTTCCCATCATCATCGGGGCGATCGTGGCGGTGTCGATCCTGGTGCCGACCTCCAAGGATCCCGATGAGCAGCCCCTCGACCTGCCCGGCGCCGTTCTGTCGGTGGTGGCGCTCGGGTCGCTGGTCTACGGCATCATCGAAGGTCCCCACCATGGATGGTTGTCGAACACGTCGCTGGTCATCTTCGGGGTGGCGATCGTGGCCATGGGGGCCTTCATCACGGTCGAGTCCCGGGTGACCCACCCGATGCTGGACCTGAAGCTGTTCAAGGACCGGCGCTTCAGCGTGGCATCGGGCGGGATCTCACTCACCTTCTTCGCCATGTTCGGCACGTTCTTCCTCGTGGCCCAGTATTTCCAGATGGTGCTGGGCTACTCGCCCCTCAAGTCGGGGCTGTTGCAGCTCCCGATGGCGATCGTGATGATGAGCCTCGCCCCTCAGGTCCCCAAGCTGGTGGCCCGTTTCGGCACCCACCGGGTGGTTCCCACCGGTCTCACCTGCACGGCCATCGGCCTGTTCGTGTTCTCCCAGATGTCGGTGAGCTCACCGCTGTGGTCGATCTATGTGTCGGTGGTTCCGCTGGCGGCCGGCATGGCTCTCACCATGACCCCCCTGACCACCCTCATCATGTCGTCGGTCCCGTTGAACCGGGCCGGTGTCGGCTCCGCCATGAACGACACCACCCGCGAGCTCGGCGGTGCGTTGGGCGTGGCGGTTCTCGGCTCGGTGGTGTCGTCGGTGTACGTGGACCGTCTGGCCGGGGTCACCGCCGGCCTTCCCGCCCCGGTTCGCGAGATCGCCGACTCCGGTTTGGGCGGGGCCCTGGCGGTGGCCGAGAAGATGGGGCCGGCCGGCAACGCCCTGGCCGACACCGCCCGGCAGGCCTTCGTGGACGGCATGGGAACCGCTGCTTTCGCCGGTGGCATCGGCGTGTTGGTGGCGGCAGCCCTGGCGGCCCGACTCCTGCCCCGTGGTGGGTTCACCCCTCCCGGTGCCCACCACGGTCGCCCCGGCTCCGATGAGACCGGAGCCGGGGGCGACGTGATCGACGAGGGTGTGATCGAGGCCTCACCCATCCTCGACTGATCTCGGGTCAGGCGCCCGCAGGAGTTCCCGAGGCGGGCGCCGGTTCCCGTCCGGCGGTCACCGGATACCGATGGCGTTGGGCGGGATCACGCCGAGGCGGCCGGCCTCGTAGTCGGCGAACGCCTGCTGGAGCTCGGCCCTGGTGTTCATCACGAACGGTCCGTAGTGGGCGACGGGTTCGCCGATGCGCTGTCCTCCCAACACCAAGACGTCGAAGGCGTCGGTCCGGGCATCGGGCGAGGGTGATCCGCCCAGGGTGAGCACGTCGCCGGGGCCGGTCACCGCCAACTGGCCCGAGGCCAGAGGCTGCTTCTCCACCCCTACCGTCCCGGCTCCGCTGAGGGCGTACACCAGTCCGTTCCAGTTCGTGTTCCAGGGGAGCTGGACCTGGGCCCCGGGGGCGATGGTGAGGTGTTGCATGGTTATGGGGGTGTGGGTGCTCCCCGGGCCGACGTGTCCGGCCACGTCGCCGGCGATGACCCGGATCAGCGCCCCGCCGTCAGGTGAGCTCAACAACAGCACCTCGTCGGGTTCGAGGGGCTGGTAGTGGGGTTCCATCATCTTGTCGGCGGCGGGGAGGTTCACCCACAGCTGGAGGCCGTGGAACAGCCCGCCCGATGCCACCAGCGCTTCGGGTGGGGTTTCGATGTGGAGGATGCCGCGGCCGGCGGTCATCCACTGGGTGGCACCGTTCTCGATGACGCCGCCGCCACCGTGGGAATCCTGGTGGAGGAAGGTTCCGTCGATCATGTAGGTGACGGTCTCGAAGCCGCGGTGGGGGTGCCACGGGGTTCCCTTGGGTTCGCCGGGGGCGTACTCCACCTCGCCCATCTGGTCCATGTGGATGAACGGGTCGAGGTCGCCCATCGAGACGCCGGCGAAGGCGCGCCGCACCGGGAAGCCCTCGCCCTCGTAGCCGGTGGGGGCGGTGGTGACCGAGCGCACCGGGCGATGGACCGCGGTCGTGGGGTCGGGTTCCAGAAGGCGGGGTAGGGCCAGGATGTTGTCGGTGGTGACGGCGGGCATGGGGTCCTCCTTCGGTGGCGACCTTCATGGTCGTACACGGTTGTTGACATGTCAACTAGTTTGCCGGTGCGATTGTTCCCGAGTCCGGCGCTGGCGGTGGGGGACGGCGTGGGGACGGCGTCAGGTCGGTTCGAGCCAGAGCACAGAGAAGGGAGGCAGGGTCAACCGGGCCGAGGCCGGCTGTCCGTGGATCGCCTCGTCGGTGGCGACGACCGAACCCTGGTTACCCATGTCGGATCCGCCGTAGTGGGCGGAGTCTGTGTTGAGGACCTCCCGCCAATGACCGGCGCGGGGCAAGCCCAGTGGGTATCGGGATCGGGGCACCGGTGACAGGTTGGCCACGCAAACCAACGGATCGGCATCGGGACCGGTCGGCCAGCGGATGAAGGCTGCCACGTTGTGGTCGGCGTCGTCGCTCACCAGCCAGGCGAAACCGCCGGGCTCGGAATCCCCGTCCCACAGGGCGCGATGGCCCCGCTGGATCCGGTTCAGGTCTCGCACCAGATCCTGGACACCCTGATGGTGGAGGTCCGCCAGGAGATGCCAGTCCAGCGAGCGGTCATGGTCCCACTCGCCGGCCTGGGCGAACTCGCCCCCCATGAACAGGAGCTGCTTGCCGGGATGGGCCCACATCCACCCGTACAGGGCCCGCAGGTTGGCGAACTGTTGCCAGCGGTCGCCGGGCATCTTGGTCAGCAACGACCGCTTCTCGTGGACCACCTCGTCGTGGGACAGCGCCAGCACGAACCGCTCGGTGAAGGCGTAGTGGAGCGAGAACGTCAGGTCGTGGTGGTGGTGGCGACGGTGCACCGACTCGGTGGAGAAGTAGGCCAGGGTGTCGTGCATCCAGCCCATGTTCCACTTGGCCGAGAACCCGAGGCCGTCCCAGGCGGTGGGGGCGGTGACCCGGGGCCAGGCGGTCGATTCCTCGGCGACGGTGACGACTCCGGGGTGACGGTCGGTCACCGCGTCGTTCAGCTCGCCGAGGAGCGATATCGCCTCCAGGTTCTCGCGTCCGCCGAACTGGTTGGGAAGCCAGTGGCCGTCGGGACGGGAGTAGTCGAGGTAGAGCATCGAAGCGACGGCGTCGACCCTCAGACCGTCGACGTGGAACTCCTCCAGCCAATACAGGGCGCTGGACAACAAGAAGCTGCGGACCCCACCCCGCCCGTAGTCGAACACCAACGTGCCCCAGTCGGGGTGCTCGCCCCGCCGGGGGTCGGGATGTTCGTAGAGGGCCGAGCCGTCCAGGCGGGCCAGCGCCCACTCGTCACGGGGGAAGTGGGCCGGTACCCAGTCCAGGATCACCCCCACCCCGGCCTGGTGGAGGGTGTCGATCAGGAAGGCCAGGTCCTCGGGCGTGCCCCACCGGGCGGCGGGAGCGAACAACGACGTGACCTGGTAACCCCACGAGCCCCCGAAGGGATGGTGCATCACCGGCAGCAGTTCGACGTGGGTGAACCCCATGTCCACGGCGTAGGCGGCGAGCTCGGGGGCCACCTCGCGGAAGCCGCGTTCGCGCTCGGGCTCGGCGGGGTCCCGACGCCACGACCCGACGTGAACCTCATACACCGACATCGGCCGTCGCCAGGGGTCCGTCGTCGACCGATCGGCCATCCACCCCCCATCGGCCCAACTGTGGCGCAGACGGTGGACGATCGAGGCGGTGTCGGGAGCCGGTTCCGCCCGGCGGGCCACGGGATCGGCGTGCTGGGCGGTGACGTCGTCGCGGCCGGTGACGGCGAACTTGTACCGGTGGCCCTCGTGGGCGTGGGTCGAGGTTCCCTGCCACACCCCGCCGGTGCGGGCGAGGGGATCAGCGCCCTCGACCCAATGGTTCCAGTCCCCCACCACCGACACCGCAGTGGCATCGGGCGCCCACAGCGAGAAGTGGACGCCTCGGTCGAAGTCGTCACCCTGGAGGGGGTGCGCGCCCAGCCGTCGGTGGAGATCGAGGTGGCGGCCGTCGTCGAGCAGGTGGAGATCCAGCTCCGTCACCTCGTGGCCCACCGGGTCGGTCACCACTGGAGCGCTCCGGCCCCGGGGCCGACGAGGCGGCGGTCCAACCGGTCCAGGACCGTCACCAGTCCAGCGGTCGGCACCTCTACCCAGTCGGGCCGGTGGGCCATCTCGTAGCCGATCTCGTACACCGCCTTTTCGATCTCGTGGAGGGAGAGGAGGTCGACGGTGGTGGCCGACGACGGCGGCAGCAGTGACCGATCAGCGGCGGCGAGGTAGCCGTCGAGCAACGCAGCGCGCGCCGCGGCCTCCCACCCCGGCGTCTGCGCTCCTCCGCTGCGCCTCACCGTCTCCACCGCGTAGGAGAGCGATCGGACGAGCCCGGCCAGATCGCGCAGGGCGGGGTGTCTCCGGCGCCGCTCGACCAGCGGCCGTGACGGTTCACCCTCGAAGTCGAGGATCACCCAACCGTCGGGGCCGACGACGGTCTGGCCCAGGTGCAGGTCGCCGTGGATGCGGATGGACCTCCCCCGGTCCACGGCCGCGAGTCGGTGGGCGAGGGCAGCCAGAATCCGGTCGGTGCGGGTGACCAGGTGGTGCCCGACGAGGGCTTCGAGACGGGCCAGGTCCTCGGTGACCCCGACGATGGTCCGGTCGATGTCGTCGAAGGTGGTGGCGACCGAGCCGAAGGAGTCGGTTTCATCCCCCGGTCGGGCCAGGAACCGGTGCAGGTCGGCGACGTCGGAGCCCAAGCGGTGAAGAGGGTCCAGGACCCCGCCGGCGTCGGCGACCAGACCCGATAGAACCATGCCCCAACCGTCGAGCGCGCCGGGCACGAGGCGGTGCACGGTCCCGGCGACCGTGACTCCACCGGTGTCATCGGTCAGCTCGTACCACCCGGCCAGGGGCGCGACCGGGATGCGCCGGGTCGAGGTGGCGGCCTGGTGGTGCAGGTGGATCCCGACCTCCACCTCGGGGTGGATGCCCGGAGCCAGCCGCCGCAGCACCTTGAGCACGTGGGTACCGCCCACCACGGTTGAGGTGTTGGTCTGGTCCACCCCCAGGGGTCGGGGGAGACGGCGGCCGGGAGCGGAAACGCCGGCCAGCCAGTGGCCGACGACCGTGGCGGCGGGTCCGGTGACGGTCGCTTGGTCGACGCAGATCCGGGTGAGGACCTTGGCGACCGCAGCGTCACCGGCCGTGTCGGGTGGGGCGGTACCGGCGGGTGCGCCGGCCGTGCCGGCGGTGGTGGATCGTCGCGTGGTCGGCTTCGGTCCCGAGCGCAGCAACTGGTAGCGGTGGCCCGCCGCCGTCGAAGCGGTGGTCAGCTCGACGGGGGGATCCTCGGCCAGGACCACCGGGGTGGTCAGCTCCAACCCCGGCGGGTGGTCGGGGTCGTCGCCGTCGCCGGGTGACGGGCCCGGTCCGGCTTGGCGGACGAACCAGCGTTGTGCGATCAACCAGCGGGCGACCGCCTCGGGCGAGGGACCGCTGGTCGGGGTCGGTGTCGGGGTCGATTTCGGGGTCGGCTCGGTCACGGCTCGGTCACCACCAGCAGGTGGGCCGGGCGTGGCCCTGGTTCGAGCCGGACGTAGTTGCGTCCGATGTGCCACCGGTATCGGGCACCGTGCAGTTCGTCGATGACCTCGAAGGCGGGAGGTAGGCCGAGATCGTCGGGCACGATGCATACGCCCTCGGTGGCGGTGTCAGCGAGGAGGACCACACAGATCACCGTGCCGGCACCCGGAGCGGCCGATGGAGCGACATCGCCAGGCCGGGCGGGTTTGGCGTAGGCGAGGAGTCCGGGGTTCTCCGTCTCGAGGAAGCGGATCCCCTCCAGGTACCCGAGTGCTGGGAGTCGTCTGCGCAGCGAGTTGAGGTGGGCGACGAGGGGCAGCAGTCGACCGTTCAGCCGTCGGTCGTGGACCTCGTACTTCTCCGAGTCCAGGTATTCCTCGGAGCCCTCGGCCACGGAGGTCTGCTCCAGTGCCTCGTAGCCCGAGTAGAGGCCGTAGGAGGGCGAGAGGGTGGCGGCCAGGATCAGCCGCGACGCGAACGTCGACTCGTCGCCCCGCTGGAGCTGTTCGGTGAGGATGTCGGGGGTGTTGACCCAGAAGTTGGGTCGGAAGATCTCGGCCTCCTCGCCGGCCAACTCCTCGACGTAGCCCCGCAGATCGGCTGCGGTCTGCTTCCAGGCGAAGTAGGTGTAGCCCTGGGAGAAACCGATTCGGCCCAGCTCCTGCTGCATGGCCCGATAGGTGAAGGCCTCGGCCAGGAATATCACCTCGGGGTGCGACGCCCGCACACCGGCGATCAGCCATTGCCAGAACGGCAGCGGCTTGGTGTGGGGATTGTCGACGCGGAAAACCCGAACCCCGCGGTCGACCCAGGTGAGCACCACGTCGCGCAGGGCCGACCACAGAGCGCGCCAGTCCTCGCAGTCGAAATCGACGTTGTAGATGTCCTCGTAGCGCTTGGGGGGGTTCTCGGCGTATTTGAGCGTCCCGTCGGGTCGGTGGGCGAACCATTCGGGATGCTCGGTCAGCCAGGGGTGGTCGGCGGAGCACTGGACCGCCAGATCCAGGGCGATCTCCAACCCCAGGGAGCGGGCATCGGAGACCACGGCCTCGAAGTCCGCGGTCGATCCCAGTTCGGGGTGGACGGCGTCGTGCCCACCGGTATGGTCACCGATCGCCCACGGGGAACCGGGATCGAGCGGCCCGGCCTCCAGCGCGTTGTTGCGGCCCTTGCGTTTGGTGAGCCCGATGGGGCTGACCGGGGGGAGGTAGATGACGTCGAAGCCGGCTTCGGCCAGAGCGGGCAGGCGTCGACGCAGGCCGTCCAGGCCGCCCCACGAGCGCGGGAACAACTCGTACCAGGCGCCGAAGCGGGCCAGTACCGGGTCCACGTCGAGGTTTGCTGGCGCGCCGAGCGACGCGGCACGTCGACGGTCGGGGTGCTGGCCGGTGATCAACGCCAGGTCGTCGTCGAGGGCCGCCGCCACCCGTCGGGCCGTGTCCTGGGCGGTGTCACCGACGATCTCGGCGGCGAGCCGGATCGGTTTGGCCACCAGCCGCGAGGCGTGGGTCCCGTCGGCTTCGGCGCGCAGAGCGCAAGCGAGCAGCAGGGCCGCACCCTCGGCCAACTCGCTGTCGAGGTCGGCCTGGCCTGCCTGGGACTTGCGCGACAGTTCCACCGTCCACGACTCCAAGGGATCGGCCCACGCCCGCACGTCCCAACGCCACCGGCCCGGTCGGTCGACGGTGAACGACCCGCCCCAGCGGACCCCCAGCGAGGCGGCGTCGAGGTGGTGGAGCTCGATCACCGACGGAACGGTGTCGTCGGGGCCGTGGATCAGCGCCTCGACCCGCAGCACCTCGTGACCATCGCGGATCACGTCGACCGCCACCTTCACGGTGTCACCGACCACCCGCTTGGGGGCGTAGCGGCCGCCGTCGACGCTGGGGAGAGGTCGGGCCACCGTCACCCGCGGCGGGGCCGCTTCGGGAGGAGCGAAGGGGTCGGCGGACCGGGTCATGGGCTTGCGGCGGACCCCTTCACCAGTTCTTGAGCCGGGCGGTGGACGTGGGGTCGTACAGGCAGACGACATCGGCGAAGCAGCGGATGTCCATGGCGGCTCGCAACATGGCGGCGCCCGACCCGGCCTCGGGAAGATGCGAGGTGACGACGACGTAGGGGGCCGGAGTGGGAAGGCTCCGCAGCAGGGCGCCGTTGGCGATGGCCTTCTTGAGGGTGTCGGTCCGGCGCAGACCGGGCCGCGTGCCCTGGACACTGCCCTTGTACTCGAACCAAACCACCTGCCCCTTGGGGCTGACGGCCTCCTGGTCGATCTCCACGCCGACCTCTCTGATGACCTTCCGGCCCTTGAGCGTGAAACCCAGGTGGGTGAGCAGGGTGTCGCACTGTTCGGCGAACTGGCGGCCCTGGATGCTGGCCGACGCCTGGAAGGATCGGGCCGGCCCCGGGTCGCGCCTGCGGTCCCGGGTCGGAAGGTGGGCCCCACCCCATGGGCTCTCCTCGTTCTCGTCGACCTCGAACTCCGACTCCGTGGTCGAACCGGTGTCACCGGTCTCGACGTGAGTGAAGAAAGAGTCCTGTCCTCCGAGGGGTGGGTGGTCCGACGGTGCCATCCCGGCCGAGCCTACGGCGGCCGAGGACCTCGGGTACCACGATCTGGCCGACTGTGTCCTGGCCGGCCGTGTCCTAGCCCGGGTTGTCTTCGGTCGGTGGCCCAGTCGGCCGCGCCTGGCTCGGTAGCCTCGGGGCGGTAGTACCTGGTTCGGAGGGACGCGGTGGCAAGCAAACGGGGGCGGTCCCTGACCTTGGTGGTGGTGGCACTGGTGGCCATCTTGGGCCTGGTCGGCGTGGCGACCGCCGTGTACCTGTCACGTAGCGGTGAAAGTTCCCCCCGGCGTGACCCGCGGCGACCGGGCGTGGACGTAGAGGACCCGGCGGTAGTGGCCGCTGACCGCTTCGCTGCCGCGGTCACCAGCGGCGATTTCACCGGTATCAAGGTGAGCGACCCCACCCTCACGTCAGCCCAGGTCGGCGAGCAGGTCGATCTGATGCTCACCGGGATGCTCACCGGCGGGGCCGCTCGTCCCACCGTCGAGGTGTCGAAGGTCGTGCGGGGGACAGGTGAGAACTCCGACACCGCCCAGGCCACCACGCGGATCACCTGGAAACTTCCCGGGGGCCAGAGCTGGACCTATGACACCTACTGGACCCTGATCGACTTCCTGGAGGCCAAGGGGGCCGAGCGCGAGTGGCGGGTGAGCCTCAGCGTGGACCGCCTGTTCCCGGCCGAAGCCAACGGAGGCGTGGTCCGCATGGTGCGGGTACCGGTGGCCCGCGGTCGGATCCTGGATTCCACCGGCCGACCACTGGTGGCCGGGGGTGGCAGGGTGACCGTCGGCATCCGCAGGAGCCGTACCACCGACCCCGAGGGCACCGCCCGCAAGGCTGCCGCTCTCACCGGGGTGGATGCCGAGGAGCTGTTGGCCCGGGTGCTGGCGGCGGGTCCCGACGAGTTCGTCACCGTCGCCACCTTGGATCGTCCCGCCTACGACCTGATCCGCGCGGAGATCCAGCCGTTGCCGGGAACCGTGTTCACCGAGCAGGCGGCCGAGACCGACCTACCGGCCGGTTTCGCCAAGGGCGTGCTGGGGAGCGTGGGGCCGGCCACCGCCGAGATCGCCTCGGCATCGGACGGCAAGGTGGTCGAGGGGGACCTGACCGGTCTGTCGGGGGTGCAGCAGGCCCGCAACCCGCAGTTGGCGGGTGAACCGGGTATGAGGATCGAGGCGGTGAGCACCGATCCCGCCGCCACGGTCACCTCGCTGAAGGAGTACCCGGGGCGTCCGGGGACCGACGTGACCGTCACCCTCGATGCGGCGGTGCAGATGGCGGCCGACGCCACCCTGGCCACATCGAGTCAACCGGTGGCGCTAGTGGCGGTGCGGGTCAGCACCGGTGACGTGATCGCGGTGGCCAACGGACCGGCCGGCTCGGCCGGCTACAACCGGGCCTTCCTCAACCGCTACCCGCCGGGCTCGACGTTCAAGGTCGTGTCGGCCCTGGCCTACCTGGAGGGTGGTCTCGGCCCCGACGACATCGTCTCCTGCCCGGCCACCGTGGTGGCGGGCAAGCGGTTCCGCAACGCCGGAGGTTTCGCCCTGGGTGACGTGCCGTTCCGTCGGGCCTTCGCCCGGTCCTGCAACACCACCATCGTGGCCCACTCGGACTCGATCACCTCCCAGCAGCTGACCGACACCGCCCGCCTCCTCGGCTTCCGTGACCTCGACGGCGAGTTGGGCATGGACGTGTTCGGCACCGAGGTTCCCGTCACCGACAACGAGACCATGCACGCCGCCAACACCATCGGTCAGGGCAAGGTGGAGGCCAGCGCCCTGACGGTGGCGTTGATGGCCGGCTCGGTCGCCAACGGTTCGTCGCTGATGCCGCGGCTGTTCCTCGACCCCGGGGCTCCGGCGCCGGTGATGGGACCGGCCCTTCCCGCCCCCGCGGTGGCCTCCCTGCGCGAGATGATGCGTGACGTGGTCACCGACGGCACCGGTTCGGCGCTGGAGGGCGTTCCCGGCGGTCCGGTCCACGCCAAGACGGGTACCGCCGAGTTCGGCACCGACGACCCGCCCCGCTCCCACGCCTGGATCACCGGCTGGCAGGGCGACATCGCCTTCGCGGTGGTGGTCGAGGACGGTGGCGGCGGTGGCGCGGTGGCCGGGCCCGTCGCGGCGGCGTTCCTGCGAGCCCTGGCCGGGGGCTGAGGCTGCGGCTCCGGTTCCCGCCGCCGGGACCGGTCGGGGTGGGCCATCATGGCGGCCATGTCTGACGTGACCCGCAGCGACTTCGGCCCCGACTTCACCTGGGGGGTGGCCCACGCCTCCTATCAAGTGGAGGGGGCGTGGGACGTCGACGGCAAGAGCCGCTCGATCTGGGACACCTTCACCCACCGTCCCGGCAAGATCCGCGACGGGTCCAACGCCGATGTGGCCTGCGACTACTACCACCGCTTCGAGTCCGACACCGACCTGGTGAGTGACCTTGGCTTCGGCGCTCAACGGTTCTCGATCGCCTGGCCCCGGATCCTGCCTTCGGGCACCGGGAAGGTGAACCAGGCCGGCCTGGACTTCTACTCCCGACTGGTCGACGCCAACCTGGAGCGGGGGATCGAACCGTGGGTGACCCTCTACCACTGGGATCTGCCTCAGGTGCTCGAGGACCGGGGTGGCTGGCTCAACCGCGACATCGTGGGCTGGTTCGGCGAGTTCGCCTCCACGGTGGCCGAACACCTCGGTGACCGGGTCACCAACTGGATGGTGTTCAACGAGCCGTGCAGCTTCGTGCACGGCGGCTACCTGTCGGGCTACCACGCCCCGGGGCGGCGGGGCCTGCTCAAGGCGTTGGCCGCCACCCACCACGTGAACCTGTGCCAGTCGGTGGGGGCTGAGGCGGTGAGGGCCAACTGCGCCGACGCCAACGTGGGCACCACCCACATCATCACGCCCATGCGCACCGAGTCCGACACCCCCCGCCACCGACGGGCGGCGGGGGTGATCGACGCCTTCGCCAATCGGATCTTCATGGAACCCAACGCCGGGCTCGGCTACCCGGTCGACGCCACTCCCCTCATCCGCCCGGTGGAGCGCTACATCCGCAACGGTGACGACAAGGCAATCCGGGTGGACTGGGACTTCATCGGGGTCCAGTACTACTGCCGCTTGCTGGTCAAGCCGGTTCCGTTGCCGGGGCTGTGGGGTGTGCCGTGGCCCAGCAAGGACCACCGCCGTTTCGACGTGTCGGGTATGGGCCAGGAGATCCAGGCCGACGGTCTCTATGAGTCGCTGGCCCGGGTGAACGACCTGCCCGGTGACCACCGACTGGTGGTGACCGAGAACGGGGTGACCGTGCCGGACCGCCTGGTCGACGGTCGGGTGCGCGACGTTCGGCGGGTCGCCTTCTACCAGGAGCACCTGGCCGAGGTGGCCCGGGCCCGAGCCGACGACATACCGGTGGACGGCTACTTCTGCTGGTCGCTGATGGACAACTTCGAATGGGCCGAGGGCTACACCGCCCGATTCGGTCTCACCTACGTCGACTTCGACACCCAGGAGCGCATCGTGAAGGACTCCGGACGTTGGTTCCAGTCGTTCCTGGGCGCCGACGCCGACTCCCCCGCCGATGGCGAGGAGGTCCGGTCATGAGCGGCCTGGCGGACCCGATCACCCTGGCAGGATCGGAGGTGACGATCCCCGCCCTCGGCGTCGGAACCTGGGCCTGGGGGGACCGATCCACCTGGGGGATGGGGGGCTACGACGCCGCCCTGGACGAAGGCACCATCACCGAGGCCTTCGAGGCGTCGGTCGACGGTGGAGCCACGTTCTTCGACACCGCCGAGGTCTACGGCTCGGGTCGAAGCGAGCAGATCATCGGTCAGATCCTGGCCGCCGATCCCGAGCGGGCGGCCAAGGTCCAGATCGCCACCAAGTTCATGCCGATGCCGTGGAAGCTCGACGTCCGCCGGTCGCTCATGGCGTCGCTGCGGGCGTCGCTGGACCGCCTCGGGCTACCGGCGGTCGACCTGTACCAGATCCACGGTCCGGTGAGCCTGCGAGGCCAAGGTGCCTTGGCCGACGCCTTGGCCGACGCCCACGCCGCCGGTCTGGTCCGGGCGGTCGGGGTGTCCAACTACTCGGTCAGGGAGACGCGCTCCATGGCCGCCAAGCTGGCCGAGCGCGGCCTGTCACTGGCCACCAACCAGATCGAGTTCTCCCTGCTGCGCCGAATCCCCGAGACCGGCGGCCTGATCGCGGCGTGCGCAGAACTGGGTGTCGTCCCGTTGGCCTACTCACCGATCGGTCAGGGGCGCCTCACCGGCAAGTACTCGACCACCAACAAACCCCAGGGACGTCGCAACTTCTCGGATCACCCGATGGAAGTTGTCGAGGACGTGGTGGCGGTGCTGCGCCGGGTGGGTGAAGCCCAGGGTGGCAAGACCCCCAGCCAGGTGGCCCTCAACTGGTTGATGGCCAAGGGCGCGGTCCCCATCCCCGGCGCCAAGAACCGAGCTCAGGCGGTGGAGAACGCCGGGGCCCTCGGGTGGTCCCTCACCGCCGAGCAGGTGGCGGAACTGGACCGTGCCGCCCTGGTCAAGGTCGGTGGCCTGGCCGGCCTCAAGACCCGGATGTGGCAGCACGGCTAACGATGCGTGCCGGTCACGTTGTGACCGGCATTCCGGGTCGGGTTGGGGGGTCACATTCCGGGTGTTGTGGCCTGGGTCTTGTGGGCCGCCTGCGGCGGACGATTCCTGGTTCCGTCGAGCCCGGTCCTCACTTCGTTGCGGCGGCTCGACGGCATTTGCCCAGTGGCTCGCAAGCTCGCAACAGTGCAAATGGTTTCGTGCCGGTCACGTTGTGACCGGCATTCCGGGTTGGGTTGGGGGGTCACATTCCGGGTGTTGTGGCCTGGGTCTTGTGGGCCGCCTGCGGCGGACGATTCCTGGTTCCGTCGAGCCCGGTCCTCACTTCGTTGCGGCGGCTCGACGGCATTTGCGCGATTGGCTCGCGGTGCTCGCAATTGCGCAAATGGTTTCGTGACCGGTCACGTTGTGACCGGCATTCCGGTGGGGGTCGGGGCGGGACTGGACTCTTTGGGAAGTCGGTCCCGCCCCGATCGGGGACATCGGGTGTGCGGAAGGTCAGGGGGCGGCGGTGGTGGAGGTGTCCTCACCCATTCCGTCTGACTCGCCCATGGCGGGACCCATCCCCATGAAGGCGCATCCCATGATTCCGCCCGTGATCTCTGACAGCTCGGGGTCGTTCTCGAGGTTGTCCTCGCCGCTCATCATCATGCCGACCATGAACTTGCGGAGGTTCTCCTCGGACAGCACGGTCTCCATGCATGTCTTCTGGGCCGGGGTCATTTCCCCGTCAGCCGACATGCTCGTGAGCATCGCCTCCCGCAGGTCGATGTCGCAGCGTCCGAAGTTGTCGTAGACGTCGTTGGCCTGAGCCTCGGTGAGCTTGAACTCCGAGAAATCCATCGAGTCGCTGTTGGGGTCGCGGATGCTGTCGGGGGTGGCGCCGGAGGCCTTCATGGTGTCGACGCCGATGGTCCGAATCGTTCGTGCGGCGAAGCAGGTCGCCTGCTCTTCTGACAGGGGGAAATCCTCTTCGGCCGTCATCGCATCGACCATGGCGGCGACGAAGGCTTGTTCGTCGGCGGACAGGTCGCCGATGTCGCCGCCCCCGTCACCGCCCCCGTCCGACTCGGTGGTGGTCGGCTCGGAGTCGTCGTCCCCCTCGGTGGTGGTGGTCTTCTCGGAGCCCTCTTCGGCCTTGGTGGTGGTGGTCTTGTCGTCCTTAGTTGCGGTGGTGGTCTTGTCGCCCTTGGATCCGCATGATCCCAGGATCAGAGTTGCCACCATGGCAACCACGGCAAGAAGGCTTAGCGTTCGGTTTGGTCTCACTGTGAATCCTTGGGGGTCGAGGCCGGGCCGTCTACCTGGCTTGACCAGATTCTGACCCATTTCGGGGCTTCACGAGGTCAGTTGCCTCGGGTGAGGCGTAGGTTTCGGTGATGCAGATCAACGGGTCCTCCATCCTCGTAACCGGTGCCAGCGGCGGGCTGGGTACGGCCATGTGCCAGGAGTTGGCCCGGCGGGGTGCCCGTCTGGTTATTACGGCCCGGCGGGAGGCACTGTTGGCCGATCTGGCGGCCGAGACCGGGGCCGAGGTGTTGGTCGCCGATCTGACCGACCGTGATGATCTGCTCCGGGTGGCGGAGCGGGCCGGCGCATGTGACGTGCTGGTAGCCAACGCCGGGGTGGGCAACGACCCGTCGCTGGCCGAGCTCACCGACGAGTCGATCGATTTCTCGATCGACGTGAACCTGCGGGCCCCGATCGTTCTGGCCACCCATTTCGCCCGATCCCACCAGCAGGCTGGCACCGAGGGTCAGATCGTGTTGATCGGGTCGCTGGCCGGGCTGGCCGCCACGCCGGGGACCCGGATGTACAACGCCACCAAGTTCGGCCTGCGCGGGTTCGCCCTTTCGTTTAGGCAGGATCTCGAGGGAACGGGTGTGGGTTGTTCACTGGTCGCACCCGGCTTCATCCGTGACGCCGGGATGTTCGCCGAGGGTGACCTGGTCCTTCCGCCCGGGGTTCGCACCAACACACCGGCCGACGTGGCGGCCGGTGTAGTCCGCGCCATCACCGCCAACCCGATGGAGGTGTACGTGTCACCTCCCGAGATGAGGGCGGTCTCCACCCTGGCCACCATGGCCCCGGCCTTCAGCGCTTTCGTCCAGCGGAAGCTCAACGTCTCCGAGCGCACCGACCGCTGATCGGGCCGAGGCTTTGCCTCGGTCCAGCCGAGCCGTACCCATGAGTCGGCGTGCCTAGCGGCTCGCCTCGGAGGTGGCCGCGGTTTGGGCCGCAGCTACCAGGCCGATCACCTGGGTTTCGGCGATCGGTTTGTAGTCCCACACGTCGACGCCGACGTTGATCATGGTGCCGTTGGTCTGCCAGCGGGAGTGGACGTGGCCGTGGAGCAGAACCCGGCCCCGGTCGGCGGGCCTCCATTCCACGTAGCGGTCCTTGTCTCCCGAGTCCCCCCGGTAGGGGAAGTGGTCGACGTCGACGACGGTGCCGTCGGCCAGGTCGAGCGTGGCGGGTGCGTCGACGATCTTGGTGATCCCAGCGGCGAGGTAGCGGTCCCGCCAGGCTTCGTGGCGGGGATCGCCTACCCAGACCCGGTCGTGGTTGCCAGGTACCAGCACGATCCTTCCCCGCAGCCGGCTCAGCATCTCGAGGGTGGTGTCGAGCTTGCCCATGACCACGTCGCCGAGCACCCATACCTCGTCGTCGTTCTGGACGGTTCCGTTCCAGCGGTCGATGAGGAAGGTGTCGATCCGATCCTGGGTGGCATCGTCGGCTGGTCCGTCGAGCGGCTCCACCCCCGCCGCCCGGGCGCGCCCCGCCTCGTACCGGGCGATGTTGCGGTGCCCCAGGTGGAGATCGGAAGTGAAGAGGCGGGCCATGACGCCCACAATCGTGCCGCCTGAGCATCAAGACCCCACCCATGGATTTCTCACCGATCCAAGACTTTCTCGCCCAAACCCGGCTCAAGCGGTCAGCCTGGGCTCCAGAGGTCGAGCGGGATGTGGTGGCCGGCGTGGGTGAAGTCGGCGTCGTCGGTGAGCAGCGTGAGGTTGTTGGAGATGCAGATCTGGGCGATCAGCCCGTCGACCGATCCGAGCTGTACCCCGGCCCGGCGACAGGTGATGCACAAGTTGGCGGCATCGGCGTAGTCCTCGCGGGTGGGCTCCACGAAGGGAACGTTGTCGAAGTGGCTCCGGATCGCCTCCCGGGTGCGTTCCCGAGTGAACCCGCGCAACAACTCCAAGTAGACGATGCCAGTGGTCACGACGTTTCGTTCAGCGAGGTGACCGTCCAGCTCGGCCACGACCGCATCGCTGTCGTCGATGTCGCTTCGGAAGTAGCGCGACCACGCGCTGGTTTCGGCCAGGACTGCGGTCACTCGGCCAGGCCGACCTTGTGGTCGCGAGCGCGGCGTGACGCCTTGTAGTCGAAGTCTGGGTCCCAGTCGTCGAACTGGCCGCGTGACGCCCTGATCTGGGGCTGTGCCCGCCGCTGGATGTACTCCTCCAGCGCTCTGGTGACGGTGGCCTTCTTGGTCTTCTCCCCGCCGATCGCCAACGCCCGCTCCAACAGGTCGGGGTCGATAGCCAGGTTCGTAGCCATGATGTGCATCTCCTCACACATAAGTCTACACATCGCCAGAACCCGGTTGCATGTGCCGGTCAGACGCGCCCGAGCGCGCGCCCGCGGGCGCGTTCCCGCGCTGTTGCACGATCGCGTGGCCCATTTGCTGGAGACCGCTTGTGGGCCGCGCCCGCGGGCGCGCTCGAAACCTCTCGGTCGGTTGGCTTCTAGGCGGGCTTCGTTGTCACCCCTCCTTCTTACGCTGGTCGAGCGGAGCTCGACCGAGGAGGCACGGCGATGAACACGGCGGAGAACAACACGGCCAACAGGTTCACCACGGAACTGG
>JAGQSO010000279.1 GCA_020439505.1 Acidimicrobiales bacterium
ACTCGCCCTTCAACCGTCGATCTCCCGGTACCCCGGCGCGGGTCTTGACGGTGACGGTGGAGCCGACGGCCCGGACGAAATGCTCGGGGGTGCGCAACGGGCGTTCCAGGCCGGGGCTGGTCACCTCCAGCGTGTACTCACCGGCGATGGGATCAGCCTCGTCGAGCAGGCGGGACACCGACCGGGTCACCCGGGCGATGAGGTCGAGGGAGATGCCCTCGGGGTGGTCGAGGGTGATTCGGAGCACGCCGCCCGCCAGTTCGACGTCGTACAGATCAGCCCCGGCCTCCGACACGGAGGGAGCCACCAGTTCACGGACGCGCGTCGCGGTATCCACGGACTTCTCCTCTCTGTGACCGACCTGTGAAGGGTCCCGAACAAACAAGAAGCGTGGGCCAAGGCCCACGCCCTGCCACCCGAAGGTGAGCCTGCTCATCATAGCCTGAAACTCTCGGGTGGCGCCGGTCACGAGCGACGAGCCTGAGCGCCCGACACCGAGGTCGGCCACAGACGACAGCGAGTGACCTCGCCGGATCGAGGATCAGCCGTAGCCGAGTTGCCGGGCCCGCTCGACCGCGTCGGCCCGGGAGTCGGCACCGAGCTTGCGGTAGATGCGCGACAGGTACCACTTGGTCGTGTGGGGCGACAGATACACCCCTTCGCTGATCTCCTTGACGGTCAGCGGTCCATCCAGGAGACCGAGTATCTGACGCTCACGGGCTGACAACTCGGGCCGATGGGCGGTGTCGGTCGCCGTGGTCGAGAGGAGGCGGGCGTCGGGCCAGAGGTCATCAACTGCCTCGAGCACCAACTCAGCCAGGCCTGCGGGTCCCTCGGCCAGGGCGCCCGCCAGGTCATGCTCCCGGGCGGCCTCGACCGCCGATCTGACCTGCTGCCGGCGTTCGTCGCCGTCCTCGACGACTGCGGCACGGGCCAACATCGAACCAATTCGACCGACGGGGGTGAGTGGCGCAGGAAGGTCCCCGAGCACTCGTGCCGTCGACTCGAGCCCCCGTACCGCCAGGGAGGCTTCGGTCCACGGCCCGACGGTCAGTTCGTGTGGCCTCAGGTCGGTGAGGTGGCGTTTGGCCAGGGCGATATCGCCCGCTCGAAGCGCGTCGCGGGCTCGCCACGCCGCCAGGACGGTGTCGGCCACTGGAACGAAGACCTGGCCAGACCGTGCATCGATCCCATCCACGCGGTCCCTCTGTCCGCACATGGCAGCGGTCGCCTCGCACAGACGCACCAGAGCGAAGGCACCCGACCGCTGGGCCACCTCGGTGGCATCCGCGACCAGATCTGACCCATCGCCCGGCCC
Source organism: Acidimicrobiales bacterium (assembly GCA_020439505.1). GTDB lineage: Bacteria > Actinomycetota > Acidimicrobiia > Acidimicrobiales > Iamiaceae > Aquihabitans. The sequence continues at coordinate 1,319 of JAGQSO010000279.1, forward strand.
GGCACTGCGGACATTGATCAGGGCCATGGCCAACCGGGCCGGGGCCAGGGCCGGCGTAACGTCCCACCCGTCGGGTTCGGCCAGGTCGAAGGCGATGTCGACCGCGCTGCGAGCCTCGGAAAGGTCGCCGGCCATGGCATCCACCCACGCCTTGGTCGACCACGCGCTCACCGAGTCGGCCACAGGGTCTGTCTCGTCGCGACCGGCGAGGTCGCCCAGCAGGGTTCGGGCTGGTCCGATCTCGCCGCACAGGGCTAACGCCCGGGCCCGACTCACCGCCAGCATCGACCTGCCGGTGGTCATCGGCTCGAATCCGGGCGTGGGCACCAGGTCCAGGCCCGGGTTTGCTCCCAGATCCGCCTCGAGTTGATCGAGCAGGCCCAGGGCACGGTCGGGACGAGTGGTCCACCAGGTCGCGTGGGCCCGCAACGCCGTGGCGGTAGCACGGGCTGACGGGTCGTCCAACACGCTCTCGGCATCGAGTCGGACGTCGGCCTCCTCCGAAAGGCCCCAGGTCAAAAAGATGGCTCCAGCGGCCAATGCCAGGTGGACGTCATCGATGTAGACCTCGGTCGGCATCGACCTCAGCCCGTCGACGAGTACGTCGAACCGGTCGGGTTCGAGCATCTCCTGCCATCTGTCGGCGGCCAACGCAATCGCGTCATCCCAGGCCTGGTCGTTGACCAGGTCGAGGAGGCGACCCACCGTCTCGGACTCACCCGAAATCGGTTGAGTCCTCATCGGAGCCACCACTGCTGACGCGACGAAATCGACCCCTCCTCCACCCCATCGACCATAACGGCCT
>JAGQSO010000052.1 GCA_020439505.1 Acidimicrobiales bacterium
CCTTCATGAACTGTGAAAGCAGGGCGTTCATCTGCTTGCTGCCCATGTAGGGCGGGTTCGCGACGGCGACCGCGTAGCTGCGGGTGAGGTAGGTGGCCTGGTCGATGACGCGGGCCGCCCGGTCAAGCACGCTGGCTCGGAGGATGCTGCCATCGTCATCGAGCGTGGACAGGTGATCGGCGAGTCGAGCGGTCAGATCGGTGTCGGGCTGGATGAGGGAACCGAACGTGTCCGCGTGGGCGAACTGCGTCCAGAACGCTTCCTCATCTCGGTGGTCGCCGTCCGCGGTGGCGAGCTCGCTCAACTCGTCGGTGGTGAACGTGATCGGGTCGAGTACGCAGATGTTCGGCTCGACCTGCCTGTTGAAGAAGGTCCTCTGGCTCCCACGAGCCTTCATCGTCAGGGCGAAGGACGCGAGCGCCCCGGCGCGAGGGTCGATCTCGGTGCCGTAGATGTTGTGGGTGAGGATCAGCCCTGGGATGTCCGTCGGCGCGTAGCCCTCCTCCTCGTAGATCGCGTAGAGGAGGTCGAAGGCGTAGGTGAGCATGTGCCCCGAGCCGCAGGCCGGGTCGATGACCTTCAGATCCTCGGGCTTGGCGATCCTCAGGAAGTCGGTCTCCTCGTCGACCGGGGCGATGTAGTAGTCCATCCGGGCGACCAGCGCCGATGAGGGGTGGTTGAGCATCCAGAGGCGGCCGACGGAGTTCTCGACGAGGTACCGGACGATCCAGTGGGGCGTGAAGAGCTGGGTTGCTGCGGGGATCTCCTGGGCGCCGGCCTTCTTGTTCTTCTTGAACCCAGCGAAGACCTCGTCCTTCCGCTCCGAGATGTAGAACTGGTAGAGCCAGCCGATGACCTCGACGTCCTTGCACACGTCCGCCGTCAGCACCTTGACCGCCCGGTTGAGGACCGAGTCGTCAGCGAGCAGGTCGGCTGGGATCAACAGCTCGGTGAAGTCGCCCTCCTGCTCGAACATGAACGGCATCGCCCGGTTCCAGTGGCGGCAGTAGTCCGCGAGCAGCAGCGCGTACGCCTCCCCCTGGGCGTCGCCGCTGGCTCGAGTTCCGTCGAGAAGCCCCGCTACGGCAGTTCGAGTCGACTGGCTGACCACCCCGGTGTCAAAGACACCGCGCTTCGCATCGGCCAGGATCTCGGGCTGGCCGACCTTGACGCCCGCCTGTGGCGAGACCACGCCGATGCCGGTGTAGCCGTTGGCGTCCATGAACCGCAGAGCGATGATCCGGTTGAACCACGTATACGCGACCTTGTCGGCAACGAAGGCTCGACCCGTCTCGTCGCCGCCCGCGGCGGCAACCGCCTTCTCCAGCGCAGCGACCGCGTTCGCCTGCTCCACCCGTTCCGACGCGCCGGGCGCCAGCACGGCCGCGAGACGTGCGTTCACCTCACGGATCAGCGCGGTGCGAGCCCACGCCGCGAACGACTTCAGCGGTGCCGTTTCCATCAGAGCGTGATCCTCTTTCCGTCGTGCAGCGTGTTCACGAGAGCCGTGCGCAGGGCAGAAAGGTAGTTGTCGACGTCTTGCTCAGACTCGAGAACCCCCGACACTCCGGGGACCAGGATCGTCTTCACCGAGACCGTCTGCTTCTTCGGCGGCCCGCCGTCACCGCCATTCTTCGGTGACGCGGCGAGTCGGTCGAGAAGATCTGGGTAGACGGTCGACTCGAAGGTCGATCCGATCTGACGGATGAGCGCGATCTGCCCCTCGGAAGCGACACGGGCGAGCGTCGCGTGGACCCGTGCCTCGACGTCGTGCTGCGCCTCAGGCGTTGCGTTCTCGTAGAAGGCGGTCGAGAGCAGTTCGGTCCTGCGGCTCTCGACCTCCGCTTCGACCGACGACCGAGTATCCGTCACGATCGTGTCGATCTGGCTTCGCAGGTCGTCGGCTGCCTGCTTGAGCTGAGCCATCTTGTTGCCCCGGAAGGCGTTCGGGTCGGCAAGCCCCACCTCCACGGCCGCGTCGGCTCCTTCGGGCAGATGCAGGACGTTGCCACGGTTGACCGCCAGCAGCGCTGCCGCGTCGTCGTAGATCGACCGTTGCGCTCCGCTGAGGAACGACTGGATCGGGTCGATCAGGTTCTCCTTGGCCTCGAGGAGATCGTCAGCGAGGTCGAAATCGCTGAGGTACCACTCGTCGGCCTTTCCGACGACCTGCTCGAGCAGTTGGATCGGTTCGCTGAGCTGCTCCACGAACGGGTACTTCGAGCCCGTGACCGTCGCCTTGAGCTCGTCGAGCTTGGCCTTCAGCTTGTCTGCCCCGTGATGAGCGAGCTCCAGCGGGTCCTTCGGTGCGCCGCCCTCGTCGAAGAAGTCGGTGCAGAACTTGCGGAAGCTCGCGACCTTGCGCTCATCGAAGGTCTTCTGCGGGGCGACGATCTCGTGTGCGTGCTTCTGCGTGTTGCGCAGGGCGGCCGCCACCTCACTGCGCTTGAGGACGTTGCCATCCATCGTCAGCGTGACCTTGGAGACACCGATCAACGACGCGACGATCACCTCGATCGAGGCGAGATCCCAGCCGTAGGGCTTGGCCTGGAACGTGTCGACGATGGTCTTCATCGTGACCTGCTCGCCAAGCCCTTCCTTCCGGATGATGAAGGACATGATCTCCTCGGCCGGCGGGTCGAGCTTCACGAGGGCATCGGCGTCGAACAGGCCTCCCTCCGGGTCAGCTGCTCCGGCCACCTGTTGTTCGGTGTAGGTGACACCGCCGAGCAGCTTGAGCTGCGTGTAGGTACGGCTGATGAGCTCCTGGAAGCCTTCCGTTACGCGCCCCAGCCCGTCCTGGGCCGTCGAAGCCACATCAGCCGCGTTGATGATGAGCTCGGCCTTGCCGACCGCGCTCTGGATCCGTTGGACGAGTTCCTTCTCCCGTTCGCGGTTCAGCGCGGCCTTCGAACGGAGGATCTGCTCCTCGACCACCGACAGGGACGTGGTCTGCTTGCGCTTGGTGTACTTGTCGGTCTTGAGCAGCAGGCGCAGGTCCGACAGCACGCGCTCGTCGGGCTCCAGGATCACACGCAGTTCATCCTTGCCCGCGCTGTGCATCCGGGTCTCCTCGGCCGTGAACGGGTACTCCGGCGTGATGAAGTGGACCGACAGCTCCTTCTGCTGGCCGTGGACCTGGTCGTCCAGCTTGAATCCGAACGGGAAGTCCTGGCCGTTCTTCCCGTAACGGATCTTGCTGGTCTTGACCACGTCGCCCGACAGGATCTTGAAGAGCTTGGAGCTGACCTCCGAGGCGTCGATGTCGACGTTCTTGATCTCCTCCTCGATGACCTGCTCTTCGTTGGTCAGGTACTCGAAGACGTTGCCGTTGCGCTGGACGTAGGTCTGCGTCTCCAGGAGCGTCAGTGCTTCCTTCACGTCCTCGGCAAGCGCGGGCAGGTCGAGACCGAAACGGTCGTAGACGAGCACGGTGAGGTTGCGGGGGGTGGCGTGGAAGCTCTCGACGTACTTCACGAGGAACAGCGCCTTGAGGAGGCGGATGGCGAGCTTGTTGTCGAGGTTCCGTTCCGCGACGTCGATCGAGCGCTGAGCAGCGGACTTCAGCGACGCTCGGATACCGGCGAACATATGGTCGAACGTGGCCAACGTGCCGACCTCGACATCACCGATGTCCTTGGCGACCTGCTGAACGACACCCAGCATCGAGCGCTCCCCCACCGAGCTGTTGCGCCCCTCGAACACGTTGTGGTCCGAGATCCCCTCGATCGCCGCTTGGAAGAGCGGGAACTGGTAGCTGACGAACGGGTAGGTGCCGACGAAGTGGGCCTCATCCGTGTAGTTGCGGTACGCCTTCGCTCCGTCCACGAAGTCGAAGAGCGTCTTGAAGTTCGCCGACTCCTGGGCGTAGACCGCTCGGAGCGCGGCGTCACCAGCAGCGTTCTTGTCCAGCAGCCGCTTCCGGATGACTTCCTCGACATCGGCGCTCGTGAGCTTCACGCGCGTCTTGAAGCGGGCTTGGATCTTCGAGAAGTCGTTGCCTTGCTGCCTGGTGCGGTCGCCGACGACCTTGTCCATGTCCTCCTGTGAGGTGACGAACACCCAGGCCCGGCCACCGCACTTGGTGTTGAGGCTCTCTGCAACCGTCTGGAGGTTCAGCATCAGGTGGGTGTTGGAGCCGATGAACTGGCCGACCTCGTCGACGTAGAAGTTGAGGCGGTAGCCATCGGGCTGCGTGTCCAGCCACGCCTTGACATCGTCGGCGAAGTCTTCGATGGAGACCGCGTAGGACGCCTGGTACTGCTTGATGATGCCGCTGGTGGTGTTGCCGTCGACTTCGGCGAAGGCCGCGTCGATGCTCCCCCCCTCGAGCGCGCTCTGCTCGCGACCTTGGTTCCACGGGATGCCAGCAATTCGCTCGTAGGCGTCCTTGAACGCCTGGTACTGGCCACGGTTGTCGAGGTCACGCTCGAACCGGGCAACGTGGCCCTGGTTGCCGTAGTAGCCGCGGCTCTCGTCAAAGACCTTGACGAACACCTTGAGAAGGGCGTCGGACTGGTCCTTCGTGATCAGGGTCGCCTTCTGGTCGATGTTGAAGAGCAGGCTCTTGGCGACGATGCGGGATGACTTGTCGAGGAGCGGCGGAAGGAACGAGTCGGTGGCCTTGGACCGGAAGCTGCCGACGACCTGTGAGCGGTCGAAGTCTTGGCCCTCGACGTCGCCCAGGAGGTGAGCGAGCATCTTGAGCAGGTGTGACTTACCGGATCCGAAGAACCCCGAGATCCAGACACCATTGGCGTTGGTGTAGTTGGTGTACTCCTCCAGCAGCAGCTCAAGCCCCTTGGCCGCCTCGTTGGTGAGGACGTACTCGTCGACCTCCGTGCCCAGGTGCGCGATGTCGTCCGCCTTGATCACGCCCTCGATCGGGCGCTGGACGTCCTTGGCGAAGATCTCGTTCAGCAGCATCAGGTCACGCTTCCTGTTCCAGGATGTTCTTGGCTCGGTAGTACTGGTCGTCCTTGAGGCGCCCGAAGAGCACCAGAGACGACCCCAAGGTGTCTGACTGTTCGTAGCGGCCTGGGAAGAACATCAACATCGGCTTCCGGGTGACCACGCTTTGGAGGTTGTTGAGAACGTTGTGCGACCGGATGTACGGGAAGACCTCGCCAATCCCGGTCAGGAAGAAGATGTCGAACTCTCCGTCTTCGATCCTTGATCGGACCGCGGGCGCGATGTGGAGCTGCGGATCGAGCATCCCCTGGAGCGTCTCGCGGAAATCGTCCTTGTCCTGGTCAGGTTCGAGAGCCAGCACGCGCTCCCACACTCCGCGGTCCTTCAAGATCTCGACCGTCAGGTCGTACAGGTTGACCTCGCGCACGGTGATCCCGTGCGGATTGGCCAACTTGTTCTTGATTCGCTTCTTGGCCTGGGCAACCGCCAGTGCGTCCTCGGGGTCATAGGGGTAGATGAAGAAGGGAACCTCGTTGCTCAATCCCTCCATCTGAAGGAACCGTTTGCCGCTGAGCACCGCCAGCAGATGTGCCTCCTCGCGAGCCAGGTCTGCTGAGGTCACCGCCCGCTCCTCGATGTGACCGGTTCGTTCGTTGGAAGGAACCGCACATCGCTAGGGGAACGCTCCCCCAAGGCGGCCGTGAGCCGGTCGGTCAGCACGGCCGGCGTGATGTTCCCGGCATCGTCGAGCACACCTACCTCGTGCAGCATCAGGAACACGTTCGAACGCAACTTGCGGTAGGTCGACTCCTTCAGCTCTGCGAGTTCCTCGTGCCACATCGCTTTGCTACGGATGAACGAATCGAAGTCGGCGTGCCCGATCGCGGGAGCGAGCAACAGGAAGCGTTCCCGGACGACTTCCTCCGCGAACTCGCCGAGGAGGCCGTACCGACGACACGCTGCAACCCACATCAAGTACCCCCGTTCGACGGTGGTGCCGTCTCTGAGGAGGTCGATCTCGTCGTCGGTCAGTTCGGCGAGGCGTTGCACCACCTCACGAGCGAGACGACGACCAGATGAGACGGTTCGCGCCTGGAGCAGGTTCTCCGATTCGATCGCCGCTCGGACCGCTGTCCACTCACCCAGTCGCTGATACAGAGGTACCGCGACCGCAGACTCGCGAACCAGAAGGCCACCTGTCGTGAACGAAAGCCGGTAGCGATCCTCAGCCATGCCAGCTTTCACATCCCGCCGATCAACGACGCGACCACTAGCACCCGCTCGGCGGCGGATGCACGACGGCGCTGGCACGCTTGCGATCTGATCGGCTGAGCCACTGGCACGGACGGGAACCCTCCTCGATACAAAACCGGTGCCCGCTGCCCCGTAGTTGCTGCGCGAACACTCCTCGTAGGGTACGGCACGACCGAGACAGGTCACGGCTCCCGCTTGTGTCTGGGCCTCCACGTGCGATTGCGGCTTGCCGACGTACCCACCCAGCGGATGACGACCACGACGTGCTGCCTGCTGGCTCGCCTCTGAGGTCGACGGGTTCATCCACGCGTGAGAGGACGAAAGTCCCGGCTCCCGACCTAGATCTCCTCTCATTCGCCGTGGCCTCTACCGCTGTCTCGCCCGAGCCTCGTTCTCCTGGCGCCGGCGCACCCTGAGCTCTTCGACCGTGATCCCGAGTCGCGAGGCCGCAGCACGATCGCGCCGACGCTTCGCCTCGGCCTTGCTTACCGAAGCCTGCTTCGGCGGACTCGGCTTCGACTGCTTCTGCTTGGGGGCTTGCTTCGGCGGTTTCGAACGGCCACTACTCGACACGACCGCTGACGCGGCTGAACGCTTCGGCGTCGATGTGCGTCCCTTGGCTGGCGGTCGGGCGTCGCTGTTGCCAAATCTGAGGCGGGCCATCGTTGCGATGAGAGTCTTGGGCCTCTGCTCGAAGTCGACCTTGCCGTGGAGCTTCTCGATGAGGCGGTCGAGCGCCCGCAACGAGTCGACGCCGTAGAACTCGCCGAAGCACTTCTTGCACGCCCGTCGGGCGGCACACAACCGATCGTCGAGCCGCACCTTGATCGGCTTGTCCTTCGAATCAAACGCCCCAATCCCGTGGCAGCTCGGGTGCCTGTGCACCGCCCGACCCCAATCGGTCACCCACACCATCGTCTCGTTTGACCACTGCTTGCCGAACACCACCGTCGATTCCTCCCCTCGATCGGGCTGCGGCTTCCATCACGCTTCGGACCTGGGTACGGCGTCAGCGTGACCACGGTCGACCGGCCGCCGCTTGGTTCAGAGGTGACAGGTTGCGGTCGCTCGACCTCACGATGACTGATCGGCCGTGCGGTCACCATCCTGAGGGCCCGATTCGTCCTCCGACGAGCGGACGACCTGCGACCGAGCTCAGGCCGCTCGGCCCGTCGGGAACACGGTTTCGGTGGCCCGCCACTCGAAAGCCGTCCGAAGGGCCGATCTGGCGCGCACACATTTGCAGGTTTCCCTACGGGCAACCTGCTGGCTCTCCGGTTTGGTCTCCGGATCGACCGCTGACGCCGAGAACGCCCTGCTGGCGTGGACGACTTTGCCGTCCCGTCTGGTGCCGTCCCGTCCACCACGGACCGTGGCCACGAATCGGGCCGAGCCCGCCAACGGGATAGGCAACAGGTTCCCCCTCGGGGAACCTGCAAATGTGTGCGCGCCAGGCCTGCTGGATCACCCGGTCACCGACCGTTGGGGCAGCGGCTTCAGGTCCGGCGGCCGCTGAGGCGCCGAGGTGGCTCACGCCGCATTGCCGGTGGTGTGGATGGGTGTCTCGGCAGTGGGGGCGACCGATGGCGTTCTCGTGGTGTCTGCCGCCCAGCGCATGGCGGGCTCGCGCCGCCTCCTCCCCCACTGGATGACGACCACCGCACCGCAATGCCCGGTCTGCCAGCGCCCCGAGCCGATTCGCTCCACCCACACCTTGGCTAGATCGCCGATCTGACCCCAGAGGTATCCCGCTACCTATCCCGCCACCTATCCGGTTGGGTCTCCGGTTCGTCGGCGCTCCGCTGGTCAGAGCGTCGCGGCGATCGAACTAGGCGACCGAATCTTCACCAGCTTTCCGTGGCAGCGGTGACGGTGGTGCTCAGGTCTCCTCGGACGCCGACGTAGCGGGAGAGGGTGAACGCGGCGTTGGCGTGGCCGAGGACGGTGGCCACCACCGCCGGGTCGAGGCGCACGTCGAAGAGCATCCAGCAGGCGGCGACGTGGCGGAGGTCGTGGGGATGCCAGACCGCCGCGGTCTTGCGCTTCATCGGCCAACCGGCGTCTCGGGCCGCTCGTGCCCAGATCCGCTGGAACGTCCGCCGGTTGGCGAAGCCGCCGTCGGTGCCGGGGAACAGCAGACCTTCGCGCCCGCGGGCGCGTTCGACCTGGCCCGACCACTCCTGGAGCGGTCCGACGAGGCTCGCCGGGAAGGTCGACACCCGGCGCTGCCGGTTCTTGGTGCCCTTGATCGTCAAGCCCTGGCGGGACTGCTCGACGGCCCGGTGGACCCGGACGACCCGCTGCGGCTCGAAGTCGAGGTCGACCGGGCGCAGCGCTATCAGCTCACCCCACCGCAGCCCCGACCGGTGCTTGAGCCGCATGGCCAGCGACCACGCCGGCTGCTCCGCCGCGTCGAGAGCCTCGAACAGGCGGTTGCACTCCTCATCGGTGGGCAGAGACGACCGCGGGATGAACCCGATCGCTTGGCCCTGCACCTCGGCGGTCGGGCTGTAGCGGACCAGCCACATCGGATCGGCCTCCCGAGGGATCCACCGGTTCTTGAACCCGAAGGTCACCAGCGCCCGCATGGCCGAGCCCACGTTCTGCACCGTCGACGGCGCGAGGGTCCGACGGGCCCGATCGAGCACCGCCTCGGAATCCGACGGCGTCCAAGCGGACAGCGCGTGGTCGCCGAGCGTCGGCCGAACCCACATGCGCAACAGGTACTCCTGGCGCTCGGCGTAACGAGTCGACCGAGACGACAAGCTCACCAGGTAGCGGTCGATCAACCCGCCGACGGTCGTCGGCGCGTTGGCCCGCCCGGGCAGCAGCACCGACCCAGCGAGTCGGCCCTCGATCTCGCGAGCACGTTGCCGGGCGGCCTCCTCGCTGGAGCACTTGTGGAACACCCGCTGACCGTCGGCGTCGGTGGCGACGACCCGGTACCTGCGTTCACCCTCCGAGGGTGCGTAGATGCGGGTGCCGTACTCGAACGACACCAGCGGCTTGCGGCGGCGGTAGCCAGCCATGACAACTTCCTCCTGGCGCACACATCGCGCCGAACCAACGGGAGGAAGCTCGTCTCCGCCAACAACCTGCGAGCCTCGAGCAGGTGGAGCCAGTGTGCCCACCCCGGCGACGTGCGGTCAACGCTTCCGAGAGCCACCGGTCGCCGATGCTCCCCCGGTGAGACCGCATCGGGACCGGCGCATCCGTGTGCCAGTCCCGGTCGGCCCAAACGGGCGCGGAAGCACCGAGCCGCAGAGCTTACGATTCGCTCGCGCATCTCGATCCCACTCGGCGGTCAGGTCCGGCGGAACGTCCAGCCCTCGCGGCGGATGAACTCGAGGAAGTTGATGCACTCGACGCCCCATGCGGCGCACACCGACGGGATCTTCGGCTTCGAGGTGCTGCCGCCCTGCTCGCCGGTCACCACCGCCCTGCCGCTGATCGCGGCGAGGGCGATGACGAAGGGATCGGCGGCGTTGCGGCCAGTCCCGGGCTTCGTAATGAGCTTGTGCTCGGCGAGGATCAACTTGACCTCTTGCATGAGGCCCATGTCGGTTGGGTAGATGAGCTCGGCCTTGCGGACCTTCATCCAGTTGTGGAGGCCGTCGTCACGCTTCTTCGCCTCGGCCAGGACCTCCTCCGGCGACTGGCCGCGGCCGTCCTCGATGAGGTCCGACAGGCTGTCCCACAGGTCCGGGAACACATCGACGGGATACTGCCGTGACCAGCCGTCGAGGAGCCCGCTCGTGTCGAACACGTACCCGTCATCGCTCACCTGCGAATCGCCCGCTCGGTGGCAGGAATGTGCCGCACCTTCAAGCCGAGCGCCCACGAGGTCGACGACAGGCTGATGGCGTCGCGGTGGTACGCGTCGAGAACGGTGCGCACGTAGGGCGCGCCCCGGTCACGGATAGCCATGCGGTGCGGCGGCGGGCCGCCGTTCTTCTTCGCGGCCTTGCGCTTCGCCCGCTCCTCCTCACGGTGCTTGCGGTAGAAGGCGAGGTACTCGGAGCGTTTGGCGCCATAGAACGCGGGGGTGGCCCGCCCGAAGGTGACGAGTCGCCGCAGGATCGCCTCAGTGCTGACGCTCCAACGGGTGCTCAGCACGACGAGGTCGGCTTGGTCCCACGACCGCGCCCCGGTGGGCGCAACCAGCGATTCCTTGAGGAACTCCTCCTTGGGCATCGCGATGGCGGCGGCGACCGCGTTGCAGAACGTCTCGACCCGCTTGTCGGCGGCTCCGTCGGGCTCGTAGGTGTCGCAGAGTCCTGCCGTGCGCAGCGCGAGGTGGGCGAGCTCGTGGAGGAGCGTGAACGCCTGGCCCCGGGGGAAGTCGAGGGCGTTGACGACGACAACGGGGGCCTCGTCGTGCGGCAGCGAGAAGCCACGCATCTCCTCGAGGTCGAGGTCGCTGGTACGGAGTACGAGGACACCGAGGTCCTCGACAGCCTCGATCCAGCCCTTGAGGGCGTCCTCGGGCTTCCGCCAGCTGAACTGCTCCTCGATCGAGATACCGAGAGCGGAGCGGAGCCGGCCGGCGACGATCTCGGGGTCATCGGTGACCTCTGCGGTCGGTACCTGGGGTGCCAGGTCGTCCTCGGCGAGCTCGACCATCGTCTCCTGCTGGTCGACGGCGCGCCGGTAGACCTTGTGGAGCGCTCGGCTCCACGTGTGGTCAGCGAGGTCCGGGAGCCGGCGGAAGTCCCGGATCGTCGAGTAGCCCGCAGGGGGCTCGGGGAGGAAGAACACGGCGAGAGGGCGCCGGTACAGGTCGGCGAGGTCGCGGAGTTTGGCCACGGTCGGCATACCCTCGCCGCGCTCCCAGTCCTCAAGGCGCTGGTTCGGGACCTTCGCCCGCTTGGCGGCCTCGGCGACAGACACATTTATCGACTCGCGGGCCCACTTAAGGACATCGGGGGTCACAGGTGCGAGTTGCGACGGCATCGTGAACCCCTTTCGTACTTGCCGATGCGGTGGGATCCGAGCCTAGAAGTTTCGTAGGTGCGCTCCACGGCTACGGGATCCCGTACGTGCACGCGCCGCAGTCCACGTGGAAGACGGGCAGGTCGGACCACGGGTAGACAACGTCGGCGGAGATCTGGGGTCTCCGGCGCGGTGGACGTGGAGCACCTGCTGTGGCGCTCGAGGAGAGAGCGGCGGCTGTCAGCATCGAGCTCGTGGAGCCGTAGAGGCTGGCGCCAGCGGCGGCTGGCCCGGAGCGGCAGACCCCACTGGCACCTTCGCCCCATGGCGTTGACGTGGGACCAGTCACACGAGGGCACCACCCCTGCCCTCGTTGGTCGGAAAGACCTCGATGTGGTGGCTCAGGTGTCCACGACGAGGTCGTCGCCGAGCGAGAATTCGGTTGGGTCGGCTACGCCCGCGGCCACCGGGCCACTGGCCGGTGCGGGCCCGATGGAGAGCGTCAACGACGTTCGACGGCGCCGCGCCCCTCAACCCGGGATCTCGCCCGGGGAGATCGCCAGGAGCAACGCGGGCACCTCTGCCACAGCTATGTTCCAGACCTGCTCCGAGTCGACGCGCTGGTAGTGGTGGGCCAGGACGATTCGCAAGCGGGTGATGTCCCGCCAGTTCACCTCGGGGTACTCATCGGTGGTCTCAACGCCAAGAGCGTTAGCTGCCTCGCCGATGACCTCGAGGAGCCGCTCCGCCGCACGAACTCGGATCCTGTCGGCCAGGAAGGCGTCACGGCCGACGGCCACCACCTCCGACATCTCGCGGCACGCGTCGACGATGTCGGCGAGCCGCAGCTCATCTCCCCGGGTCACAGGGGGACGGCCTCGGCCCTGATGTGCTCATCACGTGGCTTGAGCGCCCGGGCCGACACCACGTCGACCGGGCAGCCGAGCAGCGCGCTCAACTCATCTTGCAGGTGGAGGAGATCGAACAGGGAGCTGTCGGCCTCGAAGTCGACGAGGAGATCTACATCACTGCTTGCGGTCTCGTCTCCACGAGCAACGGAGCCGAACAGCGCCACCGAACGGCCTCGATGACGCCGGACGACGTCGAGGATCTCCTGACGCCTCTCATCCAGTCGGCCGCGCAGCGCTCCCATACCCCAAGCGTACGACGAGCGCCGTGCGGGCGCCTTCCGGCGATCGCCCGCCGCGACCCGCTCCGATGTTCACGAGGTCGAGCGGTTGTGCCCAAGTTGTGCCCAGCCGGTCAGCGCTCGGATCTTCAAGCGCCGACGTTTCATAGGCTCTGACCTGGGCTAACACCACCTCGCCGCCGGTACCGACAGGGTGTGAACCTGCCCGGATCGCCACCCTCTCAAGGTGGCGGCACGGGTTCGAATCCCGTTGGGGGTGCCAGAAGCGAAGCCCCTGGTGAGCAGCCGAATCCGCTGCACTACCAGGGGTTTCGTCGTCCCCATGGGCGGTCGCGGGTTC
>JAGQSO010000280.1 GCA_020439505.1 Acidimicrobiales bacterium
GGCTAGACCGCCTGCTCTCCCACTACGACGACCCCGAGATCATGGGTGTCGGCGGCGGCGCGGATCCGATCTGGCCCGACGCCCGGCCGAAGTGGTTCCCCACCGAGTTCGACTGGGTAGTCGGATGCAGTTGGACCGGCCTCCCGACCACCGTGGCCCCGATCCGCAACATGATCGGATGCAACATGTCGTTCCGCCGCGAGACCTTCGCCATCGCCGGTGAGTTCCGCGAGGACATGGGACGGATCGGAACCCGGCCACTCGGGTGCGAGGAGACCGAGCTGTGCATCCGGCTCCGCCAACGCCGTCCCTCCACCGTCCTGCTGCACGACCCGTCGGCCCGGGTCGACCATCGTGTCTCTCCCGACCGGACGCGATGGCGGTACTTCGCGTCGCGCTGCTATGCGGAGGGACTGTCCAAGGCAATGGTCACCGGGGCCGTCGGACAACGTGACGGGTTGGCCGCCGAACGGGCCCACACCCTGCGGGTACTGCCCCGGGGCATCGGACGAGGCCTTCGTGACCTGGCCCGCGGCGATGTCGCCGGCCTGACCCGGGCCGGATCGATCGTGGGCGGATTCGCCATCACCGCGACCGGATTCGCGCGGGGACGTCTGGCCCTGCGCAAACACAGCGGCTCATGACCACTATCCGGTCGTGCCAGGGTGGGACAGGCGGCCTGACCACCCGGCCGCGTCGAGCCGCAACCAGCGAACGGGCGGGTGGACCCGGCCAGGCCTGGCGGGGCCGCGCCGCGGGCCGCGGCGAGCGTTGACCGAGACCATGGTCATTCCCGACCACCGCGACCCTTTCCCTTCCCCGCTGACCTCGACCCCGGTCGAGGTGCCCGCCACTACGGGGCCTTGCGACGACGTGGCGAGTCCCGAGTCGACAGGATCCGGGGACCAGGTCGGAGACACCCCTCAACCGAACGGTCGACTGCGGGGCCACCTCGCCATCCCCCTGTTTCGCAATGCCTACGCCTTGGCTGCGGCCACCGCCATCACCTCGGGGTTGGGCGTCGTCTACTGGGCGGTGGCCGCCCGGCACTATCCGAAGGTGGAAGTGGGCCGCGGCGGTGCAGCCATCGCCTCTCTCCTGCTGCTGGGGGGAATCACCCAGCTCAACCTCACCAACACGCTCCCCCGCCTGCTCCCCGACTACGGATCGAGGGGCCGGAGGATCGTCCTGCTGGCCTACGGGGCGACAGTCGCCACCGCATTGGCGGTTGGCACGCTCTACGTCGCGTTCGGAGCCGTGGACGAGAGCCTGGCGGGGTCGGGTTCGCCGTGGCTGGCCCGGATTGGTTTCGTGGGCGCCCTCATGGCGTGGAACCTGTTCACCGTCCAAGATGCGGTACTCACCGGGATCCGCAAGGCCACATGGGTTCCGGTCGAGAACGGCCTGTTCGCTCTGGCCAAGATCGGACTGCTGGTGGCCCTGGCCGGACGGTTCGCCCACAGCGGGATATTCGCATCGTGGTCCCTGCCCGCCGCCGCCCTGGTCCTAC
>JAGQSO010000281.1 GCA_020439505.1 Acidimicrobiales bacterium
CCGTACTCCACCAAGTGGGAGGGTGACGCCAACCCGCTGCTCATCAACGACCCCCGCTACGCCCCTGCTGGGGTGCTCGCCCCGAAGAGCAAGGCCGACCTCGCCTTCACGATGCACATGCTCAGTTGGCTCGCCGTCAACGGCACGGCGGCGATCGTCGAGTTCCCCGGAGTGCTCTACCGCAGCGGCGCCGAGCAGAAGATCCGCAAGTACCTGATCGACAACAACTACGTCGACACCGTCATCCAGCTCCCGCCCGACCTGTTCTTCGGCACGACGATCGCCACCTGCGTGATCGTGCTGAAGAAGTCGAAGGCCGACAACAAGACGCTCTTCATCGACGCGTCCGCCCAGTTCGTCCGGGGCGGAAACAAGAACAAGCTCACGGCCGAGAACCAACAGGCCGTCCTCGATGCGTTCATCCAGCGGGACGACGTGGACCACTTCGCCCGCCTCGTCGACAACGCCGAGATCGCCGACAACGACTACAACCTCTCGGTCTCCTCCTACGTCGAGGAGCGAGACACCCGCGAGGCCGTCGACATCGCCGAGCTGAACGCCGAGATCGCCCGCATCGTCGCCCGCCAACAGGAGCTGCGCACCGCGATCGACGAGATCGTCGCCGACCTGGAGGGTTCGGGATGAACGATTCAGATGACGCCGGAGCCTCAGATCTTCAAGCGTTGGCCGACGAATCAGCTCGACAGTTTCTCGATGGGCACCTGACACCTGAGGAGAAGCGGCACGCCTTCAATATCGGACGCGTGTGCCTGGAGTTCGCCTGCCTCGAGGAGGCAATTGGTGACCTAGCCGCTGGCCTCGCGCAGGTACGAAGCGGTTCGACCGCCTATATGGACTTCGTCAAGACAGGGACAGCGGTAGCCAACACAATCGGCGATATCTCGGCGGTCGACCCTCACTGGTCGAACCTCCGGACCGACTATCAGCGGTTCAAGACCGAACGCGACAGGTTCGCCCACGCATCCGTCGGGACCATGGTCGAGAAGAAGGAGGACCACGATGGCCGCATGGTCTTCCATTTCGTGACCGGCCGGCAGAAACATCCGAGAGGAGAGCTGCACAGGCTTGGTCAGGTTTCAGATCTCCCGAGCAATGAAGCGACCGACGACCTCATTCGGGAGATGCGAAAGGTTCGGATGCAGCTACTCATGGCTCGGGCACAGCTCAGCTTCAAGCACATCGTCTCGGCCGCTGTCCCCGACATGAAGGGCATGGTCCAACGGATCGTTCAACCTGCGTTGGACAGTTTCAGACACCTATTCCGCGCCGAGGGCCGATGAGCCACCTCGACGACCTCATCCGTCGCCACTGCCTCGAAGGGGTTGAGCACCACGCGCTCGGTGAGCTCGGGCAGTTAGAACGCGGAAGCGGAATTCAGAAGTCGGATTTCGTTGAAGAAGGCGTCGGCTGCATCCACTACGGGCAGATCCATACGCACTACGGAACCTGGGCGACCGAAACGAAGTCGTTCGTTACGCCCGAGCAGGCCGAGCGGACCCGCCGAGCGAAGCCGGGCAACCTTGTCATCGCGACGACAAGCGAGGATGACGAGGCCGTGGGAAAGGCGGTTGCCTGGCTGGGAGCAGAAGAGGTCGCGGTCAGCACCGATGCGTTCATCTATCGCCATTCGCTCGACCCCAAGTACGTGGCGTACTACTTCCAGACCGAGCAGTTCCACGCGCAGAAGCGGCGGCACGTGACAGGAACGAAGGTCCGGCGCATCGCCGGTGGCGCCCTCGCGAAGATCCGCGTTCCGGTGCCACCGTTAGAGGTTCAGGCCGAGATCGTTCGAGTCCTAGACTTGTTTCAGTCGCTGGAAGCGGAGCTGGAAGCGGAGCTGGAAGCG
>JAGQSO010000282.1 GCA_020439505.1 Acidimicrobiales bacterium
ACGCCTACCGCTCGCTCGTCAACTCCGCCCCGGATCGCACCTGCATCACGTTCGTGCTCCCCGCGGCAGGGCCCGGCGCCTCTGCCTCCGAGCGCACCCAGATCGCTGCCGCCTCGAAGGCGATCCGTCAGATCGCCGCGGGCGAGCGCCGCTACCAGGTCGCCGACTTCGCCGACTTCCACGCCGCCCACCCCGACCTCATCCAGCCGGACGGCATCCACCTCCGTACCGACGGAGCGAACGCCCAGGCCGTGAAGGACACCTACCGCGACTGGCTCTGGTCGTTCATCGCGAAGTGCCCCGGCGCCCCCGCCTGACCTCCGAGATCCCCGCCCCTCCTCTCCGCACCACCACACCACAAGGACCGCAAGCGGATCCGCTCCGCCTTCTCATTGCTCCCTCCGGACAATCCAGCATGGAACGCCACCGGCTCACCGGAGGCCGCCGCGGCCATGCTCACAGAGCTCACCGACGACCAATAGGCGACCTCGCAGAGCGAGACCGCCACGCCGCGCAGGACGGCACCCGGAGATGGAGAGAGGTGGAACCCCGCCACATCCGTCAGGCGGCGGATCCTTCAGGCAGGCGGGGTTCCTTTCTGCAGGCTACGGGACGCGCCGACGGTTGTCTCTTCTCGGGACCTGGGTGACAGTTGATGTCGCGGGACCTGGGTGACACCTGATGGGCGGTGACCATGGTGGTCATGGCCAGGGAGCAGACACCCATGCAGGTGAAGTTGTTGGCGGCGGTGGTGGCCGCTGGCGAGGGCGAGAAGATCAACGTGTCTCAGGTGTGCTCGGAGGCGGGCGCCTCGCGCAAGACCTTCTACAAGTGGGTGAAGCGCTACCGCGAGCACGGGATGGAGGGCCTCGAGGACCGTTCGACGCGGCCGTTGTCCTCGCCGAACCAGATCAGCGGCGAGGTCGAGGACCTGATCGTGCGCAAGCGCAAGGAGCTGCGTGATGCGGGGCTCGATCACGGGGCGACGACGATCCAGTGGCATCTGGGTCGAGACAAGGCGGTCAGCACGGTGCCGTCGGTGGCGGGGGTGCATCGGGTGCTGGTGCGGCGAGGCCTGGTCGATCCGCAACCGAAGAAGCGGCCGAAGTCGTCGTGGAAGCGCTTCGAGGCAGCAGCACCCAACGAGCGCTGGCAGATCGATGCCATGGACTGGGTCATCGCGACAGGCGTCGTGCGGGTGTTCAACATCATCGACGACCACTCGAGGGTCGTGGTCCGTTCCGCGGCAGTGCCCGAAGCGACCACCGAAGCAGCGTGGGCGACGTTCTCACAGGCCGTGGCCGTGTGGGGACCGCCCGCTGGGGTCCTGTCAGACAACGGGCTGTGCTTCTCGGGGAAGCTGCGCGGCTTCGAGGTCCTCTTCGAAGCCAACCTGCGCGACGCCGGCATCCGGCCTTCGAACGGGCGACCGTTCCACCCCCAGACCACCGGCAAGGTCGAACGGTTCCAGCAGACCCTCAAGAAGTGGCTGCGCAAGAAGGACCTCGCCCGGTCCATCGTCGAGCTCCAGCAGCATCTCGACGCGTTCTGCCACGTCTACAACCACGAACGGCCCCACCAAGGCATCGGCCGGGCGATCCCCGTCGATCGCTGGAACGCAAGTCTCGCCGCTCGTCCATCCGAGGAGCCACTGCCCCACCCCAGCTACATCCAGCACCGCTATGACAAGAAGGTCTCCTGCGAAGGGGTCGTCAACGCCGACTGGACTGCGATCCACATCGGCGTCGAATGGGCCGGCGAGGACGCCACCGTGCTCATCAACCACGACCGCGCCACCGTGCTCGTCGATGGGCACCTCGTCCGCCATCTCACCCTCGACCGCACCCGCCGCTACCAACCCTCCGGGCGACCCCGCGGCGGCACCCGCAAGCCCCGCCTAGCCTCCTGACCGTCACCCAGGTCCCGCGACACACGTGTCACCCATGTCCCGCGACAGAACAGGACGCGCCGACGGTCCCGTTCCCGCAGTTCGTTCTGGTCGCGAACTGGGAGGCGGTGCGAGCGGGACGCACTCGCCTCAGTGAGTGAGGACCTCGGCGACGGTTGTCGCCGCCAGGAACGTCGCGGCCGTTTCGTCGACGCCGAGCGCGGCGAAATGCGCCGCTCCACACTTGATCTTGGCGACCTCCTTCTGACGGAGGTCTCCAGCGAAGAGGCTGCTCTTGGTCTCGACGACGAAGTAGAGGCGCTCACCACCTGCTGGGTCTTCCACGAGGACCGCCCAGTCCGGGTTGTACCCGCCAAGTGGCGTCTTCACCTCGAACCAGCCGGGGAGCTTGGCGTAGACCTTCACGGCCTTGTTCAGTTCGAGATCGATGGCGAAGGTCTTCTCGGTGCCAGAGTCGTAGATGACGTCTTCGTAGACCGATTTCTGCGCATCGAGGACGAGGTTCCGCAGGTACCCGGTGAGCTCCTCCTGCTCGAAGAGCTCCTGGGCGTAGTAGTCGTCGTCGCCGATCTTCTGGTACCTGATCCCTTCGACGATGGCGAACTGCTTGCACTCCTTGATCGCCTTGGTGGCGGTGTCGATGAACTGCTGGGGGTTGCGCTTGAAGTCGTTCAGGCGCCCGCTGCCGGTGACGATCCGGTAGATCGAGCGGCGCGTCAGGCTCGTTCGGTCCTGGAGTTCGGTGAGCAGGTCCGGAAGCACGATGTCGTCCTCATCGAGCGTGACCACCTCGGCCCCGGCCATCTCCTTGGCCGTCACGCCAGCCTGACCGATCGCCACGCCCGCCTTGCGCCACTGAAGGGTCGTCTTGGAGATGGCTGGTGCCGTGCGCAGGGCTTCGGTGCAGTCGGCGATGAGCTTCTCGTTGTCGAACTCAACCCGGTAGGTGGTCTTGTGCTTGATCCGATCCCACAGCGCCTTGAACTCGTCGCTCAGCAGCACCTTCTTGCGTGCGCGGACTCGCTTGCGTTCATCAGCGTTCTTGACCTCGAGTCCACCAGCGACCTTCTTGAGCGCCGTGATGATCTGCGGGAGTTCCGCGACGAACTCGGCCGGCACAACGAGCGTGCCGTCCTTCAGGGCCGTCTTCAGTGCGTCTTGGACCCGGCCCTTGGCATCGAGGTAGCCCTCGGCCTTGAGCGCCTCCCAGAGCACCGTCGACTCGTCCACGCCCATCGCTTCGGGATCGCCTATCCCAGCGTCTCGGGCGATCGTGGCGAAGTGGTGCTTCTCGACGAGCCCAAACCGGATCCCGGTGTCCTTCTCGATCTCCTTCTGAAGGTTCTCCGCGAACTCCTCGTAGCTCTCGGTCGCAATGACCGTGAGGGTGTTCACGTCGGAGGTGCGGACGCGTTCGCCGGACTGGTCGACGCAGATGCGCAAACCTCGGCCGAT
>JAGQSO010000283.1 GCA_020439505.1 Acidimicrobiales bacterium
GGTGGACGTTACCGTCCCGCTGGCTCGGGGTGCCAACCATCGTGGTGGGCGTTGCTCGACGCTGCGAAACTCCACCCATGATCGAGCGAGAGATCGACGTGGAAACCCCGGACGGGGAGATGAAGACCTTCGTCTTCCACCCCGAACACGGTGGACCGCACCCGGTGGTGCTGTACCTGATGGATGCCCCCAGCATCCGGCCCGCCCTGCGGGACATGGCGTCTCGCCTGGCCACCGCCGGGTACTACGTGATGCTCCCCTACCTGTTCTACCGGGGCGGGCCGTTCCGGGAGTTCGGCATGACCGATGAGGACATGCACGCCCGCCAGGAACTGATGGGTACCGTCACGCCGACCAACATCGTGGGCGACGCCGATGCCCTTCTCGCTCACGCTGCCAGCGACCCCGCCGCCAGCCCGGGCCCGGCCGGAGCGGTGGGGTTCTGCATGAGCGGTGGCCTGGTGGTCTCACTGGCCCGAACCCGGCCGGAACGGATCAAGGCCGGTGCTTCCATCCACGGGGCCTGGATGGTTCGCGACACGCCGGACTCGCCCCACCTCGACCTCGAGGCGGTCGATGCCGAGTTGCACTTCGCCTGGTGCAAGGACGACCCGCTGGCGCCCGAAGACCACCGGGCGGTCATGACCGACGCCCTCGATCGGGGTGGTGTCACCTACTCCTTGGACCTGATGACCGAAGCGGTCCACGGGTTCGCTCCCCCCGGCCCGCGCTATGACCGCTACGCCTCAGAGCTGCACTGGGAGCGCGTGCACTCGTTGTTTCGCCGACGCCTTCAGGCCCCCACCGGATAGGGCCAGTCGTCGTCGCTGCGAGGGTCATCAGCGCTCAGTAGCCCAGGTCGGGGTCGACTATCCCGGTGAACGGGCGACCGGCCGCGTAGGCGGCCACATTGGTGGAGATCCGTTCGGACAGCAGTGGCCGAGCCATCTCGGGGGTGTTGGCGGTATGGGGGGTGATGATCACGTTGTCGCGATGCCAGAGCGGGTGACCGTCGGGCAGCGGTTCGGGGTCGGTCACGTCCAGCGCAGCTCCCCCCAGGATTCCCAGATCGAGTGCGGCTAGCAGTGCGTCGGTGTCGACGTGCTCGCCCCGAGCCAGGTTCACCAGCCACGCGCCGGGGGCCAGGCGGGCCAGCTCCGCCTGGCCGATGAGCCGCCTCGTCTCGGGGAGGAGCGGCAGGGCCAGTACCAGCGCGTCAGCGCCGTCGAGGGCTTCGGCCAACCGGTCGCCACCGAGCACCCGCAACGACCCACCCCCGGCTCCCCAGTCGGGGAACCCGGCGGCCGCGTCATCGAGCCCAAGGCCCTCGGTCGATCGCCGGACAACGGTGACCTCGACCCGGAACGGGATCAGTAGCCGCACCAGCGACCTGGCTATTCCGCCCCCACCCAGGATGGTCACCCTCGCGTTCAGGAGGTTTCGCCCGGCCGGAGGGCTCCAGGTCGACGCTCGTGAATAGGGGCCGAGGTTACGGAACCCGGCGAGCAGAAGCGCCAAACCATGTTCGGCCACCGGTTCGGCGTACACCCCCTTGGCCGAGGTCCACGCCAGGTCCCGCCGCGTCCGCATGAGATCGACATAGGGGTCCACACCGGCCCACGGGAGCTGCACCCACTCGATCCCGGGGACCGAGTCCAACACGATGGCCAGTTCATCGGGTTGGGACGGAGCGGTCCACACCACGGCGGAGGCCTCGGCTGGGCCCACGATCCGGCCACCGCCGCTGACCACGGCCTGTTCGATCCAATCAGCCGAACGCGGTGCGACCACTACGGCCACCGACGGGTGTGGCGGGTCCGCTTCCCCGGCGGCATGGCTTTCAACCTCGTCCCCTGTAGGGCCATCCACCGAGTCCGGCGGGACGACTGGATCGTTATCGGTGGTCACCGGAGCGAAGGTACCGCCGACCGGCCCCTCCGAGACGACCGAGCCGAGATCGCGCCGCCGGACGGTAGGAAACCGGGGGAAATCGATGTGTCGATTCTCGAGAAGCGGCCGTACGCTCGATCGGTGCCCGAGATCGCCGAGACCGTCCCGTCCGGACGATCCGGCCGCGACCTCGTTCCCGGCACGGCCCGCTCGGCGTTCAGCCACCGCACGTTCCGGACCGTCTACCTGGGGGCGTTCGCCTCCAACATCGGCACCTGGATGCAGAACGTCGTGCTCGGGGCACTGGCCTACGAGCTCACCCACTCGGCGGTGTTCGTCGGGATCATGACCGCAGCCCAACTCGGGCCGCTCCTGGTGTTCTCGATGGTGGGCGGGATGCTGGCCGACTCGTTCGACCGCAAGCGCCTGTTGTTGACCCTGAGCGTCCAACAGGCGGTCTTCTCGATCCTCCTGGCGGCGGTGGCCATGCCGGCTCAGCCCAACCGGGTGTTGATGGTGCTCGTGGTCTTGTGCATCGGGATCGGCAACGCCCTGTACGCACCGGTCTTCAGCGCCGTGGTCCCGGTACTGGTACCCAGAGCGGACCTGTCGGGTGCGATCTCGTTGAACTCGGTCCAGATGAACGCGTCGCGCATCGTCGGTCCGGCGATCGGGTCGATGATCTTCGTGCGCTTCGGAGCGTCGTGGGTGTTCATGGTCAACGCGGCGAGCTTCGCCGCCATCATCGGGACCCTGCTCCGGGTCACCCTCCCCGAACCACCGGCATCTGGCGGCCAGGGCTTGTCGCGGCTGC
This sequence comes from Acidimicrobiales bacterium, assembly GCA_020439505.1. Taxonomy (GTDB): domain Bacteria; phylum Actinomycetota; class Acidimicrobiia; order Acidimicrobiales; family Iamiaceae; genus Aquihabitans. The sequence goes on from JAGQSO010000283.1 coordinate 2,705, forward strand.
TCGAGGGCCTCCGGGTGGCGAGAAGGGACCGGGTTGTCGGACAGAGCCTGATCACCATCTTCACGTTCTCGTTCCTCAGCCTGCCCTTCATCACCCAGATGCCCGAGATCGCTTCGGCCAACCTGGGCATCGCACCGCGCAGCGGCGCCTACGGCGTGCTCTACGCCTGCTTCGGGCTGGGCGCGGTGGTCGGAGCCCTGTCGATCGGCACGGTGTTCGCTCGGTCGTCGATGGCCACCGTCACCCGACGGGGACTGGTGGCGTTCTCCGCACTGCTGGTGCTCTTCGGCCTGGTCCGCTCTCCGGCGGCGGCGTATGTGGCGATCATGGTTCTCGGGTGTGCGTACTTCGCCGTCATCACCTCGCTTTCGACCGTGCTCCAACAGGATCTGGACGACGCCGTGCGAGGCAAGGTCATGGCGCTGTGGATCATGGGCTTCGGGGGAACGGTGCCCTTCGGCGGTCTGCTGGGCGGCTGGTTCTTGGAGCAGACCAGCATCATGGCGATGATCGGCGTCGGTGCCGCGGTGGCCCTGACGCTGGCGCTGGTCATGGAGCTTCGACCTCGTGACGTTCCGGGCTCCGGCGCCGGTCGTCTCGACCCCGAGAACGAAGCGGTGGCTCTCAGCGACTGACACCCGCGCCTTGTCAGGGCGGCGACCTCAGCATTGCATCATCAAGGTGACGACCCGCTCGAGGCGAGCGGCCCTGCTGGCCTTGACCAGAACCGCCGCATCGGGACCGGTCGCGCCCGCTGCGGCGAGCGCCTCGATGGCCTCGGCGGGGGTTTTGACCGGCTTGACGGACGGGCCGTAGCGCGCCTCGTCGACCGCGACCACCGCGATGCCCAACTCGCTCGCCAGCTCGGCGATCGTGGCGTGACCCTCCTCCGCGCTGTCACCGAGTTCGGCCATGGTTCCCAGCACCGCCACCTTTCGGGCGGCCGGCAGGGCCGCCAGCGCCCGTAGGGCGGCAGCCATCGATGTCGGGTTGGCGTTGTAGGAGTCGTCTAAGACCCGGGTTCCATCGGGGGCGGTGCGCAGGTGCATCCGGCCCGTCGACAGCGATGCACCGGCCAGCCCCGCGGCCACCGCGTCCGGTTCGGCGCCCCGAGCCAGAGCCGCCGCCGCCGCGCCCAGGGCGTTGGTGACCTGGTGCTCACCGGCGACGCCGAGATGTACCTCGGTTCTGCCCCACGGTGACTCCAGGGTGAACCGGGCCCTCAGGTCGTCGCCCACGGTGAGGGCCACAGCACGCACCTCGCCGCCGGTCCGGCCGAAGGTGATTACCTCGGCCGCGGTTCGTGCCGCCATCGCGGCGACGAGGGCATCATCGGCGTTCAGTACCGCCAGACCCCGAGGACCAAGGGCCTCGACCAGCTCACCTTTGGCTCGCGCTACGCCTTCCAGCGAGCCGAACTGTTCGAGGTGGGCGCCGGCCACCACCGTGACCACGCCCACCGTCGGCCGTGCCGTTTCACACAATTCTGCGATGTGGCCTTGACCGCGCGCTCCCATCTCGACCACCACGAAACGGGTGTCGTCGGGGGCACCGAGCAGGGTCAACGGCACACCCAGTTCGTTGTTGAACGACCCGACGCTGGCGTGGGCGACCCAGGTGGTGGAGGCCACCGCCGCCAGGAGGTCTTTGAGCGAGGTCTTGCCGACGCTGCCGGTGACCCCGACCACCTCGCCATCGATCCGCGACCGCGCCCATCGCCCGAGTGCGGTGAGCGCCGCCCCGGTGTCTTGGACCCGGATCGCCGTTCCGGCCTCGATCGGCCCCTGGGTCAGATAGGACGAAGCACCGGCGGCCAGCGCGGCCCCGATGAACTGGTGGCCGTCCCGTTCGGCCACCAGCGGTACGAAGAGCTGACCGGGAGCCAGGCTCCGCGAGTCGATACCGGCTCCGTCGACGGTCGTCGACCGGCCGAACACCTCCCCGCCGGTGGCCTCGGCGATCTCATCGGTGCTCAGCCTCACCGCGTTGACGCTAACGGCCGCCGGGCGCGCCCAACGGACCGTCGCGACGGCGGCGCGTCCCTACAATCGTCGGCCATGGTCACCGACCCCCCGATTCACCTGGTCGTCCTCTACGGCGGAGAGTCGGCCGAGCATGCCGTGTCGTGCATCTCGGCCGCCCACGTGGTTCGGGCCCTCGACCCCGATCGATACCACCTCGAAGCCGTGGCCATCACGACCGAAGGCCGGTGGATGCGTTCGCGGGAGCTGAACCGTGCCCTTGGCGGGGACCGCGATGGCCTGCCCGATTCGCTGCCCTCGACCATCGGCCCCGGCGAGGGGGACGAGGTCGAACCCCGCGCCCTGCTCACCGCCCCTGTTGGTGAGCAGACGGTGGTCCTACCCGTGCTTCACGGGCCCCGGGGCGAGGACGGCACCATCCAAGGGCTCCTGGAGATTCTCGGCGTCGCCTACGTCGGATCGGGTGTGCTCGGTTCGTCTCTCAACATGGACAAGTCGACGGCCAAGGTGGTCGCGGCAGCGGCGGGGCTACCGATCGCCGCCCACCTGGTGGCGCGCGACACCGAACTCGAAGGGGCCGGGCTCGACACCTTCATCTCCGAGGTCCAAGCCACGCTGGGGTGGCCGGTGTTCGTGAAGCCCGCCAACATGGGTTCGTCGGTCGGAATCACCCGCGCCACCGACCCCGCCGAACTCCGCCATGCGTTGGAGGTTGCGTCGGCCTTCGACGAATGGCTGGTGGTCGAGGAAGGGGTGAACGCTCGGGAGATCGAGGTCGGGGTGATCGGCAGCGCCCACCCCCGGGCCTCGGTGCCGGGCGAGATCGTGCCCACCCACGCCTTCTACGACTACGAGGACAAGTATCTCGACGGGGCCGCTGAGATGGTGGTCCCCGCCGACCTGCCTCCCGCAGTGGCAGATCAGGCCCGAGCCATGGCGGTAGAGGCCTTTCGAGCTCTTCGCTGCGAAGGCCTAGCCCGGGTGGACTTCTTCTATGAGGAGACCGGCTCCGAGGGCGCCGGGCGAGGTCTGCTCCTGAACGAGGTCAACACCATGCCCGGGTTCACGCCGTACTCGATGTTCCCGTCCCTGTGGGCCGCCACCGGTCTCCCCTACCGTGAGCTCCTCGACGAGTTGGTCGACCTCGCCCTTGCCCGTCACGACCATCGCTCCCAATACCGGCGGACCACATGAACTGTTTCGTCGTCGTCACCGGGCGACGGGGTTCACCCGTTCCGGCCGAGATGCTCCGCCGTCTGGAGGATCCGGCGCCTCCGGTACTGGCGTTCGAACCCGACGTCTCCCACCGGTGGCGCTCGGATGGAAACCGGGTGGCGGTAGCGGCGTGGGAGGCTGACGCCGCGGCCCTCGAGGTCGGTTCCCGCTGGCACGACGACGTGCACGGCGTGACGACCTTCAGCGGACTGATCTGGAACCGGGGTTGGGGTTGGCAGAGAGATCTGCCCTGGGCCTTTCAGTTGAGTCGCCTGCTCCGCCTGAAGCGCTTCGAGGTGTCCGACACCGACCGGCTCGAGGGGATCGGAGCGTTCGCTTCGATCGACGAAGTCGGCCGGGGCGTTGTGGCCAACGATCCACTGGGATTCGGCGCGCTCTACTGGGCGGAGACCGCCGACGCCTTCATCGTCTCGTCGCGGGCGGCGGTAACGGCATGGCTGGCCACCCCAGCGGGTCGCACCCCCAGCATCGACGCCACTGCGGCCGGGGACATGGCCTTCGTTTCCTACATCCTCGACGACCGAACCGGATTCGATGGGGTGAAGGCACTCGACCCGGGAGCGTTGGTACGGATCGACGGCCGTGGTGCAGAGATCGAACGGCCCGTGTCGGTTCCCTGGTTGGCGGAGATGGCATTGCCGCGGTTGGACCTCGACGAGATGGTGGAGGTGATCGGCCAGGAGATCCGGGCGTCGTTGCGTCTGATCTGCACCACCGTTACCCCGTTCGGGCCGGAGTTCGAACTGACCGGAGGCAAGGACTCACGTTTGATCCTCGCCTACCTCGTCGACGAGGGCCTCAAGGACTGGTGCACGTACTTCACCTGGGGTCAACCCGACCTGCCCGACGTGGTCGTCGCCAACGACCTGATGGCCCGTTTCGGGCTGCGCAGCAAAGCCGAACTGTTCGCCGAGATCTACCGGGCTTCGGGTCAGGCAGGGCCCCAAGAGCCGGTCATCGAACCTGAAATCACCCTCACCCCTGCGGCACCATCGCCGTTGCCAACCGCTCTCGCTGCGCCACTGGGCAATCCGCAGGAGACGCAACTCGCTTGGCACATGCACGCCACCTCGGGTGCCATCAGTTCCTGGGATCAGCGTCCCTGTCCGATGAGGGTGTCGCCCGCCGTCGCCATAACCGGCTTGGTCGGAGAGGCGATGCGGACCATCCACGGTCGCACCGCGTCGCTCGAGACCCGCGACGACGTCGTCCGCTACGTGCGCCTGGGCGGCTTCGGTGCCGACCCGGCCCAGATCCTCACGCCTGAGGCACGCCGCCACCATCAGGACCGCATGATCACCGCCATCGATGCGGTGTGGCCCACCGATGGCACGCCCCAGGATGCGATCGACGGCTTCTACCTGTCCCAGCGACTGCGCCGTTGGTTCTCGGGCCAGCAGGAGCACGACAACCGAAACCGCACCTTTCCCCTCTACA
>JAGQSO010000284.1 GCA_020439505.1 Acidimicrobiales bacterium
AGGCGACCGACACCGTCAGGGGCGACGGGAATCTTGGACAGGGACAACGGCGGTATGTCGCCGACCTCGTCGTGTGAGTCGAGGCGAAACATGAACACGACGACCTTGGTTCCGTCGTCCGCCCGGTAGGCGAGGGCGGCCCGCTCGCTCCCGACCGGCGACACCAGCCGGTGGAGTTCGCCGTGTTGGACGACCGCTCGGATCCGCCGGTTCACCTCGACTGCCCGACTGGCCACGGCCCACTCCTGCTCATCGAGCGAGGTCAGGTCGAGGTCGAAGCCGAACCGGGCGCTGAGGGCGACCGAGCACGCGAAGTCGACGGGGCGCTGCCCCCATCGGGTGACATGGGATCCGAGAACGAGCGACGGCAGGACATGAGATGCCCCCCACTGGATCCGGACACGGTCGACGGGATCGGTGTTGTCCGACGTCCAGATCTCATGGAACCGTGACAGCGTGTCCAAGTCGCTGCGGCCCCCACCCGACGCACACAGCATCAACTCGACGTCGGGGTGACGGGCGGCGACCTCGGCCATGACCGAAGCGGTGTGGTTCACCCGGTCTACGGACAGGTGGCTCTGGGTTGCGGGGCTCAGAGCCACCGAGCCGGCGTCGGTGATGTCACGGTTGGCATCCCATTTCAGATACGAGATGCCGGGGTTGTCCCTGAGGATCGTGTCGATGGTGTCCACCACGAATGACCGCACCTCGGGCCGGCAGAGATCGAGAACCAGTTGGCTGCGTTCCTCACGCCGGGGACGCCCGGGTTGGGCCACCACCCAGTCGGGGTGGGTTTCGTAGAGCTCGGATCGGGGATTGACCATCTCGGGCTCGACCCACAACCCGAAGCGAAGACCCAGGCCGAGGGTGTGGTCGATCAGCGGCGTCAGGCCATCGGGGAGCTTGGACCGATCCGTGATCCAATCTCCGAGCCCGGTGGTGTCGTCGTGCCGCGGGTAGGCAGACCCGAACCACCCGTCGTCGAGAAGGAAGAGCTCCGCCCCGAGCTCGGCCGCCCGGTCCACCTGGGCCTTCAGGGTGGGAGGGGACAAAGCGAATCCGATGGCTTCCCAGGTGTTGACCACGCTCGCCCGGGTTCGCTCACCATCGCGGACCACCTCGGACCGTACGAAACGGTGGAAGGACCGGCTACACGGCCCGACACCGGCGGCGGACCAACTCCAAAGGACGTGAGGAGTCTCGAACACCTCGCCCGGCCCGAGCAGGCGTTCCGATCCCCGATCCTGGTGGCCGCTCAGGAGGCGAAGTTGGCCGTGGGGTGAGACCTCGGCGTCGAAGCGGACGTCTCCGCCCCACATGACCGTGCACAGTGCGGCGAGCCCCGAGTCTTCCGATGAACGTCCGTCGGGGCAAAAGAGCACCGCCGGAGGCGAGTAGAGCGACGGTCGCACCCCTCCGGCCGAGGCGATGGTCTTGGTTCCGGCCGTCAGTCGTTCGGTGGTTTCTGTCCACTCGGCCGCCCACCCTCCATGCCAGTGGGTGAGGTGGGGATCGACCCCGGCCAGTGCGGGCGATGAACCCCGAGCCCGGTGCAAGGTGACCGGTCCCGTCCCCCGGTTGGTGACGACAACCCA
>JAGQSO010000285.1 GCA_020439505.1 Acidimicrobiales bacterium
CACCGCTCAACGGCGGTGTCGTCGCCGCGCTCATGCGAGTCCACATCGCGACGGGCGACCGCTCAGCCGCCGACCACCTCTACCAAGAGCACGCAGCCGCCCTCGACCAAGCCGACCTCGGCGACCCTGATGACCAGGTCGAGCAACTGCGACTCGACCTAGTGGGCGACGCTTCGGGCTGATACTCATCGCTTCCTGAGCGATGGCCCATGTCGTTCCGACACGCCAGCCGGAGCAGCGCTAGGTGGCCAGTTCGATCTCGCCGAAGTCGGCGCTGTAGCTCCCATCCGAGGGATGCGGTCCAACATGCGCCACGAGGACGATGCTCCTGCCGTCGAGTTCAGCGACGGTGAAGTAGATCCGTGCCGCCAACTCGGGCGACGTTCGGTCTCCAGCCTTGAGGTGCCACTGGCTTGGGCGGTTGTACCGGTCTGTTCGCGTGGAAGCGCGGTAGCGGTACTCAACTCGGCCGTTTGCTGCGAAGGCCACGCCGTGGTTTGCCTGCCACTCGCGGAAGGGACCTAAGTCACTGCCTCCGTCCGCATGGTTGCGAAGGAGGTCGGCGCTCTTGGCAGCGAAGGCCCAGCGAGATTCGTCCAGTCGGTTCGCCGTGTCGAGGGCACCCGAGAGCAAGCACAACGAAGGGGATGTGGCTGCATCGAGGAACGCTGTTTCTGGCGCAGGCCATGTCCGGGGACTCTCCTCGGCAGGGTCGCGCCGTGTCAGCCAGTCCCGCAGCTGTCGGTCCTCCGCCCGGAACTTCCTGGGTTCGACCGTGAACGTCACGAACCCCTGGACGTTCTTGCGGTACTTGCGGTTCAGTTCGCATGCAGCGGCTTCTGCGCCGCTGTGTTGCTCGAGGAGAGCCTGATCCGCAGATCGAGGGCTGAGTTCGCCCCTGCGGGCGACGATGACGTGCACGTCCTGGACGAGGAGCTCGGCGAGTAGATCGCGAACCTTGCCCGCGGCGGTCTCGTAGACGAACAGGAAGCGCATCGGACTGGGATCCGATCACTGGTCCGCGTGCTGGGCAAGCACATCGAGCACGATTCCCAGGGGGATCTTTAGCTCCCTCAAGTCCGAGCTGGACATCTTGGGGATGGCGGCCAACGCGATCGCTTCGAGATCTGTGCGAGATCCTGTTCGCTCGGACGCGTGCGAGGCAGCCGAGCGCCGACGGATCGACCGATCCTCGACGATCCGGGCGAATGCCATCTCCTTGGCCTCATCCGACAAGCCCAGCTCGGCGAGGGCGGTCTCCAGCGCCGTCTCGAGAGAGGAGGACCTGTGCTCATGCCATGAAGCGTCGAGCCCGAGACCTTTGAGTGCCTTCTGCCAGTCGAACCACCAGCCGTCGGGTCCGCCTGTGCTCGGTAGCGAGATATCGCGCTCGTCGTGGATGCGGGCCGCGAAATCGCGTGCCACAGCCTCATGGATCTTGAAGGGGGCTGGCTCGAGTCTCAGGGCTCCTTCTTGCGTGGCTGCGGCGCTTCGGTTGACTTGGCTGACAACTCCGCTCGCTTTGTCGATCGACAGCGCGTACGGGCTGTTGGGGCTCACCCAGATCCTCCAGAGGTTGACCTCTGTCGCTGGGGTCTCCGCCGGCATCGAGTCCGTCGATGCACCGCCGGGGCTGGTGATGCCGTACACGACGTCCATGCCGGACCTGCCAACGACGCCTGCCCCGTCGACGAGTCTCTCGACGTAGTCGCGGAGGTTGCGTGCTCCGCATACCTCGGCGCTCCAGTCCGGGTACTGGGCGCGGATGAGCTGGGCGAGCTGAGAACCCTGGATCGGTCGGTCGCGAACGGCGTCCAGAATGAAGGCTGAGATGTCCATCTGTGCTTGTCTCCGATGAGTGGTGAGAGAATCCGGCCCGCTAGGGGCCGGATTCTCTACAACGATCTTCAGTCATCGAAGGACTGAGCAAACGGTTGCGATCAGCCAACGTCGTCTTGGGCGGAGCCTGCACCCGATAGACAACCCCACGCGAAGGTTCAGGTCATTCGACGCGTGGATTGCGTGTCACGGTATCGGGATCGCCGATCTCCGTCAACGCGGCGCGGCGCCCGGTGCAGCCGGGCCGGTGCTCAGGGTCAGTACGTGCACCCGCCGGTTGCCAAGGAGTCCGGGGTTACGGGCGCTCCATCGGCGATGCTCACCAGAAGCGCCTGGGGGCACCTCGCGGTGCCGTCGACCTTGATGGCGAAGTGGAGGTGGGGGCCGGTGCTGTTGCCAGTGGAGGCGCTGTCCATGAGGTGCTGGCCGACTTCGACCTGGTCGCCGGTAGCGACGGTGTGACTGCCGGGGAGGCCGTGGCAGTAGGTGTACTGGGCGCCGTCGTCGCCGTTGATGATGACGCCGATGCCGCAACGGCCGCTGGTAGGCGTCGAGATCACGACGCCGTTGGTGATGGCGTAG
>JAGQSO010000286.1 GCA_020439505.1 Acidimicrobiales bacterium
CGGCACTTGGAGGGCACGTTGTTCTGCAGTGTCGCCGTCGAACGAGGGTCATGTATCTGATGGCTGCAGCGGGCGCATGAAGGACCACAAGCCGCCTTCGGGATCGCGGGCGCTGTATTCCCGGTATCCGTAGGGCTGGTCGACTGGCGGGTGGACGACGGCGCCACCGCGCTCGACGGTGCGCTGGTGGTGAGCGTCGACGTCATCGACCATCACTGCCATCGTCGCCGTTGATGTCCCGACGGTGCGAGGCGAGGCCAAGCCGAAGTCAGCGGACTCGGGGTGCAGCCAGACGACTCCGTTGCCGGCCTCAAGTTCGCCGTGGACGGCGTGGCCATCACCGTTGCGGGTCACCTCGCCGGGGCCGAGCCCGAACACGTCCACCAAGTGGTTGAAGGCGGCTTCGAGATCGGCGTAGACGAGGATCGAGATGTGCCTCTCGATGGTGCCGTCGGGCGTGGTCATGACCTCCAGGAGTCGGATCAGATCGTGGGTGCTCATCGATGAGCGAACTGCTTGCAGGGCTCGGCGCTGGCGGTGGAGGTCGCCGAGGAGACCGTCTACGGCCGCGAGTTGCGCTTCGAGGGTCGCGGCGAGGTCTGCGGCGGGGTCGTCGAGCGTTCGGCGGATGTCTTCGAGTGGAAGTCCGAGCTGATGGAGGGCTCGCACGCGATAGAGCCGCTCGATGTCCGTCGGCCCGTACAGCCGGTAGCCGGACGCGCTGCGTCGTGCGGGACCGATCAGCCCAATCGACTCGTAGTGGTGCAGGGTCCGCACCGTCAGCCCGGTCGCCGCAGCGAGCGCACCGATCTGGAGGGTTTCGGAGTCCGTCGTAGCGGTCACGAGTGCGACCGCACCAACCCGAGGGCGGCCTCTGCGGCCGAGCGCAGGTCGCCCGGGTCGGCGGTGACGAGCGTGCCGGCGTCGACCACGATTCGGCCCCCGACGATCACCGTGCGCACGTCGCCGGGCCGGGCCCGCAGCGCCAATCCCGGCACCGGGTGATCGACCCCGACGTGATGGGGGCCGGTGCGGTCGACGACGACGAGGTCGGCCACTGCGCCCGCCGTGACCGTGCCGTTCGCCGCCATGCGCAGCGCTTGTTCGAGGGTGAGGGTGTCGTCGGCACCGCCCGCCTCTCGGGTGACTATCAGAGCGGCCCGTACGAGGTCGAACCCGGTGGCGATCATCGACGGCGTGTAGTCGCTGCCGAGCACGAGGCGGACCCCGGCCTCCAGGTAGCGGGTGATGGCACGCTCGGCAGCGGCTCCGAAGCCGAGCATGCCGTTGCCCAACGGGTTGACGTTGACACAGGTCCGGGTGGCCGCGATGACCTCGATGTCACGATCGCTGACCGACCCGGCGTGCATGAGGGTGCAGCGGGGACCGAGGAGCCCGTGGTCTGCGAGCCGGTCGATCGCCGGACGACCGTGAGCGTGGTCGTGGTCTGCGACCGACTCGACCGTCTCATGGGAGTGGAAGGTCACGGCCACTCCTGTGCGGGCGACGAGACCGGCCAGGCCGTCCAGGAGGCCGTCCGAGCAGAAGGTCGGCTCGGTCACCGTCAACACCGGCTCGAACAGATCGCCCGGAGTGACCTGCTGGCGCATGAGCCAGTCCTCGGCGGCGGCCAACACACTCCCGGCGTCGGCGACCGGCACGACCTCACCGGTGTCGCCGAGCAACACGTCGTGGAGGCTGGGTCCGGCGGCGACACGCACGCCCACCCTGCGCGCTGCGGCCACGATCCCATCGATGCCTGCACTCCCCGCGTCGACCACCGCGGTCGTGCCCCCGATCGCCAACGCCGCAAGCACCGGGGCGACCGCCGCCTCGACCAGGTCGGCAGGGACCGGCATCTGAAGGAACTGGTGCAACGCCCGACCGATGTCGGCGGTGCTCCCGGCCCCACCGAACAAGCTCGGCCCCGTGGCGGCTGTGTAGGGCTGCGCCGCGCCGAGCACGGCCGACAGGTGGATGTGCCCGTCGACGAAGCCGGCTGCGACGTATGCCCCATCGGCGGCGATGGTGCGCTGTGGCGCCCACCGCTCCGCGGCATCGGGCGCCGGATCGACGGCGACGACGATGCCCTCAGTAACAGCGACCGTTGCATCGATGCGCCCGTCCGCCCGGTCGAGATCGAGGACCGTCCCGCCAGTGATCAGAAGGTCGCAAGGTGTCGGCTCGGGCATGCAGCCGACCATACGGCCTCACGTCGCGTCAGGGTCAAGGACGGCCGGAGACCTCAGGGCAACCAGCACGCGCCAACGCCACACTCATCGCATGTCGCCGTTCCGACGTGTACGTGATGTTCCCACCCGAGGTGACACACGTGGTGCACGGCAGACCTGCCCAGAACGCCGGC
>JAGQSO010000287.1 GCA_020439505.1 Acidimicrobiales bacterium
ACATGGAACAACTCATGGAGTTCGCCACCGCGGCGGTCACCTCCCGTCCCGAACAACGTTCGGACCAGAACCCGGTACCCGTCAGCATCGGACGCCGCGACTGACACCCGACGCCTGGCGGATAGGCCTAGTCGTTGCCGCGAGGGTGATCAGACCAACACTTCGTGTCGGTTCGCCATGCCGAGATCACGGGTCGGCTGCGTCCGGCTGCCGCCACGAATCAGGCCAGGTAGTCGACGAACTTCTCTAGTTGGCGCAGGTTGCGGCACTCGAACACGCCGTCACAGTGGTTGCCGTAGTCGCCGACGATCGAGTCGCCGGTGTCCCAGTAGCTACGGGGCTCAGGGTTCAGCCAGTAGACGTGGCGGGCCCGGTGACGCATCTCCTTGATGACCCAGCTCTGGGAGGCGTGGTAGTTGTTGCGGGCGTCACCCAGGATCATCACCGTGGTCTTGGGGCCGATCTCCTTGCCCCATTTGTTCCAGAACACCTCGAAGGCGTGGCCGTAGTCGGAGTGACCGTCCACCCACACCACGTCGGCCTCGGTGTTGACCCGGTGAACGGCCTCGGTGATGTCCTCGACCCCTTCGAAGAACGACGTGACCTCGTCGATCCCGTCGATGAACACGAAGGACCTGACCTTGGAGAACTGCCCGCTGATGGCGTACACCAACATGAGGGTGAAGCGGGCGAAGGCGGCGACCGATCCCGAGATGTCGGCGATCACGAAGATCTCGGGCTTGTGGGGCCGGGGGTGGCGGAACTTGGGCTCGGCCGGAACACCCCCGTAGGACAACGAAGCCCTCACCGTGCGGCGGAAGTCGAGGGGACCACGCCGGTTGTGGCGGCGCTTGCGGGCCAGGCGCACCGCCAGGCGACGGGTGAGAGGGATCAGCGCCTTGCGCAACCCGACCATCTCGTCCTTGGAGGCGTGCATGAAGTCGACGTCTTCGGGCAGCGGTTTGCGGAGGGTCTTGGCCATGGCCTCCACCCCCCGATCCGCGACCAGGCGGCGCCGGATCTCGGCCTCGATCTCCTTCTTGAGCGCTTCGATCCGGTGCTCGTACTCGTCGCGCTCCAGCCGCTCCTCCAACGGCGTCATCGGCTCTCCGCTGTCACCGGCCTGCTGACGGCTCTGGTCCATCATCCGTTCCAGCAGACCGTCGAGGTCGAGGTTCCGCAGGGTCCGGTACAGGTAGTAGGTGCCACCCACCGGGCGCCCCGGTTCCATCCCGGCGAAACGCTTGACCGCCTGACGGGCGATGGCCCGCATCAGGGCTTCGTCGCCCTTCATCATCGCCTGGTACAGGAGCTGTTGGAGCTCTTCGGGCGTCAGGGCCTGACCACCGCCCTGGCCCTGTCCGCCCTGGCCACCGTCGCCGACGCCGTCACGCTCGTCCTCCAAGGCATCGACGAGATCGGCGTCGAGCGAGTCGTCGTCGATCCCGTACTTGGATCCCCGTAGCGAGAAGTACACCTCGAACACGGTCTCGAAGGCCCGCCAGTGGGCGTTGTTCTTGACCAGGGTGGCGGCCAGTGCGTACTTGAACGCCTCGCGGTCCTCCAGGGGGATGTGACGCAGGGCGGCCATGGCGTCGAGGTTCTCGGTGAGGCTCACCGGCAATCCCGCCTCGCGCAGTTCGAGGATGAAACCGTTCAGCAGGTCCAGGATCGGCTCGCCTGCCACCCCGGCATCGGCGACATCAGGCGTGGCGGTGCCTCCCGGCTCCGACGTCGAGGTCGCGGGCTCGGTCATCGCTAGGCCCGTCGTCTACTTGGGGCCGGGGGCGAACTGCTTGAAGCCCTGCTTGTCGGCGGTGAACTCGCGCACCGCCTTGGCGATGTCGGACTGGTACTTGAGGAGGATGTTGGCGGTGCTCGACGCCGTCTCGGCGTCCACCTGTTCCACCCCGAGCAGCATCAAGGTGTTGGCCCAGTCGAGGGTTTCCGACACCGACGGCGACTTCTTGAGCTCCAGTTGCCGCAGGGAGCGCACGATGCGCGCCACCTGGTCGGCGAGGTTGTCGGTGATGTCGGGGACCTTGGTGAGCACGATCTCCTTCTCGCGGTCCATGTCGGGGTAATCGACGTGGAGGAACAGGCAGCGACGCTTGAGCGCCTCGGACAGCTCACGGGTGTTGTTGGAGGTCAGGAACACCAGGGGGATCTGCTTGGCGGTGATGGTTCCCAACTCGGGGATCGACACCTGGTAATCCGACAGGATCTCGAGCAGCAGGGCTTCGGTCTCCACCTCCACCCGGTCGACCTCGTCGATCAGCAGAACCACCGGCTCATCGGCTCGGATGGCCTCCAGCAGCGGACGTTCGAGGAGGAACTCGTCGGAGAACAGGTCGTCCTCGACGTCGCTCCACGAGTCACCTTCGCCACCCGAAGCCTGGATGCGCAGAAGCTGCTTCTTGTAGTTCCACTCGTAGAGGGCCTTGGCCTCATCGAGGCCCTCGTAGCACTGGAGCCGGATCAGTCGGGCACCGATCATGTCGGCCACCGATTTGGCCAGCTGTGTCTTGCCGGTTCCTGCCGGGCCTTCCACCAGGATCGGCTTTTGAAGCCGATCGGCGAGGTAGACGATGCCGGCGATCCCTTCGTCGGCCAGGTAGTCGACCTTGCGGAGGCCCTCACGGACCGCGGGGACGGACTCGAAGCGATGGTCGGTCATGACCGGAGGCTACCGCCGCTCTTGACCGGACGGTCAATCAGTTCCCAACCTCCAGGGCCGAGACCGGCATCGGGTGCCACACGGACGGGGTGCGAGGTGGCGAGACCCCGGCGGTCGGTCAACCGCGGGTCTGGCCATCCCCCCGCACCACGTACTTGGCGGTGGTCAGTTCCCGCAGACCCATCGGGCCCCGGGCGTGGAGCTTCTGGGTGCTGATCCCGATCTCGGCCCCGAACCCGAACTCCTCACCGTCCACGAAACGGGTGCTGGCGTTCACCACCACCGCGGCGGCGTCCACCTCGCGGGTGAAACGCTCCGCGGCTTCGAGGGACCGGGTGACGATGGCCTCGCTGTGACCCGAGCCGTAGCGGGTGATGTGGGCGATGGCCTCGTCGAGGTCGTCGACGACCCGGACCGCCATCTTCAGGTCGAGGAACTCGGTGGACCAGTCATCTTCGACCGCAGCTACCGCCCCAGCCGCGCCGGGGATAAGGGCCAGGGCGCCGGGATCGGCCACCAATTCCACCCCGGGGAGCACTCCGGTGATCCCCGCCAGGAACTCCTCGGCCACCGCCCGGTGGACCAGCAGGGTCTCGGCCGCGTTGCACACCGACGGCCGCTGGGTCTTGGCGTTGGTGGCGATCCGGGCCGCCATCTCCAGGTCGGCCGACTCGTCGACGTAGAGGTGGCAGTTGCCGTCGCCGTCGATGACGTAGGGCACGGTGGCGTGCTCGAGGATCGACGCGATCAACGACGGTCCGCCCCGGGGGATGAGGACGTCGATGTAGCCCCGCAGACGCATGAACTCGACCGCGGCGGCATGGCTTGTCTCCTCCACCAGGACCACCGAGTCGGCGGGTAGCCCGACCGACTCGCACGCTCCCCGCAGCGAAGCGGCGATGGCGATGTTGGACTGGATGGCACCAGATGATCCCCGCAGGAAGGCGGCATTGCCCGACTTGAGGCACAGCCCGGCGGCATCGGAGGTCACGTTGGGTCGGTTCTCGTAGATGATCGCTACCACCCCCAGCGGCACCCGCACCCGGCTGATGCGCAAGCCGTTGGGGCGCACCCAACCGTCGAGGACCTCCCCCACCGGGTCGGCCAGACCGGCCACCTGTCGAAGTCCCCCGGCCATCGATTCCACCCGGCCGGCGTCGAGGCGCAGCCGGTCGATCACGGTGGCGCTCATCCCCCGTTCCTGAGCGGACTCCACGTCGATGGCGTTGGCAGCGAGGATGGCGTCGGTGGCCTCGACCAGGGCGGCAGCACAGGCCTGGAGGGCGGCGTCCTTGTCGGCGGTGGATGCCGACGCCAGCACCCGCGAGGCGGCCTTGGCCCGTCGGCCCAGTTCAGCGAGGGTTGATCCGGTCACGGCCCGAGGCTAACGGTCGGTCCCGCAATCCTTCCCAACCGCGGGGTCACACCTGCCTATCGTGCGAGCCATGACCACCGCGAGAGACGCCATCGCCGCCGACCTGCCCCGCATCGGCCAGAGCCTGGCGGCGGCGTTCGACGACGATCCCCTGTGGGAGTGGCTCACCCCCGACAAGGATCGCTACCGCCGGACCGCGGCGGCGTTCTTCGAGCGCGACGCGGCCCTCCGCCTGGGTACCCCAGGTCGGATCCTGGTCGACGACGACGTGAGGGGCGCCGCGATCTGGTGCGCGCCCGGGGCCTGGTCCAGCAGCGTGGGTGACGCCGCCCGAATACTGCGCCCATCGCTCGCCCTCTTCGGCCGCCGGACTCTCACCGGCCTGAACGCCCTGCGCAGCCTGGAGAAGGCCCATCCCGTCGGGCCGCCCCACTGGTACCTGTCGGTGATCGGCACCGACCCCGACCACCAGGGCAAGGGGATCGGCTCGGGCCTCATCGCAACGGTGACCGAGGAGTGCGACCGGGAGGGGATCCCGGCGTACCTGGAGTCGTCCAAGGAGGCCAACGTCTCCTACTACGCCCGTCACGGTTTCGCCGTGACCGAGGAGTTCACGCTCAAGGGTGGGCCTTCGCTGTGGCTCATGTGGCGCGATCCCCGCTGAGGCCCGGCACACCGGAGCTCCCTCACGCAGCGGTGGTCGTGAGCCGCGAGAATGGAGCCAGCTCGACTCCGACCGACCCCATGGTGAACCGGCAGTGATCAACGAACCCAAGCAGATGCAGCGTGCGGTCGAGAACTTCGTGGCCGAGGTGTCGGTCGCCATGTCCGATGTCGTTCACCGACTGCCCGCGGTCGACGGTCGCAAGGTCGAACAAGACGTCACCACCGAGGCCTTCAACCTGGTCACCGCCCTGATCGACGTAGACCGTCGCCACACCGACGCCGAGCTGTGGGGAGTGATCTTTTCGTTCTGGAAGTTGATGCCCAACGAGCTCGGCCAGGCCAAGGCCGACGACCTCCGCCAGAGCGACCTGCTGGTGGGCCGCTCGGTCTGGCTGGACAAGGTCTCTCCCATGATGGAGATCCTGGTGTCGGCCGATCGGCGCTTCGGTACCAACCACAGCCGGACCTACTACGACCGCTCCATCTATCTCGCCTTCACGGTGGCCGCGCTCGACGCCTCTCCATCGCGGGGCGAACTGGCTGCCATCGACACCTTGCGCACCAACCTCCTGGCCGCCATGGACGGCCTGCCGACCTCGCCCCTGGCCGGGCGGACCGAAGGGTCCGCCGCACCCGGCAGTACCGCCACCACCGAGGGGGCGACCGACGGCGCATCGGCGACCAAGACCGACACAAAGACCAAGACCGAGGAGGAGGAGCTGCCTCCGGCCCGGCCCATCGAGGAGTTACTGGCAGAGCTCGACGAGCTGGTGGGCCTAGACAGCGTCAAGACCGAGGTCCGCCTGGTCACCAACCTGTTGCGGGTCCAACAGCTCCGGGCCGAGCGTGACCTACCCACCAGTCCCCAGAGCCGCCATCTGGTGTTCGCCGGCAACCCCGGCACCGGCAAGACCACGGTGGCCCGACTGCTGGCGGCCATCTACCGCTCTCTCGGGGTGGTGGAGAAGGGCCAACTGGTGGAGACCGACCGCTCCGGACTGGTGTCGGGCTTCGTGGGCCAGACCGCCCTCAAGGTCATGGAGGTGGCGGACAAGGCCACCGGAGGGGTCCTGCTGATCGACGAGGCCTACGCCTTGGCCCGCGGCGGTGAGAACGACTTCGGACGGGAAGCCATCGACACCCTGGTCAAGGTGATCGAGGATCGGCGGGACGAGCTGGTGGTCATCGCGGCCGGCTACCCGGTGGAGATGGCCGACTTCATCGCCGCCAACCCCGGCCTGGCCTCGCGCTTTCCCAAGTCGATCTTCTTCCCCGACTACAGCGACGACGAGCTGTGGTCGATCTTCTCGGGGATCGGAGAGAAGGCCGGCTACCGACCCGACGAAGAGGCCGAAGCGGCGGTGAGAGCGTGGTTCGCCGCCGTCCCCCGCGACAAGGGGTTCGGCAACGGTCGACTGGCCCGGAACCTGTTCGAGGATGCCGTGGCCCGCCAGGCCGGTCGGGTGGTGGCCATCGAGGAACCGACCGACGACGATCTGACCACCCTCACCGCCGCCGACATCGCCAAGCCGGGCGAGGGTCCCCGCCATTCCAACACGGCCTGATCCTCATGGCCCGGCTCGTGCCGTGCCATGTGACCTTGGCGTGCCTGGGGACTCACCGACGCTGGACGCTCTCCGGTTCTCGTGGGCCGCCTTCGGCGGACGATTCCTGGTTCCGTCGAGCCCGGTCCTCACTTCGTTGCGAGGGCTCGACGGCGTTTGCCCAGTGGCTCGCAAGCTCGCAACAGCGCAAACGTTGTCTGTTGCGACACTAGGCATGGGTTGGAAATCTTTCTCGCGGCACGCCGTCCATATCTGAAAGGCCTGGTGGTGTGAACTCAGGTTGTCGGTTGGGTTCGGTAGCGTCTCGGCCATGAGGGAGCGGATCCTGGCGGCGATGGGGGCGGTGGCGCTGATCGCCGCGGCTCTGGTGGCCCGGTCGCTGATCGTCGGTGACGGTCCCACCTCCCACGAACCGGGGCGGAGCGGCGATCGACCCGTGGTGGCCTGCACTCCTGATCTGGCCGAAGTGTGTTCGGCGTTGGTGGCCGACGGGGCCATCCGTCCGGCGGCCCGACCACTGGAGTTGGCGGATGCCGCCGCGCCGGACGACGAGCTCGACGGATGGATCACCTGGGGTGCCGCCCCCGGAGTGGCCAACTTCGACGCACCGGGGACCTGGACGGTCCCCTCCGAGGTCGTGGCCTCGGCCCCGCTCGGGGTTCTGGTGGCCGGCGGTGTAGTCGGCTGTGCTGACGGCGACGACTGGGCATCCTGCGTGGTCGAGGGAGCCGATGGCGGGCTGGCGGTGGGGATCGGCTCGGGTACCACCGCCCAGGGACTGGCCCGCCTCGATCCGGTGGCGCGAGCGCTGGTCCCGGCCGACGGGGACTTCACGACCATCCCGGCAGCGGCGCTGCGGCGCATCATCACCAGCCCCCAGGTCGCACAGAGCGACTTCGCGGACCAGATCACCACCTTCCTGACCCGGCGGGGAGCGCTGGCGATGGTCGTCGGTCCCACCCCTGAACTGCAAGAAGCAGCCACCCGGGGATCGACATCCTCGGTGGTGGTGCCGGTGCCCCGGGCCACCTTGACGGTGGTCCTGGCCACCCGGGCCTCCGCCGGCGCCGAGCCGCTGCCCGCCAGCGCGGTCCTTTCCAGCCGGCGCGCCTCGGACGCCCTCACCGACCTCGGTATGACCCCCGGCACCGGGCCCGCCCCGCCCGAATCCCTCGCCGGCGAGTTGTACGCAATCTACGACAAGATCCGTTAGCCATTGCGAGCCGTCCCACCAGGAGATGAGCCGACCATGAACACCACCCCTTCAGGCACCAAACACCTTCCCACCTCGCCCCGGTGGCGCCGTTTCCGCCTTGCCACCGTCATCAGCGCGATGGCGATCCTGGCCGCCGCCTGTTCTTGTTCGGTCAAGGACCAGCAGGGGGCTCCGTCGGATGACTTCGGTGACCCCGGGGACTGCACTGTGGTCGACATGGCGGTGTCGTCGGAGAAGATCGACCTGCTCACCTCGCTGGCCAGGTCGTTCAACGGCTCGGACGCCGCCAAGTTCGACGGCGGCTGCTCCTTCGTCCGTCCCTACTCCAAGGCGTCGGGTGGCGCGGCCGAACTGTTGGCCGCCGGATGGCGGGACCCCTCCGAGGGGGCGCAGCCCGTGATCTGGTCCCCCGCCGCCTCGAGCTGGGGGCAGATCCTCAACCAACGGTTGGCCAACGCCGGCCAACCGGAGATGGTCGGTGAGGCCGTTTCCCTCCAGGTGACCCCTCTGGTCATCGCCATGCCCAAGCCGATGGCCGACGCCCTCGGATACCCCGACAAGCCCGTCGGTTGGGCCGACATCGCAGCCCTGTCCACCTCGGCTGATGGCTGGGCCGCCTACGGCCATCCCGAATGGGGCAAGTTCAAGCTGGGCAAGACCAATCCGAACTTCTCCACCAGCGGGCTCTCGGCCCTGATCGGGCAGGCCTACGCTGCCACCGGCAAGACCCGGGACCTGTCCCTCGAGGACCTCGACGCCCAGGCCACCACCGAGTTCGCCACCCAGGTCGAGAGCGCCGTGGTCCACTACGGCGACATCACCATGACCTTCCTCAACAACTGGTTCCGCACCGACCGCGAGGGCACGTCGCTCACCTACGCGTCGGCGGTGGCAGTCGAGGAGAAGTCGGTCATCGACTACAACCAGGGCAACCCCGACGGCGTCCTTCAGCCGGGTGAGGTGGCCCGCAAGCCCCGCATCCCGCTGGTGGCCGTCTACCCCAAGGAGGGCACCATCTACAGCGACAGCCCGCTGTACGTGCTCGACGCCGACTGGGTCGACGATACCGAGAAGCAGGCGGCCCGCACCTTCGTCGAGTACGTGCAGCAGCCCGAGGCCCAACGCCAGGCACTGGAGTACGGCTTCCGCCCCGGCAACCCCGACGTGGCGGTGGCGGCCCCGATCACCAAAGCCAACGGGGTGGACCCCGACCAGCCCTCCACGTTGCTCCAGGTCCCCGAGCCGCCGGTGATGATCAAGCTCCTCGACAACTGGAAGCGCCAGCGCAAGGGTGCCCGGGTTCTGCTGGTGCTGGACGTGTCGGGTTCGATGAAGGAACCAGCCGACCCCGCCGACCCCGACGGTCCGACCCGTCTGGACCTGGCCAAGCAGGCTGCGGTGGCGGCGCTCGACGAGTTCAACCCCGAAGACGAGGTCGGCCTGAGGATCTTCACCTCCAACCTGGGACCGGCCGAGGACCAGAACTTCCTCGACCTCCTAGAGGTGCAACCGATGTCGACCAACCGGGAGCGCTTGGCCAACCTGATCCGGGAACAGTCCCCCCTCAACGCCACCCCCCTGTACGACGTGGCCCAATCGTCGTTCCAGTTCATGGCCGACAGCTACGACGACACCCGGATCAACGCCGTGGTGCTGTTGACCGACGGCATGAACGACGACGGTTTCCCCGACGACGACTCCGACCAGCTCCAGCAATTGGTGAGCTCGCTGCGAAGGGGAACCCAGGGCGAGTCCTCCAAGCCGGTGCGGATCTTCACCATCGCCTACGGCAAGGAAGCCGACCTGGACACCCTCAAACAGATCGCAGAATCCTCCACCGCCGCGGCCTATGACGCCAGCAACCCCTCGACCATCAACAAGGTGTTCACCGCGGTGGTGTCCAACTTCTGACGTGGTGCCGTGACTGGCACCTGTTACCAGTTTGGGACTCATTCGGCGCTGCACGCGGTCCGGTTCGCGTGGGCCGCCTTCGGCGGACGATTTCTGGTTCCGTCGAGCCCGGTCCTCACTTCGTTGCGGGGGCTCGACGGCGTTTGCCCAGTGGCTCGCAAGCTCGCAACAGGACAAACGTTCCTGGACCGAGCACCATCTGAACCGGGCACCATCTGGACCGAGCGCCATCTGGACCGAGCGCCATCTGGACCGAGGACCATCTGGCCCCGTACCAGCTGGCACTGACCGCATCGGGCCAGCGGGCAGAATGGCCCGGTGGGCTCGCTCTCCTTCCGTGACCGGTTCTTCTCCCCGTCGGTCGCCAAAGCTCTCACCTCCCCCAGCGGCATCCTGAGCCTCGGGGCGGGAGCGGCGGTTGGAATCGTGGCCACCGCTCCGGTGGCGGTTCCGCTGGCCGCGGTCGGGGCGGTGATCGGGGGTGTGGTCGGCCTGGGGATCCGGGTTGCCATCGCACTCCCCCGCCATGCACCGTCGCCGAAGATCGACCCCTTCTCGGTCAACGAACCGTGGCGGGGCGCGGTGCTCGACGCCGTGAAGTCCCGGGCCCGTTTCACTCAGGCGGTAAAGACCTTCAGGGACGGCCCGCTCAAGGCCAGCGTGACGGTCATCGATGACCGCCTCGACGACGCCGTGAACGAGTGCTACCGGGTGGCGCTCCAGGGACAGTTGGTGACCGACGGACGCAAGAACATCAACGACCACGAGGTGGCCACCGAGCTCGCCCAGGCCCGTGCCCAGGGCGGAGACGGACGGGAGGGCCTCACCGAGGCCCGCAGCCTTCGCATCACCTCATTGGAGGCCCAGCTCCAGACCGCCCACCGCATGGACGACCTGATCGCGTCGACCAAGGAGCAGTTGGATCTCCTCAACGCCCGGCTCGACGAGGCTGTGACCAGAGCCATCGAGCTCTCGGTATCCAACCAGGGCGGCGGGGTCGGAGAACTCGGCTCCGACGTCGACGGCATCATCGACGACCTCCAGTCCCTCCGCCTGGCCATGGAAGATGTGAAGGGTGCTACGCCATCATCGGCCCCTGCGGGGAGCGCTCCTGCCGGTGCCGTGATGGATGAGGATCTGCCCACTTCGGCGGCCGTGCCGCCACCGCTGCCCCGTTCATCCCCCACCGCTCCTTCTCAGGACACCGATCCGGGACAGGGGCGGGCGACGGGCAGCCGGTGACCCGCCCGACGAGGTCGACCGCCCGAACGCGCAAGGACTCCGAACCGGTTCCCGACCCCGGTTCAGGATCGGGGCAAGGGCAAGGGCAAGGTTCGGGTTCGGGTTCGGCGATGTTGCGGGCCAACGTGGTGGTGGCCAGCGGTACCGCCATCTCCCGGCTCACGGGGCTGGTGCGCACCAGCCTGATCTTGGTGATGTTGGGCCTGGGCCTCAACGACGCCTACGTCAACGCCAACAACACGCCCAACATGATCTACGAACTGATCTTGGGGGGCATCCTCACCGCCACGCTGGTTCCGCTGTTCACCGACGACCTCGAACACGGCGGGCGGGACGGGGCCACCGATGCCATCTTGTCCTTCGCCCTGGTGGCATTGCTGGTGGTCACGGTGCTGGCCGCCGTGGCGGCACCGCTGCTGATCTTGTTGTTCGCCACCGGATCGGACCCCGCTACCCGACCCGACTACGTGTCGGCCGGAATACCACTGGCCCTGCTGTTCGCCCCCCAGGTGTTCTTCTACGGGCTGATGGCGTTGTGGTCGGCGGTGCTCAACGCCCGGAACCGGTTCATGGCCGCGGCCTGGGCCCCGGTGCTCAACAACATCATCGCCATCGCCACCCTGATCGTGGCCTTCCGGATCGCCGGCGGGACACCGACCCTGGACGATGCCCTGGGCGACCATCGGATCTTGTGGATACTCGGGGTGGGCACCACGCTGGGGATCGCGGTCATGGCGCTCTCCCTGTACCCGGCGGTGCGTCGGGCCGGGGTACGCCTCCGGTTCAACTTCGACCTGAAGCATCCCGCGGTACGCAAGACGGTGAGCCTGTCGGGTTGGACCTTCGGCTACGTGATGGCCAACCAGGTGGCGATCGTGGTCATCCAGATCCTGGCCAAGCCGTCGTCAGGGGACCCGACCCGCTATCAGACCGCCTTCCAGTACTTCCAGCTTCCCCACGGCCTGCTGGCAGTGTCGATCATGGTCACCTTCGCTCCCCTGTTGGGCCGGGCCGATGCCCGCGGAGACCGGACCGCCTTCAACCAACACCTGCTGAAGGGGTTCCGCCTGATCGGCCTGCTGATCATCCCCGCCGCCGTCGGCTACGTGGCCCTCCCCCGTGGTCTCGACCACCGCACGTTCACCGCCACGGGAGAGCTGGCCGAGGCCCTGGGCCTCGGTGGGGTGATCGCCGCTTTCGCCATCGGCCTGCCCGGCTTCTCTAGCTATCTGTTCACACTGCGCGGCTTCTACGCCATGAAGAACACCAAGACGCCGTTCTTCCTGAACGTGTTCGAGAACGCGGTCAACATCGCACTGGCCGTGGTCCTGGTGCGGGTGTGGGGTGTGGTCGGCCTGGCCCTGTCGTTCGGGCTGGCCTACAACGTGGCCGCGGTGGTGGCGGTGGTGGTGCTTTGCCGTCATTCGCCCGGGTTCGACTGGCGGGCCCTGGCCACCACCTGGGGCCGGCTGCTGGTGGCGGCCCTGGCGATGGCCGGCCTGGTCTACGGGGTGGTCCGGCTGATGGCACCCAGCTCGGCGGTGATGCTGATCCCGACTTTGGCCGCCGGGCTCGCCGTCGGGGGTATCAGCTACCTGGCGGCAATCATGGCGCTGAAGGTCCCCGGGGTGACCGACATGTTCGCCCGCCTACCCGGCCTCCGCCGCTTC
>JAGQSO010000288.1 GCA_020439505.1 Acidimicrobiales bacterium
AGCCCGGCGGCGACCGCGGCGTCGGATCGCCAGCCCACCGCCACCGGGTGGCCGTGGGCGGCCAGGTGGCGGGCGATGGCGGCGCCTATGGATCCGCTCGCCCCGCTCACCAGGGCCACCCTGGTCGGCCCGCCTCTTTCGATGTGCCTGATGTGGGTCCGGTGGTCGAGCGGGAGCGGTGGCCCGGCCGGTGTGGGCGGGCTCATCGACCCCACCTCAGGGCCATGGTGGCCCACCCGAGCCCGGCCCCCACGCTGGACACCACCACGGTGGCGCCGTCGTGCAGACGCCCGGTCGACTCGGCGGAGTGCAGGGCCAGGGGGATGGACGCCGCCGACGTGTTGGCCCGTTCGGCCAGGTCGAGGACCACCCGGTCGGCGGGGATGGCGAGCCGCTCGGCGGCGGCGGAGATGATTCGGGCGTTGGCCTGATGGGGTACGAACAGGTCCAGGTCGGTCGGGTCGATCCCGGAGCGGTCCATGGTGGCGGCGGCCGAGGCGACCATGGCGCGGGTGGCCTGGCGGAACAGCTCGGGCCCGTCCATCGACAGGTACCGGTCTCCGGGGGTCTGCTCGATCACCGACAGGGAGCGGGGGTCTCCTCCGATGTCGGAGCCCAAAAGGCCCGACGTTCCCGGGCGGGCGGGTGATCGTCTCAGCACCATCGCTCCGGCCCCGTCGCCGAACAGAACGGCAGAGGCTCGGTCCTCGGGGTCGGCCAGGGTGCTGTAGCGGTCGGCGCCGATGACCAGGACAGTCCCGATCGTGTCGGCCAGCAGGGCGACCGCGGTGTGCAGGGCGTAGACGAAGCCGCAGCACGCCGCGTTCACGTCGAATCCACCGCCCCGCGTCCCCAGTTCGGCCGCCACCCGTGACGCGGTGGCGGGGCATGACGAGTCGGGGGTGGAGGTGGCCACCACCACCAGGTCGAGAGCCGACGGTGACAGGCCTGCGGCACCCAGCACCTCGACCGCGGCCCGGACGGCGAGGGCGGTGGTGGTCTCGTCGGCATCGGCGACCCGTCGGGCGTGGATGCCGGTTCGCCCGACGATCCAGGCGTGGCTGGTGTCGAGGTTCCGGGCCAGTGTCTGGTTGTCGATCCGTCGGTTCGGCAGGGCGTGGCCGAGCCCGCACACGGTGAAGCCCACCCGTGGCGCCATGCCGGGTGTGGAGCAAGCCGCTGCCCGCCCGGTCGGGGTGGGGGCGGCCGAGACCGGTGTCAACTTTCCACCGGATGGATCCACGCCAGCGGTTGACCGGCCCGGACCAGGTCGTCGTGCTCGGCGAGGAGGCCCATCAGGAAGCCGCTGCAGAAGGCCCTGACCGGCTCCTGGTCATCGGAACGGATCACGTGGCCGATGACGTCTCCGGCCCTGACGATCTCACCTTCGGTGGTGACCACCTCGGGTGGGGCCGGGTGGAAGCGACCGTCGCGGGGCGCCACCACCATGCGCAGGTCGATCGAGGTGGTGTCGCCGTCGGGGTGGGCTTCGATGATCTGACCCGGCTGAGTGGTCACGCCGCCCCCTTCGCCCGAGTGGTCACCTCGGGTTGGCGTTCCCTGCCGACCTCACCCGCCGGTCGTGGCGGAGCGGTCCGGGGGCGACTGCGTCCGCGGTGGGGGTCCGTCGCCGGAGGGGTTGATGATCGGGGGGAGCCAGGTCGAGGAGTCGGGCGGGGTCGGTGTGAGGGGGAGGGCACGGAGGTCTATGACCGCCTGATCCGGCGGTGGTTTCGCACTACCGGTGGGTAGCTTGGAAATGACCTTCCGGTAACGCCCGGATGCCGAGGACCGGCTCCGTTTACCGCCTGAACGTGGTGGGTCGGCCACGTCGCGCGACGTGTAACCGGGTCGCCGGGCTGTGGTCAGAGATCCGGTGATCGACCTGTTACCCCACCGTCCACCCTTCCGTTTCGTCGACGCCGTCGATGAGTGCAACCCCGGTCGAGACGTGGTGGCCCGGTGGCGCATCACCGGTGACGAGACGTGGCTCGCCGGTCACTTCCCTGCCCGTCCCGTGGTGCCGGGGGTGCTCCAGATCGAGGCCCTGGCCCAGGCCGGCGCGGTCGCGGTGCTCGCCGACCCCCGCTACGGGGAGCGGCTGCCACTGCTAGGCGGGGTGGAGGACGTCCGTTTCCCGGCCATGGTCGAACCCCCCGCCGACCTTCGCCTGGCGGTAACCATAGAGCGGCTGGGTAGTCGTGGTGGTTGGGGACGGGCCGAGGCCTCCTGTGACGGCAC
>JAGQSO010000053.1 GCA_020439505.1 Acidimicrobiales bacterium
CGACCAGGGTGGCCCTGGTGAGCGGGGCGAGCGGATCCATAGGCGCCGCCATCGCCCGCCACCTGGCCGCCCACGGCCACCCGGTGGCGGTGGGCTGGCGATCCGACGCCGCGGTCGCCGCCGGGCTGGTCGACTCGATCGTGGCCGACGGCGGACGGGCGGTGGCCCTGCGTCTGGATCTCGCCGACCCCGACTCGATCGAGGGCGCGGTGGCGGCATTGGAGGCGACCCTCGGAGCGCCGACGGTGCTCGTCAACAACGCCGGACGCACCGCAGACGGGCTGTTCCTGCGCATGGGTGACGATGCCTGGCGCGACGTCATGGACACCAACCTCGACGGAACCTTCCGCCTCACCCGCCGGGTAGCGCCAGCCATGGTCCGGGCCCGGTGGGGGCGCATCGTGAACGTGACCTCGGTGGTCGGTCTCAGCGGATCGGCGGGTCAGGTCAACTACGCCACCGCCAAGGCCGGCCTCGTCGGATTCACCCGTTCCCTGGCCCGCGAACTGGCCCCCCGGTCGGTGACGGTCAACGCCGTCGCTCCCGGGCCGATCGACACCCCGATGCTGGCCACCGCCGGTCCGGCCCGGATCGACGCCATGACCGCATCGGTGCCGCTCGGACGTCTCGGCCGGCCCGACGAGGTGGCGGCCGCGGTCGCCTTCTTGTGCTCGAACGCCGCGTCCTACGTCACGGGAGCGGTGCTGCCCGTGGATGGCGGGCTGGGCATGGGCCACTGACCCGCCGGTTTCGGCCTGACCCCACCCAACCAACAACCAACAACCAACAACCAACAAGGAGAACCAACCATGTCCGCCAACTCTTTCCCCCGCACCGAGATCGTCGACGCCGTGATCGACGCCTGCGTCGAGGTGCTGCGCGTCGACCGGGTCGGCCTGGGCGAGGCCACCGAGTTCGCCGCCGATCTCGAAGCCGACAGCCTGGCCCTGGTCGAGATCGTGATGGTCCTCGAGGAGCGCTTCGACCTGCGCATCCCCGAGGAGGACCTGGAGTCGGCCACGACCATCGGTGCCGCCACCGATCTGGTGGTCGCTCACCTGAGCGCCGCGGCGTGAGCTCACCCTCGCGCCCCATCCCCCGGGTGGTGGTCACCGGCATGGGCGCGGTCACCCCCGCCGGCCCCACCGCGGCTGCCACCTACGCCCGGGTGTCGGAGGGACGCGGCTGCACCGACACCGACCTCACCGCCCCGGTCACCGACTTCGATCCCTCCACCGTCTTGGACCCCCGCGAGGCCCGAAGGGTCGACCGGGTGGGGCAGTTCGGTCTGGTTGCCGCGGCCGAAGCCCTGGGCCAGGCCGGCCTCGTCAACGGCGACCGGCCCGCGGCCCTCGATCCGACCCGGGTCGCGGTGGTGGTGGGATCGGGGGTGGGGGGTCTGGGGACCCTCGAGGACGGCGTAGCCACTCGGGTCACCCGGGGATCCGAGCGGGTGGGGCCGTTGTTGGTACCGATGATGATGCCCAACGCCACCGCGGGGCTGATCGCACTGCACCACGGATTTCGTGGACCGGCACTGGCGGTGGCCACCGCCTGCGCCTCGGGTGCCAATAGCATCGGCGAAGGGGCGGCGCTGATCCGCTCCGGTCGGGCCGACGTGGTGGTGGCTGGTGGGGCGGAGGCCGCCCTCACCCCGACTGCTCTGGCCGGATTCGCCCGCATGGGCGCGCTGAGCCGCCGCACCCACGATCCCGCGGGCGCGTCGCGTCCGTTCGACCGCGAACGCGACGGATTCGTGATGGGCGAGGGGGCAGGGATCGTCGTACTCGAACGAGAGGACCACGCCCGCGAACGGGGGGCCGCGGTGCTGGGGGAGGTGGCGGGCTACGGGGCCACCTGCGACGCTCACCACATCACCTCACCCGACCCCAGCGGGGCCGGGGCATGGGCCTGCATGGTGACGGCGTTGACCGACGCCGACCTCACCCCCCGAGAGGTCGGCCACGTGAACGCACATGGCACGTCGACCCCGGCGGGAGACCTGGCCGAAGCCACGGCGTTGGTGCGCCTTTTCGGGGGCCCCACGCCCCCGGTCACCTCCACCAAGGGGGTCACCGGTCATCTGGTCGGGGCGGCCGGAGCCGTCGAGGCGATCATCGCCCTGTTGGCGGCTCGTGACGGAATGGTTCCGCCGGTGGCAAACCTCCACGACCCAGACGTCGACGACCGGACCGACCTGGTGCGCGACTCCCCCCGGCCGGTCACCTCCCCGGTGGTCTTGTCGAACAGCTTCGGTTTCGGCGGCCACAACGCGTCCCTGGTGCTGGTGGCGCGACCACCCGGCCAGCGATGACCACCGTCGTCGCCCCCGCCCCATCCGGCTGGGTGCTGGCGGACCCCACCCCGTGGGACCTGACCCCGGTAGGGGCGGACCGCCCCGACGCGGTTTGCGCCGGGTTGCGCGAACTGCACGAGAGGACCGTTGCCTATTTCGAGGTGGCGGGGCGCCTGGCCTCGAGCAGCGGTGCGGCGGAGGCCGAAGTGGTCGCCCGCGCCATCTCGTTGGGGGCCTCGACCGGCTGCCCGGTGGTGGGCGTGATCCGTTCGGTGGCCGTCGATCCCGGGCCCGACGGGATCGCCGCCCTCGCGGCGTGGGGGAAGGTGGCGGTGGCCGCGGTGCGGGCGTCGGGGGTGGTCCCGATCCTGCTGGCGGTGACCGGCCCGGTCCACGGAAGCCTCACCCCCCTGTTGGGCCTGGCCGATCACCTGGTGTTGACCCGGGACGCCACGACCTACGTGTCGGGACCGGGCCCGGTCAAGGCGGTGACGGGCATCGACGTCGACCCGGTGATGCTGGGCGGCGCCGCGGTCCACGCCGGCGTCTCGGGTCTGGCGGCGCTGATCGCCGAGGACCCCGACGACGCCGTGGACGCGCTCAGCGACCTCCTCGACCACCTGCCCGACAACAACCTCGGTGAGCCTCCGTCACACCGAGGACCCGATCCGGTCGAGCGCCGATGTGAGCGGGCCGCGGCCATCGTTCCGGGTGAGGCGTCCCGCGCCTATGACGTGCGGGAGGTGTTGTCCGACGTGGTGGATGCCGACAGCCTGTTGGAGATCCACGCCGAACACGCCCCCGCACTGATCACCGCCTACGCCCGCATCGGCGGTCGAAGCGTGGCGGTGATCGCCAATCAACCCGGCGTTCGGGCCGGCACCCTCGACATCGAGGCGTCGGTCAAGGGGGCCCGCCACGTGCAGCGGGCCGACTCCTTCGGCCTGCCGATCGTCACCTTCGTCGACACCCCCGGATACCAGCCGGGCAAGGATCTCGAGGCCCGGGGGATGATCCGTCACGGTGCCTCGCTGGTCCACGCCTACGCCGAGGCCACGGTGCCACGCCTGTGCGTCATCCTGCGAAAGGCCTACGGCGGGGCCTACATCGTGATGGACTCGCGCACCATGGGCAGCGACCTCGTGCTGGCATGGCCGGGAGCGGAGATAGCGGTGATGGGTCCGGCCGGCGCGGTCGAGATCCTCCACCGGGGACAGACCGACCCCCTTCGTCGGGCCGAGCTCGAGGCCGACTACCGCGAGACCTTCTGCACCCCTCGCCTGGCCGCCGAGCGAGGGCTTGTCGACGGCGTGATCGACCCCGCCGACACCCGCCGGGCCCTGGCCGCAGCGGTGAAGCGGCTTCGCACGAAACGATCTCCCGCCGTTCACCGCAAGCACTCCAACCCACCGCTGTGACCGCTCGGTCATCTCCAGCCCCAACTCCAGGAACCCTCTGATGCTCCTCGCCGACCGAACCGTCCTCGTCACCGGGGTTCTCACCCCTTCCTCCATCGCCTTCACCGTGGCCCGCCTGGCCCAAGAGCAGGGGGCGACGGTGGTACTCACGTCGTTCGGCCGAGCCCTAGCGGTGACTCGCCGGGCCGTCCGTCGTCTCCCCACCGAGGCCGAGGTGGTGGAGCTGGACGTGACCGATGCCGACCACCTGGCGACGCTGGCGGACCGCTTGCCGTCCACGCCGCTGCACGGCGTGGTCCATTCGGTCGGCTTCGCCCCCGCCGACTGCCTGGGCCACGACGACGGTCTGTTCGGTGCATCGTGGGAGGACGTGGCCACCGCGCTCCAGGTGTCGACGTGGTCGTTGCCGGCGCTGGCCAAAGCGGTCCGGCCGGCACTGGCGGAGAGGGCATCGGTGGTCGGGTTGGACTTCGACGCCTCGGTGGCGTGGCCCGCCTACGACTGGATGGGGGTGGCCAAGGCCGGATTGGAGTCGGCGTCGCGCTACCTGGCCCGCGACCTCGGGCCCGACGGAGTACGGGTGAACCTGGTGGCGGCGGGACCGTTGCGCACCGTCGCCGCTCGCAGCATCCCCGGGTTCGCCCACATCGAGGAGTCCTGGAACCGAACCGCCCCGCTCGGCTGGGACGTCGATGACCCCGAACCGGCGGCCCGTGCGGTAGTGGCCCTGCTGTCGGACTGGTTCCCGGCCACCACCGGCGAGATCGTCCACGTGGACGGCGGCGCCCACGCCATCGGCATCGCCTCTCCTTGAAAGCCCTGGTGCTTCAACAGCCCCGTCGTCGTCGCGGTGAGGGTGATCAGAAAGAGGCTTCGGCTCGGTTCACCCATGCCCTGGTCAGGGGTCGGCTCGAGAGAGGGTTTGCCTCCTAGGCTGTAAGCCGAGCGGAGGTGGGCCGATGGCCGGAACTATCACCAGCAACGGTGCAGACGCCCCGAACGGCGGTGAGAGCCTGAACCTGCCGGGCTGGGCCCGCCCGATCATCGTGGTCGGAATGATGGTCGCGGTGATGTGGGCGGTCGAGATCGTCGACCTCGTACCGCGGACCAACTTCGACTCCTGGGGCATCCAGCCCCGCGAGGTCCGGGGTGTGGTCGGCATCGTGACCATGCCGTTCCTCCACGACGGCTTCGGCCATCTGATCTCGAACACCATCCCGTTCTTGATCCTCGGCTCGATGATCGCGGTCGGCGGTGTCGCCCGCTACTTCACCGTGAGCGCCGTCATCACCGTGGTGGCGGGGATCGGGGTTTGGCTGTTGGGGCCCGACGGCACGGTCCACATCGGGGCCAGCGCGTTGGTGTTCGGATACCTGACCTATCTGCTATCTCGGGGCTTCTACGAGCGTCGCATCTCCAACATCGCAGTCGGCCTCGTGGTTCTGTTCGTCTACGGAGGCGTGCTGTGGGGAGTCCTGCCCCGACCCGGGATCTCCTGGCAGGGGCACCTCTTCGGCGCCCTCGGCGGCGTGTTGGCGGCACGGGTGGTTCACAACGATGCCGTCACCAGCCGAAAGGTAGCAGCGACCTAACGCCGTGACCGGCGACCTCCCATGGCGTGGTCGTCCCCTGCGCTGCACGCTGCCCAGTTCTCGCTGCACGCTGTCCACTTCTCGTGCGGACCGGGCTCGTTCACCGACGTGAAGGCCGAACCTGTCCCCCGGGTACCTACGCTGTGCCCCCCGGAACCGTCGAGGAGTCCCCGTGTCCCCCTACCACCACCCATCGGTCCACCGCCGCACGTTCTCTCGTCTCGGCGCTCTGAGCGTGGCGGTCGCCTTGGGCGCGGGCTCGCTGGGCGCCTGCTCCAAGGATTCCGGTGGTAACGACACGACTTCGGCGTCGTCCACGACCGCGGCGACCACCACCGAGCCCGGCAAGGAAACCACCGCACCTCCCGACACGTTGGATCCAAGGCTGGAGGCGGACATGCGCGCCGCCATGGCCCGAGCCGAGAAGGTCTCGCTGACCAAGGACGACCTGGCGACCAACTGGCAGAGCCTGCCCCCCGCCGAAGGCGACGAGGGCCCGTTGGAGGCATGCACCGAGGTCGACCTCGATACCCACCTGATGGGTCTCTACCGATCCAACGGCTTCTCCAACACCGTCGACCCCGGGGCTCTACAGGTCAGCTCGTCGGTGACGGTCATGGACGATGAATCGGCGGCGACCGACCTCATGGCCGACATGCGTACCGACCGTTTCGTCGGGTGCGTGAACGACCTGTTCAACGGCTCCACCGACACGGTCGAACGGAAGGGAGAAATCAAGCGCAACGAGACCGCCCCCGACCTGGGCGACGAGGCGGTCGCCCTTTCGGGTGAGTTCGTGGTTTCACCCCTCGACGGCACCCCCGATCACCCCGTGAGCATGGTGGTCGTCGCCTTCCGCACCGGCGACATGATCACCACCCTCAACTCCACCGCGGTCGACCGAAACCTCGACGAACAACTGATCCGCGACCTCTTGGACAAGCTCCTGCAGAGAGCCACCGCCAACTGACCCCGCCCGACCAAGCGCCGCCTCGGGTTGACGGGATCAGAGAGATGTCTAGGAGTCGAGCGAACAGGCGAAACCAAGGCTTCGACGCCTACCGCGGCGCGAGGTCCCGGATGGCCTGACGCTGGTCGATTCCGAACGGAAGGAGGGCGATGGCGGGGGTGGTCACACCGCTGGCCTGATAGCGGGCGATGTGGTCCCGGCATTGGTCAGGAGAGCCATGGATGATCAGGGCGTCGACCAGTTCCTCGGGGATGGCAGCCAGCGCCGCCTTGCGGTCGCCGGCGGCCCAGTGGTCCCACATCGGCTGCAACTGCTCGGCCCGTCCCAGCCAGCGCTGGAACTCGGCATAGACCGGGACGGTCAGATAGGCGGCGATGAAGAACCGGCCGTACTCGAGCACCAGGTTCCGGTCGGTGGTCGGGGCGACGAAGATCCGGGCGACAATCTCCTTGTCCGGGCCGCCCCGGTGCACGTAGGGGGCGACCTGGGTGACGTCATCGGCGCTGAGCCAGTTGAGGATGGCCCCGTCGCCCTCCCGTCCGGCCAGGCCCAACATTCCTTCACGCAGCGCGGCGATGAGGATCTTCGGCTGTTGTTCGGGGACGATGCCCAGCTTGAAGCCCTTCACCGAGAAGGTGTCGTAATCCTCGGTGACCTTCGTCCCGGCCAGAGCGGTGCGCAAGAACCTGACGGTGTCCCTGGTCTTCTTGTAGGGCTCGGTGAAGGCGATGTCGTTCCAACGCTCCACGATCACGTTGGAGGAGGTTCCGATCCCGAAGGCCACCCGACCCGGAGCGGCGTCGGCCAGCGAAGCCACGCACTGGGCCAGGGTCGCCGGTCCTCGGGTGAAGGCGGGCACGATGGCCGAGCCGAGGCGCAGCGAGGGCGCCCACACCGAGGCCAACGCCAGCGGGGTGAAGCCGTCGGCCATGTTGGCCTCGCTCGACCAGACGTCGGTGTAGCCGAGGTCCTCCAACTCGACGATCCAGTCCCGCTGAGCGTGCAGTGGAACACCATCGATCGGGATGGTCATGCCGTAGCCCTGGTAGGTCATGTCGGCGCAACTTAGTGCC
>JAGQSO010000054.1 GCA_020439505.1 Acidimicrobiales bacterium
CCACCAGATGGATCGACCGCACCGTCTTCGGCGCCAGACCCTCCCCCGTACGAGTCGCCGCCTTGCGGCCCCGCACCAGCAACGACGCGTACAACGCGTCGAGGTCGCTCGCGGTCAGCTTCTCCAACGGCATCTTCGCCAGCGCCGGCAACACGTGTAGCTCGATGTTGCGCCGATACGAATCGAACGTGCTCTTGCGGATCTGGCTCTCCTGGATCGGCAACCACCGCCCCGTCAGGTACTCACCCAACGTCAGCTTCTCGGTCGCGACCGACACCCCCTGGTTGCGGCGCTTCACCAGATCGGTCACCAGCTTCTCCGCGTCGCTGCGACGCGGGCCCGCCGAGACCCACTTGCGCTTCTCCTTGCCCGTGCCCGGGTCGACACCGTCGTAGACGACCGCGTAGTAGCTCTTGCCCTTCTTGACGACATAACCGCGCATGGCTGTTCCTTCGAGGTAGTCCAGAAGGAACGCCGAGCAGCCTTGCGTCCGCACCCGGGGCGTTCGACGGGTAACGCGGGACTGTGCCGACCACCCTACGCCCAGTCGGGGGAACGGTCTACCGACCCTCCAAACGGACGTGCAACCGAGACCCGAAGGTCACTTCCCAGGCCCGCTTCGACCCGTCGGAACAGTCGAGAGCCACGCCCTGCCTGGAGAGCGCTCGTCCATCTCCGGACCACCCCGTCCCCGATCCTCGTACGCTGTCCTAGCCGACCCAGAGAACCGGCTCTTCGGATCTGAGCGGGAAGTGTTAGCTGGCTCCGCCGCAGATCAACTTGCGCGATCTCGCTCACGCGGACGCTTCAGGGGTCCGCAGCTCTACCGGCACACAACTCATGGTGTGGCGGATCCCAAGGCCAACCCGAAGCCGGCGGAGCAGACGATCGGCCTGGCACCAGTTGTCCACAGCGACCGCCTTGCGATGGGCTTCTGTCACGGACCTGGGTCGCGCCAGCTAGCAGATGTGTCCACAGGAACGGCTACGTGCCGCGGCCGCCGAGGGCGCCAAGGGGTCTAGCGGGTCGTCCAGGTACGCGCTTTCAACGAAGTAGAGAGCAGCAAGGCCCTCGACTCGAGGGAACGCCTCGGACAAGGCGGTGAGGACCGTCTCTCGGTCCTCACCGGGTTCGTCGAACAATGCCTGGTGGAGGATTCTCACGTTCCAGACATCGAGCGGCACAGCCGACTCGTCGCGAAGGGCGTGCGACGCTATCACATTCGATGAATACTCCCCGACGCCCTTGATGCACTGTAGGTCGGAGATGAGCTGCGCCTTCTTCAGTGTCGATCTCCGAGGGGGCTCCACCCATGAGCCAAAGAACTCGGCAAACTCAGGGAAGTACTTCGCCCGGTACCCGAGTCGGTTCTCGGCGCGCAGGTCGGACTCGCGAACCCCGCGGATATCCGAAGCCGTAAAGAAGGATCGGAGAATCACGCCATCGAAGCGAACCAGTGACCCATATGAATTCAGCAAACTTGTGAACATCTGCGTCGTTCGAGCGATCGTCGTGTTCTGAAGAAGGAGTGAGATGATTGCGATCTCAAAAACCGACTCTGGACAACTGATCCGCATACCGCGGAGACGAGCCAGATCCGTGAATCCGTTCCTCTCGATGCATTCTTCGAGATGAGAGAGATTGTCCCGAAATCCGTAAGCATCGCCAACGCGACCGAGAATCTCGCCAGTTTCGACCGGACTGAGTGGTGACTCCGAGTAGATCGCCACCCCGACATCGCGAGCTGTAATCCGAGTCAGCCGAAGCCCGATGTGGTGCTCCTGCAGTCGCATCGTGCGCCAAGTGTCGGTCTCAGTATGGATCTCCAGGCCCGTAGCAAAATGGCTTGGCTTCCACAAACTGAGGCGAAAGTTGAATGGCGTAGCGGCTCTAAGAGAGTGATACGAGCGGCGGCGAAGTAGAATGGGAACCCTAGAGACTGATGTCACCCTCATTTCGGCCTTCCACGAGTCGAACGAAGCCTGGCGTCCCCGCCGCTCTCTCCTAAGCCATGGTCCTCGGGTACCCCGGCCTCGTATCGCGCAATCGAACGCTGAAACGTCGCTAGCAGTTCCGAGCGCAAAGCGTCGGGCTCCTGCACCACCACACTGGGTCCGAATGCTGCCAACAGTGGAACGAGCCACCTCCAGTCATCGACGTATAGCGAGATCCGCAGGCCGCCGTCCTCGAACTCCTCTACCTCAGACTCCTTCTTGAGGTTCAGTCGACGTAGTTCTTGCGCCGCTGCCCTATCCGCCAGGAACACCACCTTCACGTCTCCCTTGCCGAAGCGCTCCATCTCATCCCTCCACCAACTCTCAAGCGAGAAGTCCTGCGGGGCAACAAAGGACAGACCGGTTCGCTCCACCCGCGCCAGATGCGCAAGTCGCTCGCGAAA
The DNA here is from genome assembly GCA_020439505.1 of Acidimicrobiales bacterium. Classification (GTDB taxonomy): domain Bacteria; phylum Actinomycetota; class Acidimicrobiia; order Acidimicrobiales; family Iamiaceae; genus Aquihabitans. The sequence continues at coordinate 2,399 of JAGQSO010000054.1, forward strand.
GATTGCGCCATCCAGGCCGCGCGCGACGATGTACCAATGGCCTGCCTTCCACACCAGTCCGAGCGGAACAAGCACCTCCTCGTGTCCGGCCGGACGGCCAGCGAAACTCTGATTGCTCCAGCGGGCATTGATCGCTTCCGAAGCGATGAGCGCACGACGCACTTCGGGGACTAGACCTGAACCCTCGTCTCGCCAGTACGTGTCGTCCGGATCGAAATAGAGCTTGCGTTCGAGGAGCACCCTTGCATTCTCCGCGGTGCTGTCGCCGGCCTCCGCGATAGCCTCGACAATCTCGGCCTCCGCCTCTCCCCGGCGCATTGACTGGAGGAGATAGAGATCGAGAGCATCCTCACTATCGAACACCATTGGGTCCAGCGCAGCTTCAGGACGCAGCCGGTAACCGCCCTCGGGACCGGGGACCCCTTGGATCGGCATTTGATTCTGAAGCAACTCCTCGATGTCCCGATACACGGTCCGCACAGTGACGTCGAGTCTCTCAGCCAACTCGGCGGCCGAAACCGTCTCCCGCGCCCGCAGCAGGAGGAGAATCTGGAACTGACGCCTTCGGCGCCGGTCGGCCGCCACTATCCAGCATCCCGTTCGGCATCTGTGTCCGGATGCATCTCGGGGTGATCGAGCTCAAACATCTCCTCGAATCTCATGTGGCTCGCCTCAACGAGAAACAACCTTCCCACTGCGCGTGCCACCTCGGCGCTTGCTGGTTCAGATCGGTCAATTCGAACCACTGCACCTGGATAGGCGACGAACATGATCGACGTATCGTTAAGGCGGGCGTAGTAGCCGGTCGGCTCCAGCTCGTCTGCCAGCACGAACGCAATACCTGGTGCCATGGATTGCTCCAACACGAGCCGAGCAATGGTTACGGTCCCGTGCGTCCCGCCCAGATAGTGCTCATACTCCCTATCGACAAATTGACGAAGTGCCGGCGGCACTCTCTTGTCTCGCATTCCATTTAGAAGAACTATCCCGTGCAAGGCCTACCCCCATTGTTGTGTCGAAGGTTCATAACGTGAAGCCACCATCGACTACGATCGTTTGGCCTGTCAGGTAGCCACCTGGCTTGGCGAGCAGCATGAGGACGTCGACGACCTCTGCTGGTGTCCCCCAACGTTCAAGAGGTATCCGTCCGAACTCGCTGGAGGCGGAATATCTCGGTCGCGTGCCAGAGTCGATCCAGCCCGGCGCGACGCAGTTGACGGTAACTAGGGGAGCCAACTCCTTGGCTAGCGAAGCTGTCAAGCCGATCAGGCCGGCTTTCGCAGCTACATAGTCGTGACCGCGAGGCTCGGGTCGAACTCCAGCGACGGAGGCGATGTTGACCAGCGATCCGCCACCCCGGGCCTTGAGCGCAGGCGCGAATGTCTTTGCTACCAGCAGGGGACCGTAGAGGTTCAGGTCGGTCGTCGAGCGAAAGCCGTCGTACGACAGATCGTGGACGCTCCCGCCAAGAGACAGACCGACGGTGCTGATGACGGCTGTGTAATCCCCTAGATGGCGCTCGGCGGCATCGAGCACGTCGGCGACCGATTCTTCGACGGTGACATCCGCGGCCATGGCGATCACCGACGGCCACTTCGCAACGACAAGGTCCGCTGCCTCGCGCGAATCCTTGTAGGTGAAGAGCACCTTGGATCCAGTCGCCGCAAGGCGAGCTACTAGCTCTCGACCAATCCCTCCTGTCCCTCCGATCACGACTGCGTTAAACGCTTCCTGAGTCATAGGATGGGAATCGCTTCCGACAATGTTGCAACAGACCGATTGGCGATCATCCCGGTGTCGATCTCGAGAGCTTGAATGATTCGTCCGGCTCGTTCCGTGAACGCGGCGAGCTCACTTGAGTGATGAGCGTCGGAGGAGACGACGCATAGCCCTCCGCGCGATGACAGTCCCTCCAGCATGCGGCTGGTTTCCAAGACAGTGCGCCTAGCGTCAGTGTCCTCGTCCGCCCGATCAAGAGCCCGCCCGATTAACGAGACATTGACCTCAAGCAGCACTCCCGTGTCAGCGGCGGCACGAGATACTTCGCCGACGTCAACTGGGTAGCGTGGGCGGAACGGATGTGAGACGACGTGTACAGAGCCGCCCGCCATCGCCCGCAATATTGATCGGGTGTTGTCGAGTTCAGAGGTCCCGACATAGGGAGTCCGCTCGTGAAGTCCTGCAAGCACCACCTGTTGGGATGAGAGCGCGTCGAATCCGAGATCGAGGCTTCCATCGAACTCAATGATGTTCGCTTCGATTCCCATCAGAATGCCTACACCGCCAACGACGCTCGGAACTCGGCCAACCATCTCGAAGTACCCGTCATGGGGACTACCCTCCATGCTTGGTCCATGATCTGTGATCGCGATCATCTCCAACCCGCAGACGGCCGCTACGCCGGCGAGTTCGTCAAGTGTGGAGAACGCATGGCCGCTGGCGACCGTGTGAGCGTGGAGGTCAACTGCGACGGCCGTCACGACGCTGGACCATCGCCTTGAAGATCGGGATGGTCTGTATCGAACATCTCATCGAACCTCATCTCGCCCAGGGGAATCCCGCAGCGCTCTCCGATAGTCTTGGCGATCTCGATGGTCTGCAGGTCACCCCTGTTGAGGTCTACTACGCACCTCGGAAACGCCACGCAGAGTCGGTAGGGGTCTCGCCAGATATGAGCGTAAAATCGTTCCCGCTTGAGAACGGCTGCGACGGCGTGGATCAGATCGAGAGCATCGTCGTCACCGACTGGGTACTCGACGACGGTGATCTCTTGGCCGTCTTCAAGCGTGGCACTGAATCGCGACAGTTCTGGCGAGTCAGTGAGGACGTCAAGTGGCGATTCAAGGCTCTCTTCTATGAGGATGAGGCGCTGCATCAGTGGTGCGGGAATTGAATTATGTCGTGAATGGAGCAGCCCTTGATGAGGGCGAAGAGTCGGTCGACACCGAGTCCAAAGGTGAAGACGCTCCGAGGCGATGCCCCCAGGTCGGCAAAGAAGTCCTCTGGCAGATCATTGTCCGTCACGCCCAGCAGGACCTCACGGAGGCGAGCGTTGTTCTCGTAAACCTCGCGGTACTCATCGACCGATGAGAATTTCATACCGCCATCGCAGAACTCGATTCCTGACGAGACCAGGGCGAATCGCTCTGCTCGTCCGGTCGTCGGGTCGATCGGACTGATGTGTCGCAATGCCGGCGGAAAGCCCTTCAGCATCGTCGGTACTGTGCACAGCGGTTCGACGGCATACTTCATGAAGTCCTCCATGAGCGCCCAGTCCGTGGCATCTTCCGATGGCTCCTGCGGGGCGTTGGCCACGAGCCACCGGCGAGATTCTTTGACGAGAGCTCCGTCAGCCAAACCTGGATCCACCCCGAGAGCCTCGGCGGCAAGATCGTCGAACGCTACGGAGCGTGCCGACCCTAGGTCGAACGCCTCGAACCGCACGTCGCCGAAGGTCCGCTGGAGGGCATCATGGAGCACGTCAAGAACAAGTTGGCATCCTTGTTCGAATGTGACGTCGCCCGCCACGGCCTCGAGGACCAGGAACTCCTCCGCCCTGGCGAGATCTTCCACCTCTACGCGAATCGCCTTCCCAAGTTCGAAGAGACGGGGGATGACGGGAACTAGGCGCTTGAGGTGGTCCTCCATGCAGTGGCGGAGGTAGTAGCGCGAGCCCGTCACGGGGTTCTCTGTAGTGAACTGATGGATTGGCGCCCCCTCGCGGGTGGCGTGGAGGACAGGCATGGGAGCCTCTACGTACCCACGGTCTCGCATAGCGGAACGAAGGTTCCACAACAGTTCGAGCTTCAGACGGACGTCGGCCGCTACGGCTTCGTTGTTGGCGAGGTAGCTGCCGTAGTTCTTCAGCTCAGGCCTCTTCAGGTCGCTGTCAGTCATCGGCGAGCCACTTCCCTGAGATGGAGATCGTCGGGCCATCGCTGGTGATCGAGATGTTCGTGCCCAGAGGCAGCGTGTGCTTGAGTGGCGTGTGCCCGAACGAGAGGCCCGACACAACGGGGAACGAGTACTCGCCCAAGAGGTCCTCGACGAGGTCCTCGAGGTCACGACCTCCTGCCGGTTCGCAACTCGCCAACTCCCCGATGATCATCCCGCTGATTCGGTCGAGGACTCCGTGGTCGCGGAAGTGAGTGAGAACCGTGTCGAGATAGTCCGTCCCCTTCGCGACGTCCTCCCAGATCAGGATGGCGTCGTCCCACGGAGGCTCCCACGGTGTCCCCAAGAGGGCTCGGAGCGACGACAGACTGCCACCGTAGAGAAGACCCTCGGCCGAACCGGGCTTCAGCGCCGAGAGCGAACTGCCCGTCAATGACGCTGCCGAAGGCGTCCCGCTCATGACCTGCATGAAGTGATCGACTGTCCACTGCGGGACGTCACCCTCGGCGCCCCAGTCCCACACCGTGGCTGGTCCGTGGAACGTAACCAGCCCGGTTCGGGCTGCGATGGCGTTGAGCAGAATGGTCGGATTGCTGGCACCCAGGAAGATCTTCGGGTTCCGGGCGATGGTTTCGGTGTCGAGATTGCGCAGGAGGCGATTCGCTGTGAGACCACCGCCGGAGCAGAAGATCGCCGAGATCTCCGGGTCCTCAAACATCCCCAGCAAGTCCCTGGCCAGGTCGCCCTCGGACCCTGCGGCGTAGCCCTCCTTCGTGCGGGCGTGCTCGGCGAGACGGATCGTGAAGCCGAGGTCCTGGAGACGGGCTACTCCGCGATCAAAGGCTTCGGGATTGGAGGCCGGGTCGGGCGCGCCGGTGGTGACGATGCCGATCGTGTCACCGGCGTGCAGGGGTTGTGCGAGAACTTGCTCGGGCGCTGTCGGCTGCTTCATGTGGAGGTCTCCTTGGGCTGGGTTCGCATGTGTGTGTTGGCGCGGGCTCGGGCGACCGTTACGGCCGAGGTCCACGGGGTTTGGCTGTCGTAGTAGTCGAAGTGAGACCAGCCCTCGAGTGAGGTCGGAGGCTGGAACCCGGCGGCTACGGCCTCGTCAAACAAGGGCGTACCGGGGTAGGGGGCGAAGAGGTGGACCCTCGTTTCAGGCGTTGGGGTGAGAGAGCGGAGCGAGTCGAGGAGGCTGTACGTGTCCTCGACCTCATCGTCGGTTTCCCCGGGGAATCCGACGATGAACGTGTACGAGCCGAGAATTCCGTTCGAGGCGATCTCGTGCGCCACGTCCAGGATGCCCGCCCTGTCGATCTCCTTCGCGACGATGTCGCTGAGGACCCGGTCATTACCCGACTCGACGCCCATCAACAGACGGCTACACCCGCTTTCGGCGATAGCCCGCAGGAGTCCGGGTCGGTGCTGCCGCGCCTTGAGGACATCGTTTGGATTGATCGAGGCTGCCCACCGGATCGGGCGGGACATATCTTTCAGTCCAACACAAATCTCCTCGGCGCGCCGGAGGTTGATGAACCAGTCGGCATCGTAGAATTTGATGCCGCCGAGGTCGTAGGTGTCGACCAGGCGGGCAATGTCATCGAGTAGCGGTCCAGCGGCCTGGGAACTCCACTTGCGCTGGTACATCTGCTCGTAGCAGAACCGACATTTGTAGGCGCACCCCTGCGACGAGACGTAGTTCAGGGTTCGCGGCGCGATGGTCGGATCGTCCCTGATGTAGCTCTCGACATCGACAAGATCCCATGGGTACTGACCCAGTACGCCGGTCCGCGGCGGGTTGTCGGGCCCACGCCTGAACCCGAGGGAGTTCCGGACGACAAGGCCGGGGACCTCCCACAACTGGCACTCGCCTCGAAAGGCTTGCACGAGCTTCTGAACGGCATTCTGGCCGGGACCCGTGATCGCCACGTCCACGAGTTCGTGCGATGCCGTCTCATCCGGCAGAACATTGACGTGAGGGCCCCCGAAAACGCGGGGAGTGTCAGGCACAATTCGGTGTGCGATGCGCGCCAGCTCCAGAGCGTGACCGATCTGTCCTCCACCAGTCATGATGCTGAACCCGACGAACAGCAATCGATCGGCTTCGCTCCGCAGGAGCGCCTCCCAGTCGCTGAGGGATTCCTGGTTCCCATCGAACACGATCACGTCCACCTGACCCTCGTCGACCAGGTCCTTGGCGATCGTCAGGACGGAGAAGGGCATCCAGAAGTAGAGATAGTCCTTCTCGTGGTCGATCTTGGGATACGCGAATACAACCAGCGGCTTGGGGTCGAGGGCGCTCACCGCCGTCCCCCGGCGTGCAGGAGAGGCCGACCACTCGGGACGAACTCGGCCTCGGCGTAGACGTCGAGCACCTCACCAAGGGCGTCGTCGAGGGTGGCCTGGTCGCGGGACCGGATCGCATCCGACAGATCCACGGTGATCTCATCGCGAAGGAGGCAGAATTGGGCACGGAGATCAGCGGTCAGGCGTACGGCCATGAGCGCGTCGTGGCACGGGAAGTGCGGACACCCTGCACAGATTGGGCCGTACCACGACCCCTGCTGTGAGTCCTTGACGATGACCTTCAGGCCCGACGGCATCGTGAACACGGACATCGGGTGCCCGAGGTCCCCCTGGGTCTGGATCGCCACGCTGCTCGCCGTCTCCCTGAGCGTCTGGGAGATCTGCTCCAGCGGCAGATAGAGCTCCTCGAGTCGGAGGACCTGCCCCTTTCGGCGCAATCTGACCGTGTTGAACTCCGTCCCGCCGTCGAGATCCTCGATCACATCCAGCAGCTTCAAGCTCGCGACCCCCACGGTCTCGCAGAAGGTCACGAGCCGCATCACCTCGTCGGCGTTGACCCCCTTCATCACGACGGTGTTGACCTTGACCGGCACCGTCGTCGACACGAGGACATCAAGGGCAGCCAACAATTCAGGCAAGTCGTCCACGCCGCAGATCCGCTTGTGCAACTCGGGATCGATCGTGTCGATCGACATGTTGAACGTGGTGACACCGGCAGCCGCCAGGGCCGCCGCCTTCCCGCCGATGAGCGGATGACGCGAGATCACCTCGAGCGCATTGACGGACGTATCGGAGCGAATCGCACGAGCGACATCAACGAGTGGGTCGTAGAGCGCCGGGTCACCACCGGTGAGCTTCACGTCGATCAGGCCGCGGCGTGCCGCCACCGAGATGAAGAACAGGAGGTCGTCCGGGTCGATCGCAAGACCCGCAGCAGTGGAGGACGCCTCGCCCGAGGGCCTGCAGTAGAAGCAGGCTCGGTTGCACCTGCTGTTGAGCGCGATGCGAAGCTGGGGGCGCCGCTTGATGGTCGTCGTCATTGGTCAGTTGCCTCTCGGTCCAACCGTGGCCGCAGCCACGCCTTGCCCTGGATGATGAGCGACACGCAGCACCCCGCGATGAACGCCGGCTGGGACGTGAGCGCGCCGTAGACAGCCCACGAGGCCTGGACTACCGACCCGATGAGCCACCCGACGGCCCGGTCCCGCGAGAGCAACCAGATGGCGAGAAGCTGCCACGTCGTGAGCATCCACGCCCAGGTCACCAGCCCGATGGACTCGCGCGTTGCGACCTGGATGGAGGATGCGACGGCCGTGACGGTTCCCAGCACCAGGATGTGAATCGCGGTGGAGCGGGCCGGCATAGCCCAACACTGACATTGTCATGTCAGTGTTGTCAATGACGTCACCATTTGGGGTGATGGCAACCATGTCAGCATTGTCACCCACAAGGCCTGGGGCTGCAAGGGGTTGGCCTCGGTGGTGACCGATGCGTCTTGCTAGACGCTTCACCAGCTCGTGACGAGGCTTCTCCGGGTGGTGCGAAGGGAAGGTCTGAGGCCCACTTCCGCTTCTACTTGGGCGCGCCGAGGTCGCCGCCGTCGTTGACGAGCGTGTAGTAGTTCGTGCCTTCTTGACGACGTAGCCCGGCAGGCCCACTCGAGGAGCGGTCTGCGACCTCCTGCGAGCCCGGTTCTACCGAGAACCCGAAGATCACCCCAACCGCCCTCTCCAACTCCCGCGGCCGGTCCGAACCCAAGCCACGCAACGACGGCCATCATCCCGGCCCGGACGGTCCCATCACCGACCTTCGTGGGCTGTACCAGCCGATCCGGTAGAAAACCCGGTAGAAATCCGGGGGAACGGGCAGCAGAAAGGCCCTCCCCGGTTTCCCGGAAAGGGCCTTTGACCTGCTATTTCAGATGGTGGCGGGGGCAGGATTTGAACCTGCGACCTTCGGGTTATGAGCCCGACGAGCTACCAGACTGCTCCACCCCGCGGCGTGCTGGTCACTCTACAGGCGGCTGGTTGACTCCACCAACCCGGTAACGGCTCGGGACTCCCAACCTCCCCGCCTGCGCCTACTGCAACACCATCCAACTGCGCTGCGCCACCCGGCGGGAGGCGCTACAACTACAGCGCCAAGGCCCCCACCCCGTCGATCGAGATCACGAGAGCGAGACACGATGCGCGCAGCCGTTCTGGAACAGGTCGGTACACCGTTGGTCATCCACGATGACGTGGAGATCGAGGAGCCACGCTCGGGCGAGGTCGCCGTCCGTATCGCCCACTGCGGGGTTTGCCACAGCGACCTGAGCATGGTGGACGGGACGTTTCCAGCGCTGGTTCCGATCATCTTGGGCCACGAGGCGTCGGGCGTGGTGGAGGCCGTCGGCCCGAACGTGACCACCCTGTCGGTGGGCGACAAGGTGGTCCTGACGCCGTGCGCGCCGTGTGGGCGTTGTCCGTGGTGCGTGCGGGGCGAGTGGTCGTTGTGCGCGAACTCCGATGCCCTCATGACCGCGTCGCATCCCGACGGCACGACCCGGCTGTCACGCCGTGGTGACACCTTGTATCGGGGAATGGCGGTGGCGGGTTTCGCCGAGACGGTGGTGATACAGGAGTCGGGAGCGGTGAAGGTGCCCGACGACATGCCGCTCGATCTCGCCTGCCTCATCGGCTGTGGGGTACAGACCGGGGTTGGGGCCGTCCTCAACACCGCCGGGGTGAGAGAGGGTGACACCGTGCTGGTGATGGGTCTCGGCGGCGTGGGGCTCAGCGTGGTTCAGGGCGCCAAGCTGGCCGGGGCGTCTCGGATCGTGGTCAGCGACCCAGTGGCTGACCGACGTGAACATGCCATCGCCCTCGGTGCCACCGATGCGCTCGATCCGGCAACCGACGATGTGGTCGCCGCCGCCCACGATCTGAGCCCGGATGGGATCGGCGTCGACTGGGCATTTGACGCCGCCGGGCGGTCGTCGCTGGTGGCCACCGGCCTCGACGCCGTCCGCAAGGGCGGGACCACCGTGATGGTCGGGGTCCCCGGTTTGGCCGACCCCTTCACCTACCCGATTCCGGCCCTGTTGGCGATCGGCGGAAAGAAGCTGGTCGGGTGCCTGCTGGGCAGTTGCAACGCGCTGCGAGACATCCCCCGGTTGATCGGCCTCGCCCAGAACGGCCAGCTCGATCTCGGCTCGCTGGTTACCGCCCGCCGACCGCTCGAGGACATCAACCTCGCCATGGATGACCTGCGCTCGAGCATCGGTGTCCGTACGGTCATCGATCTCTGATCGGGTCACCGCCGTCAATCGTCCACGCCGTCCATCGTCGCCAACTTCACCGTCGCTGACTTCATGACCGGGGTTCGCGGCTGAGCCGTGATCCCCGCCGCGCTCAGGCGCCGGTGGTGGTCGTGGTGATGGAAGGGTCCTCGGCTCCCAGCCCGGCCAGTTCGGCCGAAATCTCCCGGGCCCGCTGTATCTCGCGGGAGTAGCCCACCATGTCGCCTTTGCGGGCCGCGGCATCGGCGGCCTGGAACGCCTCCTCCAACTGGGCGATCAGATCCGCCTGGCGACCCGGTGAACCAGCATCTGAACCGTCGGTCCCACCTTCGGGTGTGGTAGTGGACGGGGTGTCGGTTCCGTCCTCTCCGGGCTCGGGCGACGAGTCCACCACCGCGGGGTCCGATAGCGGAGTGTTCTCGATCTCGGTCGGGACGTCATCGCCGAACAACTTGACCAGCGCACCCCGCAGGGTTTCGTCCACCTCGATGCGGGTGTCGGTGGGGGTCTGGAAGCTAACGATCACCCGCTCCAGTTTGGGGGCCCCGAGCTCGGTGCCCGACACGAAGAACGACTGGACGTAGAGGATCGAGTTGCCGATCGGCACGATCGACGGGGTGGCGAGGGCACAGGTGGACTGTCCCTGGCAGAGGTTGCGGCGCAAGGCTGCCACCGCCTCATCGGCCTGGATGTTGTCCGCTGCGGTGATCGGACCGTCGGGAAGCTTGCCCCCCGGCATCACGAAGGATCGCAGCTTCCCGTAGGAATCAGGGTCGCTGCTGGCCACCATGAACGCCGTGAGCAGGTTTTGGCCTCCGGCGCCGCGCGACGCCCCCACATAAGGGCGCAACAGCACGAACGACGCCCGCTCGTCGCCGGGCAACTTGAGCATCTGGTACTTGGACTCGTACCGGCTGCCGCTGGTGATCGGCTGGCCGTCCGCGCCCACCGCCACCGTGGAGTCACCCGACACGGTCTTTCCGCCTGGTTCGGGCGGGATGGCCCACGCCGAGTTGCCGTTGTAGAAGCTGTCGGCGTCGGTCACGTGGTAGCGCGACCACATCTGGGTCTGGACCGTGAACAGGTCCTCGGGGTAGCGGAAATGGGCTCGCAACTCCGCCGGGACCTCGGCGCCGTCGGTGAACAGGTCCGGGAACGCCTTGGAATACGCCCGGATCAGCGGGTCTTGGCCGTCGACTACGTACAGGGTGACGGTGCCGTCGTAGGCGTCGACCACCGCCTTCACCGAGTTGCGCACGTAGTTGAACGACCGGCCCCTCAGACCGCTGCCCGCCCCCAGTCCTCCGGTGTCCGCCCGCTGGGCGTTGGGGTAGTTGGCGGAGGTGGTGTACCCGTCGACCACGTACTTGACCGATCCGTCCACCATCACCACGTAGGGGTCGTGGTCGAAGGCCAGGAACGGTGCCACCGCCTCCAGGCGTCCGACGACGTCGCGTTCGATCAGCACCTTGGAGCGGGCATCGATGTTGCCCGACACCAGCGGGTTGATGTCACCGAAGCGCAAGGCGAACGCCGCCCGGCGGGTGAATCCGGTGAAGCCGTCGCCGACCTCGACACCGTCGGCCCCGTCGTAGGTGGTGGTGACCGCCTCGTTCTCGGCGTCCTGGTAGTCGATCTCGCTGCGTCCGGTGTCGACGATCACGTAGCCGTCGTTCCTCTCACCGAAGTAGATGCCCGGCTTGGTCACCTTGGCCATCCCGCCGGCCGTGGATACCGGGATCCCGCTGACCACCAGGTCGGGATCACCGCTGGCGGTGCGGTCGTTGGCTTTGGCGGCGATCACCCCGTAGCCGTGGGTGAAGGCCAGGTGCGTCGCCTCCCACGAGGACTGTTCCACCCCGGCGGTGTCGAGGTCGCGGGCCGACACCATCACCGGGGTGGTCTTGCCGTCCACGACGTAACGGTCGACGTCGACGTCGTTGATCTCGTAGAACCCTTTGAGCTGCTGTTGACGGCCGAAGCTGGCCTGCATGATGGCGGGGTCCCACAGCCGGACGTTCTGAAGGGTCTCGACCTCGGCCCCGATGGCGTCGGCGTCGAGCTTGCCGTCCCACTTGAACGTCTCGGTGTCGACCTCCAGCCCGTAGGCGGCCCGGGTGGCGGTGATGTTGTTGGCGATGTAGCGGGCCTCCATGGAGGACTCCGATGGTTCGACCCGGAAGCGCTGCACGAAGGTCGGCACCAGACCTCCGGCCAACGCGGCTACGAACACCCACAAACCGACCGCCATCACCGGCAGGGACCAGCCTCGCCGCCAGATGTTGGCGATGAACAGCCCGCAGGCGACCATGGCGATCATCACCAACAGGTAGGTGGAGCGCAGCTCGACGTTGGACACCGTGTAGGTGGCACCGTCGACCGTCCCCCGGGTGGACAAGGTCAGTTCGTATCGCCCCACCCAGTACCGCAGTCCTTGCACCAATGCCAGCAACGCCAGCAGCACCGACAGGTGGGCCTTGACCTGAGGGGTCGCCCGATCCCTGGGGGCGTGCAGGCGGATCCCCCCGTTGAGTACGTGGGCCGCGGCCACGGCGAACAGGATCACCAGCACAGCCGAGAAAAGCCACGCCAGCGCCGCGGTGAGGAACGGGAGCTGGAAGACGTAGAACCCGATGTCCACCCCGAAGGTGGCGTCGACCTGACCGAACGGGACCCGGTTGCGGAACAACAACCATTCCTGCCAGCTCCCGGCCAGGCTGGAGCCGAACATGACGGTCAACAGCACCGTCATCGCCAGTCGAACTTGCCCCGAGCGTCGCCCGACCAGGTCGTGGTAGCGCTCGATCAGGTCGTCGGCGGGCCCAACGGGACGGAACACCGGGGCCAGCCGCTCGGCGATGGCCAAGTTGGACCAGCACAACCCGAAGAAGATCCCCGCTCCCAACAACCACAGCGAAACCCGGGTACCGAGGGCGGTGGTCCACACCGACTCCAGACCAAGGGACTCGAACCACAACTTGTCGGTGTAGAACGACGCGATCCCCCGCAGCGACAGCAGGAGGACCACCAACACGGCGGGAACGACGATCATCACCGCCCGACGGCGCCGGGCCCGCTGCTCGGCCCGAGCTCTGCGACGCTGCGCCCACTCCGGGCGTGGATCGGAGTTCTCGGGGTCAACAGACACGGCCGCTGATCCTACCGATGGACCTCAGTCGTGTTCCCGCGGCCGCACCGCCAAGGGAGCGAAACCCTCAGACCGGAACGGCCAGGCACCGACAACCAGGATGAGCGGGGGGACACAGATCACCGGTGGGGAATGGCGATCCCTTGCGCACCGCCCCGCCGAGCTGGTTGTCGTCGCAGTCGGGGCAGGGTTGGTCGCCGTCGTCCATCAGCCAACGGAACTCCCCGTCGTCGGGGGCGGCTTCGGCCACACCCCGAGAGAAAGCCACCATCACGAAATGTCGTGACGTCTCGGCGATCCGCTGGGTCTTCCACTCCCGGTAGCACGCCCGGATCCGCTCGCCGATCTCGTATTCGTCGTCACCATCGCTGAAGGCACGCTCCAACTGACCCCGGATCTGGCGGAGGATCTCGGCCGAGAAATCGCCCGCCAGGTCGAACACGTCGGCACGACGTTGGGGCGCCTCGCCGAAGAACCCGGCCCCCACCCGTTCCGCCGAGGCGAGGTCCTCGAGGGCCGCGGCCCGGTAGCGCTCCTGGTGGTCAGCGTCGTTGGGTAATACGTCATCCGCGGTCGGAGTTCCCTTGGTCCGGCGCAACAGGTCGAGGGTCTCGTTCTGTTCGTCGGCGAGCACCCGCTTGAGGCGACGAGCGAGTTGGCGTTCGACTTCGGCCAGAGCGGTATCGCGGCGGTCCAACAGGTCAGTGTCACCGTCGCTGTCGGTGTCGATCTCCGAGCTCACCTCGGGATCGCCGGGGGCCTGAGCTTGACCGGAAAGGTCCCCGGCTTCGGACTCCGTGCTCGCCCCGGAGGAGACCGGGGTCTCATCAGCGCCAGGCTCGACCGGATCGGTGGCCGGCTCCTCGTCGATGCGGTCGGCACGAATCCTGGCGAACAGGGCGTCGATGCGACCCTCACGGTCCACCGTTCCAGGCGCACCCGCCTCGCCCTCACCGTCACCGGTTTCGTCGGCAGCTACGGGGAGAGCTTCGGGCAGGGACTCCGGCAGGGACTCGGGTAGCGACTCCGGCAGGGCTTCGGGCAGGGGTTCAGGTGCGAGGACCGAGGACGATTCGGGCTCTTCCTGCTGCGCCGATACCTCGGGCAGTGCTTCGGGGCCTGCTTCGGTGACGTCAGGCAACTCCTCGAGCAGGCCCGACGATGCATCCGACGCAACGGAGCGCTCAACACCGTCGGTCTCCTCGCCCACGGTGCCCTCGACACCATCAGGGTCGTTGACCTGGCCAGGACGGTCCTCGGCGGGCTCGGGCCCATTGGTCTCCGGCTCCAGATCCGGCTCCGGATCGGGCTCCGGGTCGGCGTCGTCCGCTGCTCCGACCGCGTCGACCTCGCCGTCGGTTCCGGGTAGGTCCTCTACCCGGTCGACCACGGCCTCTGCCTCAACTTCAACAGAGCCGGCCTCGTCGTCCTCGGCCTCGACGAATTCCGCCCCGCCGGGATCGTCGGCCTGGTTCGATCCGTTGTCGACCGAGCTGTCATCGGCGTCATGGGGGTCACCAGAACCCGCTTCCACCGGGTCGATCGCCGTCGGCGGTTGGTCGTCGGCCTCGAGCACCGACCTGTCGGTGGCGACGTCGCCCAGCAACGTGAGATCGATGGTGGTCTCGTCGAGAAGTCGACGCGACGAGACCATCTTGGACTCCACGTCGGACAACGTCACGGCCAGCGCGTCACGGGTGGCGGCCAGATCCTCCAACTGGGACCGGGCGCTGCGTCGGCGATCGGCGAGGTCGACGATCACCCGTTCCCGGTAGGCACGGGCCTCCTCGACCATGGTCCGGCCTTGGTCCTTGGCCGCCTGGACCACGTTGTCGGCTTCCGCGTCGGCGGCCACCGCCCGGGCCTCGGCCGCGATCAGCGCCTCCTCGCGGATGCGGAGCGCCTCGTCTGTCGCCTCGGAAACCAGCCGTTCGGCTTCGACCGCGGCGTCGACCTTGACCGTGTCGGCGGCGGCTTGGGCGTCGGAGCGGTAGCTGTCGGCGGCGGCTCGGGTGGCTTCGCTGTAGCGGTCGGCATCGGCCCGGACCCGGGTGTTGTATCCGTCGGCCTCGCCGAGGATGGCCGACGCTGCCGTCTCGGCCTCCGCCGTCCGCTCGGTCAGCACCGATGCCGCCTCGGACCGGAGCCGCTCGGCTTCGGCCGTCGACGTCGAGCGAAGTTCCGCCGCCTCGGCGTCAGCGGCGACCCGTATCCGTTGGGAGTAGTCGTCGGCGGCGGCGCGCTGAGCAGTGGTCTCGGTTTCTGCGCTGGCCCTCAACTCCTCGGCGAAACGTTCGGCCTCGGCCCGCAGACGACGATCGGTCTCATCGGCCGCTCCCCGCACCTGTTCGGAGTAGCGGTCGGCCGCCTCACGGGTGCTTCGGTCGCGTTCCGCGATCTCGTGCGCTCGGGCGTCGGCCTCGGCCTCGGCGCGGTTTCGGATGTCGGCGGCGGCGTTGCGGGCGGTCTCGAGAACCCGCGCCGTCTCCTCACCGAGTAGTTGGGTCACCGCCGTCTCGTCGAGATCTCGAGGATCGGCGGCCCGCCGCTCGACCTCGACCAGCCGGCGCTCCATGTCCTCGTAGCGCAGCTTGGCGTCGCGGATCTGCGACGCCACCGACAACAGGAACGCCCGCACCTCGTCGGGTTCGTAACCGCGCCGAGCCTGGGTGAAGGACTTACCGGCTACGGCATCGGGTTCGAAGACCGGGCGTTCTGACGGATCGGCAGGCATCACCTCCGATGGTAAAGCCGGGCCACCATCAGATCGGGGAACCCCCACCTACATCGAAATGCGCCGATCCCGCCGGCCTCGCCGTCATCGGTTCGACGAGAGCTCGGCGGCAGAGGGCACACGATCGCCGCCCAAGGCTTCCAGCGCCGACAAGGCCTCATCGAGGGTCGCCACTCCCCGAACCTGGATCCGCCCGTCGGCTACCTCAATGGCCTCGACCTCCTCGTCGGGAGGCACGAGCATCAGCTTGACTCCAGCCGATATCGCCGCCTCGGTCTTCTGGTGCACACCGCCTACCCGGCCGACCGAACCGTCGAGCTCGATGGTTCCGGTGACCGCGACGCGCTCTCCCCCGGTGAGACGGCCGGGGGTGAGCCGGTCCAGAATCGCCAGGGTGAAGGCCAACCCGGCGGACGGCCCGCCCACCTCACCCGAGTCGATCGCCACGTCGATGGGGAACTCATAGGAAGGCCGGCTCTCCAAGGTGATGCCCAACATGGCCTGGTCGGGATCGTCGGGTCGTTCGACCAGAGTCGTTGTCACCTCACGCCGCTGGGTCGAGCCGAGCGGTTCGATCGTCAAGGTGATGCCATCGCCCGGTTCGTGTCCACCGATCACGGCCCGCAGCTCCTCGGCCGAGGTCACCGTGGAGCCGTCGGCCCCCACGATGGTGTCACCGGGCATGAGCACCTCGGCCACCGGAAGGTCAGGCCCCACGTCGATCGCCACCGCCCCCGTGGCGTGCACGGGAACAACGAAGCCGGCCCGCTCGAGCGCCACCTTGGCCGCCTTGTCCTTGGCGCTGGTCATGAGAGAGCGGTTGAACCGACGGTTCTCCTCGCGGGTCTGGGTCCCGTCCACCAGCTCACGCTGAACTATGTCGATCCTGTCGTCGGTCAGCGCCCAAATGGCTTCGGCGCCGAAAGGCTGACGGACGGTAACGGTCAGGAAGTAGAGGTCTTCGTTGGCGGCCTCCTCGTGAAGTTCTTGCCCATCGCCCTCGGCGGTGATGGTCACCAACGGTTCCACCGACCGGACCGACCCCGGTGACAGCGTGTAGTACGGCACCGGCCGAACGGCCACCACGATCAGGCCCGTCACCAGGACCGCCAGCACCGGTCCGGTGATCCACCACAACCAGGTGACGCGGAACCGGACGCTCTTGGACACGGCCGTCCAGAGTAGGGGTCACCAGCCAGTACCGGCACGGCACCCAGATGCTGGGGGTGGATCCACGCTTCCTACGCTGGACGTCACCCCGCCCAGATAGACCCTCCACCAACCACCATCCTGGACCACCGGTGACCGACGCAGCCGACCCGAACCCAACCGACGACGAGATCGCGCTGAGGCGCCGTCGTGCTGCCGTAGCGGGGCACCGGGGCGACGCCACGACCGCCCGCGATCTGTTCGGCGACGACGACGAGACCGTCAGAGCCACCGCCCTGGGAGCGCTGGCCCGTTGCGGAGCGTTGACCGCCGATGAACTCGGCGCCGCCCTCGGTGACCCGGCATCCACGGTGAGGATCAGGGCCTTGGAGCACGCGGCCGAGATAGGAGGCCGAGATATCGCCAGCGGGTTGGCGCTGCTCCCGCTCCTCGACGACTCGGACCCCGCGGTGGTCGAGGTGGCGGCGTGGGCACTGGGCGAACGCGACCCCGCCGAGCCCGGCTCGGTCGCGGCCCTGGCGCGTCTGGCTACCGACGCCGACGACGCGTTGATCCGCGAATCGGCGGTGGCGGCCCTGGGTTCGATCGGTGACCCGGCCGGGCTCGCCGCCATCCTCACCGCCACCCAAGACAAGGCCACCGTCCGCCGCCGAGCGGTGATCGCTCTGGCCCCCTTCGAGGGAACCGAGGTCGACTCCGCTCTCCACCGTGCGTTGCAGGACCGGGACTGGCAGGTACGCCAGGCCGCCGAAGACCTCCTGGCCGACCCCCTCGACATCTACCTGGACGAAGGGTCAGACCCCGACGACTGACACCGGCCCCTCCGGCGCGCCATCATGGCCCCGATGTCACGAACCGATCTCGACCGAAACGTGCTGGGCGGACCGCTGGAGGAGTGCGGAACCGACCCGGTGACCGGCTTCCACCGCGACGGGTGTTGCACCACCGGCCCCCAGGACCTCGGCAGCCACACCATCTGCGCGGTGATGACCGAGGAGTTCCTCGCCCACCAGAGATCGATAGGTAACGACCTGTCGACCCCGGCACCCCAGTTCCGGTTCCCCGGCCTTCGCCCCGGGGATCGGTGGTGTGTCACCGCCCCGAACTGGCTCCGCGCCTTCCGAGACGGGGTGGCGGCCCCGGTGGTCCTGGCCTCCACCCACGAGCGGGCACTCGACATAGTGCCGCTCTCGGCCCTCACCCAGAACGCGGTCGACGTGCCCGACGACGCCCGCGACCTGGACTGAACCTTGCTCCGCCGAGGAGCGCTCTTTACGACGGAGCTCGCCCCAACGACTTGATGGCTCAGCCCGGCTGGCCTTCGGCCACCACGACCGCTCCCGCCGTCGACGCGGTGTGGGTCAGGGTCACCAACCATCGTGACACCCCCGCCGATCTGGCCAGCTCCGCCGCCCGGCCGGTGACGACCAGGGCGGGTGCACCCGAGTCGGATCGGACCACCTCGACGTCATGCCAGTCGATTGAACCCAGGCCAACCCCGAGGGCCTTCATGAACGCCTCCTTGGCGGCAAATCGAGCCGCGAACCGCTCGGAGGGATCCGACGTCGCTTCGCAGTAGGCGCGCTCCCCGTCGGTGAAAAGACGCCGGGCCAGGCTCGGGGTGCGAGCCAGCCTCCGACGCATCCTGTCCACCTCGACCAGGTCGAACCCAAGTCCGACCACCGCCAAGGTCAAACCCCCCGACGGTTGTTGACGAACGCGATCACGATCATCACCAGCGCCACCATGAACACGACCGCGATCAGGATCATGAGGGACCCAACGCCGGACCGCTCATCGCTAAGGAAGGATCACCGGGCGACGGGAGCGTCACCGGATCGCCAACGATCGGCCAACACGTTCACCGGCACCGTCAACAACTCGATCGGCGGGAACTCGCCCAGCAGGTCGTCGCGGAAGGTCGGCTCGGTCTCGGTGACAGCATCCTTCAACGCCGCGTACCGACCTCGGTAGGACTCCAGCACAGACCGCATGCGCGACGCGGGCAGCCGGGGATGGAAGCGGGCGTGGAGCAGGGTGATCCCGGTGCACTGGTTGCCCTTCACCTCCGGGATCAGCACCAGGGTGCGACCGTCGCTGCGGCCCACCGCCACCGTCACCTCCCGCTCGGTGGCAACACGGTGCTTGGTTCCCCGCAGGACCGGTGTTCGTTCGGTTCGCAGCGGCAGATCCCGGGCGATCCCACCCCGGTCCACCACCACGATCGTCGCTTCGTCCTCCACATCACCCTCGATGCGGTAGCGGGTGAAACCGACGACCTCCTCCACCGCGGCGTCGAGGCCGGCCAGGGTGCGCAGGGACTTGTAGCTCAACCGGTCCCGGGCCGCCCCCGAGCTCAAGGCCGCCGCCACCAGGGCAACGTCGAGGAGGCTCTCGTCGGAGCGGGAGATCCCCACGGTGACCGTCTTGGCCTGGTGCTTGATGGCGTCGACGGGGCGGGTCAGCTCTTCGATCGCCCCGGTCAGGGCGTGGGTGAGGTCCTCGATCACACCCCCTGGGGTGCCGACCCGACCGAACTCGCTCTGGTAGGCGTCGAGGGGGGCGAGCCCGGTTGCGTACCGGAACATCGCAGCCAGGCGGACCGCCGTCCCCGCCTCGAGGTGACCGTTGTAGGCGCCCGAGCGAAGCCCGTCGTTGAAACGGGTCGACAGGGGCTCGAACACCGGCCGCAACGTCCGGAACAGGTTGTCGGCGTCGTCGCCCAACGGCCCCGATACCGCCTCCTCGATCGCCCCCCGGGCCTCCCGCAGCGGCATCGCCTGAGCGTCGACGGCCAGGGCCGCCTCGTAACCGAACAGGTGGCCGACCACCGTCGACAACACGAAGGCCAGCTCGGGCCGCACCGAAGGCACGGTAAGGACCCGCAACGCCGAGCTGAAGCGGTCCTCGTCCTCGGTGGCGACCACCACCGGGGTCGCCTTGTGGGCCCGGTAGATCGCGACCTCTTTGGCCACGTCATCGGCGTTGGAGCCGATCAGTCCGGCGGCGCACACCAGGATCAGCGGCTCCGAGGAGAGGTCGATGTGCTTCTTGTCCTCGATGGCGTCCGACGCGATGGCCTTGTAGCAGAGCTCGGACAGCTTGATCCGGATCTCCTCGGCCGCGATGCGGTTGGCCCCCGAACCCACGATGGCCCAATAGCGGCGGGGCGGGCACAGTTCGCGGGCCGCTTCGGCGATCACCGCCCGGCGGGTGAGGGTGTCCTCCATGGCGGCGGGGATCTCGCGCAACCCGTT
The DNA here is from genome assembly GCA_020439505.1 of Acidimicrobiales bacterium. Lineage (GTDB taxonomy): Bacteria > Actinomycetota > Acidimicrobiia > Acidimicrobiales > Iamiaceae > Aquihabitans. Next base: position 22,189 of record JAGQSO010000054.1, read on the forward strand.
GAGGAGCTCGCTGCGTTCCCCCTCTCCCGTCCCATCGGCCAGGACCTCCTGGGAGATGGCACACGCCAGCAGGAACCCAGCCGCGATCTGGGAGTAGAAGGCCTTGGTGGAGGCCACACTCATCTCCACGTCACGACCGTCGGATGTGTAGAGCACACCATCGCTCTTGTCGGTCAGGTCGCTGGACCGCCGGTTCACGATGGCGATCACCCTCCCGCCCCGGGAGCGGACCAGGTCCACGGTCCGGTTGGTGTCGGTGGTGGTACCGGACTGGCTGATGGCGACGACGAGGGTGTCGGTCATGTCGGGCTGGAGCGAGAACCCCGACAGTTCGGTCGCCGGCAGGGCCTTGACGTTGATGGTGGTAGATGCCACCTGGTCGGCCAGGGTCCGCGCCAGGCTCTGACCGGCTACCGCCGCGGTGCCCTGGCCGATCACCAGCACATGGTTGATCCGACCCTGGCGCAGCGCCTCGCGCACGTCATCGGGAAGGGTGTCGGCCCCGAGCGTCACCCGACTCAGACCGTCGGGGTCGGTGACGATCTTGCCCCGCAGCGTCTTGCGGAACGACTTGGGCGCCTCCTCGATCTCCTTGAGGAGGAAGTGCTGGTAGCTACCCCGGTCGATGTCGCGGGTGGTCACCTCGGGTTCCTGCAACTCGCCTTCGGCGAGGGGGAGGGCGGTGCCGTCGTAGGCGAAACGGGTGACGCCCGCCACCGTCCCGGCCTGGGAGCCGTCGAGCTCCACCACCTGGCCGCGCGTGCCGGACGGGTCGTCGGGGTCGGCCGGGGTCTCACCGTCGAGGCGCAGGTAGCGGGTGGCGTCCTCGACCACGCCATAAGGCTCGGAGGCCACCACGTACACGTCGTCGTCGAGACCCACGTACAACGCCTGACCGCTGCCCCGCAGTGCCAGCTGGATCCGGTCCCCGGCGGCCGACACGTTGGCGGCGATGGCAACCGACCCGTCGAAACGGCGAACCGACTGACGGAACGCCTCCACCGGGGAATCGCCGGCGACGAGACGACGGGACACCAGGGTTGGGATCACCTTGGCGTCGGAGGTGATCTCCGCCGCGATCCGCAGACCGTCAGACACCTTGAGGTCGGCGAAGTTGTCGACGTCGCCGTTGAGCGCCGCGGTGCAGTAGGGCCCGCCGTCGCTGCCGGTCTCGTCGGAGTTCATCGGGTGGGCGTTGGGCTGGCTGATGATGCCGATCGACGCCCAGCGAGTGTGGCCCAGGACCGTCATCTCGGCGGTGTCGGCGTCCAGTGCACGGGCCAACAGCGCGTCGTCGCGAATGGCGTGGCGCAGGACCCGGGTGTTGTCACCCAGTTCACCGATCTCGGCCGCCGCCTTGTAGGCGAAGCTCAGATGGCCCTCCGGGGTGACCCGAACCGCCCCCGCCGTGAACAGGGGATCACCGCCGCGGGCCCCGAGCAGGGCCTGAACGGTCGGATCCTCCAGGTCGAGTTGATGGCCGCGCACCAACAGGGCGAGCCCGGCCGAGTCGCGTCCACGAACCTCGAGTCGGTCGATCGCCGACAGCGCGGCCTGCACCGACGTGAAAGCTTCCACCGCCGCCCGACCAGGGGCCGGCCCAGCCAGTTCGGCCACCGCCCGGGCCGTGCGCAGCCGGTCCCGCTGAACCGCCCACAGAGCGTCCTTGAGCCGGATGATCCCGGCGTTGATCTTCTCCAGCTCCTGGGAGTCAAGGGAGTCGGCGTCGAGCTTCGCCTCGCAGGCCTCCAACAGGTCCCACAGCTCCCCGACCTGCTCGTCAACCAAACCGTCGAGTCCCCGGTCGCTGAGCAGAGCGAGAACACCGGGCGTCCCGCGCAACAAACGGTCCACCCCTTCCACCCGACCGGCCATGGAGTCCAGAACCGCCGCCAGGGCCGACTCCGACGCCGACGACAACTCGCCGGCCGCGCCGTCCAGCAGTGCGACCACCTCGGCGGAAGCGGGCGGCAGACGGTCGCTACGGCGACGGAGGACGGCGATGATGCCGCACATGGGGTACCTCGGGGCAGGGGCGACCGGACGGTCTTGCGAACCGGACCATGGTAATGGGCCGGCGGACTCCCGATCCTGCGCCGGTTCCGGTCAGACGCCGGCGGCCCGCACCGCATCGGCGAGGGTGTCGGCCACCGCCCGGGCCTTTTCCTCGGTCGGGGCCTCGACCATGACCCTGATCAGTGGCTCGGTACCGCTGGCCCGCAGGAGCACCCGGCCGCTGTCACCCAACTCTGCCTCGGCCGCCTGCACCTGGGGAGCGACCTTCTCGGTCAGGTGGGGGTCACGTCGTTCGGTCCTCACGTTCACCAGAACCTGGGGCAGGCGGGTCATGGTGGCGGCAGCCAGTTCGTGGAGCGGTCGACCCGACCGCTTGACCACGTCGGCCAGGTTCAGCCCGGTGAGCAAGCCGTCACCGGTCGAGGCCAGGTCACGGAAGATGACGTGACCCGACTGCTCGCCCCCCAGGGTGAAACCACCTCGATCGAGCTCCTCCAACACATAGCGGTCACCGACCGCGGTATCGACCACCTCGATCCCCCGGACCGCCATCCCCTGGCGGAACCCGAGGTTGCTCATCACCGTCACCACCACCGTGTCGTGGGCCAGCCTGCCCCGCTGGTGACGGTCGACGGCGCAGATGCCGATGATCTCGTCTCCGTCCACGAGCTTCCCCTGAGCATCCACCGCCAGCACCCGGTCGGCGTCGCCGTCGAAGGCCAGCCCCAGGTCCGCCCCCGCGGCCACCACCGCGGCCTGAAGGTCACCGGGGTGGGTGGAGCCGCAGGCCTCGTTGATGTTGATCCCGTCAGGGTTGTCGTGGATGGCGGTGACCACGACCCCCAACTCGGTGAGTACCGGCACCGCCAGGGGCGAGGCCGCCCCGTTGGCGGTGTCCACCACGATCCTCATCCCGGCCAGATCCCGGCCCTCGAGCACGTCACTGGTGAGGCGTTCGCGGTAGCGCGCCATCGCCCCGTCATCGAAGACCATCGTCCCGACATCGGCGCCCGCAGGCCTCTGGTGGGCATCGCCGCCGACCCCCAGAACCCGCAACTCGGACTCCAGTGCCTCCTCGACCTCATCTGACAGCTTCAGGCCACCGGCGGCGAACAATTTGATCCCGTTGTCGCCGAAGGGGTTGTGGGAGGCCGAAACCATCGCCGCCGGGCACTCAGCCGAGGCTGAGGCGTAGGCAACACCAGGGGTGGGCAACACCCCCAGATCGACGACCTCCACCCCCTCCGAGGCGAGACCGGCCGCCAGCGCCGCCACCAGCAGCGTCCCGGACCGGCGGGTGTCACGGCCGATGTACCACCGTTCACCGCCGAGCACCCGAGCCGCCGAACGGCCGAGCAGCAGAGCCAGCTCCGGGGTGAGCTCCACGTTGGCGACACCCCGTACACCGTCGGTACCGAACTTCAACGACATGGGGAACCTCGACGGTAGGAGCAGGGGTCTTGGTGGGTGCGTCCGGTGGAGACCAGATCAGAACCCCACGCCAGCCGAGCCCCAGGCGATCGGGACGAACGGGACCGGACGCGCCGCTGGCGTGGCCCCGCACCGTAGTGGGAGCACACGCCAGCGGACGGTACCGGGGCCGGCGCATGGCCGGCCGACGATCAGCGCTTGGAGTACTGCGGAGCCTTGCGGGCCTTCTTGAGGCCGTACTTCTTGGACTCCTTCTTGCGGTCGTCACGGGTCAAGAACCCGGCCCGCTTGAGAGGGGTGCGCAGTTCGGGGTCGAGCTCGATGAGGGCCCGGGCAATGGCCAGACGAAGGGCGCCGGCCTGTCCGCTGACACCGCCACCGTGCAGCGTGGCGTCGACGTCGTAGGTTTCCGCGGTCTCGGTGAGGCGGAGGGGCTCGGAGAGGATCATCCGGTGGGTGGGGTTGGGGAAGAAGTCCTCCACGTCCCGACCGTTGATGGTGATCTTGCCTTCGCCGTTGCGGAGACGGGCACGGGCGACGGCTTCCTTGCGGCGGCCGGTGGATTGCACGAGGGGCTTGGTCACAGCAAGGGCTCCTAGGCGCTGCGGCGGGCGTGGTCGAGCTCGAGCACCTTGGGCTGCTGAGCGGCATGGGGATGTGAGGGGCCGGCGTAGACCTTGAGCTTGCGCAGCTGGGCCCGGCCGAGCCGGTTGTGGGGCAGCATGCCCCGCACCGAGCGGCGGACCGCCTCCTCGGGCTTGCGGTCGAGCAGGTCGGCGAACGTCTGCTCTTTGATGCCACCGGGGAACCCGGAGTGGCGGTAGATCTTCTTCTTCTCGGCCTTGCCCGAGGTCAGGACGACCTTGTCGGCGTTGATGATGATCACGTGGTCGCCCATGTCCATGTGGGGGGCGAAGGTGACCTTGTGCTTGCCGCGCAGGATGCGGGCCACCTCGGTCGCCAGGCGACCCAGCACGAGGCCGTCGGCGTCGACGATCACCCAGTCACGGGTGATCTCAGAGGCTTTGGGGGTGTAGGTGGGCACGCGGGGCGTTCCTTGCTCGGTTCACTGATGGATGGCTTCTGCACCGACGGCTGCGGGGAACGCGCCGAGCGACAACAGGGCCGAGGGACAACGATACGGGTCCGGCGTCAGCCGGGGCAAATAGCAGGTCGGGCGACGCCGGTGGCGGACCTGCCCCGATCTCGGCCACCGTTGTCGACCACGGCGGACCCCACAGCCCCACGGCGCCGAGCGCTGGTCGTCAGTCCGCCGAGTTCCAACCCGGATACCGCACCGTCCACAGGGTCAGGCCCTGGGGAGGTGCGATGTTTCCGGTTCGGGACCGGTCTCGGGCCCGGATGATCGACAGGACGTCACCGGCGTGTCGGCGACCCCTACCAACGTCGACCAGAAGCCCGACGACCGATCGGACCATCTGGTGACAGAACGATGAGGCCTCGATCTCGAATCGCAGCTCATCTTCGTCGGCCCGCTCCCACCGCGCCTCTACAACCCGCCTGACCAGCGATGGTTCTTCCCCGTCGGATCTCTTGGGCCGACGACAGAACGACGAGAAGTCATGTTCTCCGATCAACGCGTCGCAGGCCAGGGTCATCGCCGGCCATGACAGCTCGTCGGGGACGTGCCAGGCGTATCGATCCCGGAACGGGTCGGGCGCGGGCCGGTTGACGACCCGGTACCGGTACCGCCGGGCGACCGCGGTGAAACGGGCGTCGAAGTCGTCGTCCACCACCGCCACGTCGGTGACAGCGATGTCAGGGCCGCACATCGAGTTGAGGGACTTGAGCATCGCCTCCGGGTCCACCCGGTCGAGGGCGGCGTCGAAGGTGACCACCTGGGCGCGGGCGTGAACGCCCTTGTCGGTTCGTCCGGCACAGGTGATGTCGACACGATGTCCCACGACGGTGGTGAGGGCATCGGCGAGCACACCACCCACCGTGCGCACCCCGGCGTTGGCCGCGAACCCGTGGAATCCAGCCCCGTCATAGGCCAGCACCAGCCGCACCCGGCAGGTCCGCCCCCCCGCCGGGGCCAACACGCCCGAGGGCTGCGATACGCCGGACGGGTCCACCGAGTCCGATAGGTCGTCGAGTTCGAACAGCGTCATCTTGGATCGTGGGGCTCTAATTCTACCGATATCGGACGGACCCTATCCATCACCTGGGTCCGGTCTCGGTGTCCGCGGTCTGGTCCTTGACGCGTCGGAGGCCCGCCTCGACGGCGGGCCTCCTCACATCGGTTGTAGTGGCCGGGTCGGGTCAGACCAGCTCGATGCGGGCCATCGGGGCGTTGTCGCCGTGACGGGGGCCCAACTTGAGGATCCGGGTGTAGCCGCCGTTGCGCTCGGCGTAGCGGGGACCGACCTCGTCGAACAGCTTGGCCGCGATCTCCTTGTCGTTGAGGTAGGCCACCACCTGACGGTGGTTGTGGAGGCCGCCCTTTTTGGCCTTGGTGATCATCTTCTCGGCCACGGGGCGCAGTGCCTTGGCCTTGGCCTCGGTGGTGATGATCCCCTCAGCGGCGATCAGCGACGAGACCAGGTTGGCCATCATCAGGCGCTGGTGCGCCGAGTCTCCGCCGAACCGGCGGCCCTTCTTCGGGGTGGCGGGCATGTCACTCCATCCCGCGGAGCGCCAGGCCCCGCTCGTTCAGCTTTTCCTTGACCTCGTCGAGCGACTTCTGGCCGAAGTTGGTGATGGCCAGAAGGTCATCCTCGCTCTTGCGCAGCAGCTCGCCGACGGTGTTCACCTGGGCGCGCTTGAGGCAGTTGCGGGGACGCTCGGAGAGGTCGAGATCTTCGATGGGGGTCTCCAACTCGGGCGAGGCGGCCATTGCGGCACTGGTCTCACCGAGTTCGAGAGTGGGGGGCTCGTCGCTCATCTCGGCCACCAGGGTCACGAGCTTGGCGAGGGTGTCACCAGCCGATGCCAAGGCATCCCGAGGGGTGATGGAGCCGTCGGTCTCGATGTCGAGAACCAACCGGTCGTAGTTGGTGTCCATCTCGACGCGGGTGGGCTCCACCTGGAAGGTGACGCGCCGCACCGGCGAGAAGATGGCGTCGACGGGGATCACACCGATGGTGTTGGATCCCTTGTCACGGTCGGCGGACAGGTAGCCCCGGCCCCGCTCGACGGTGAGATCCAGCGCCAGCCGGCCCTTCTCGTTGAGGGTGGCCAGGTGGTGACCGGAGTTGAGCACCTCGATGTCAGAGGTGGTCTGGATGTCGGCCCCGGTGACGTCGGCCGCTCCCCGCAGGTCGATGCGGAGGGTGACCGGGTCGTCGGACGTGGACGTGAGCACCAGATCCTTGAGGTTCAAGATGATGTCGGTGACATCCTCGGTGACCCCGGTGATGGTGCCGAACTCGTGCAAGGCGTCATCGAAGCGGACCGCCGTGATGGCGGCGCCGGGGATCGACGACAGGAGTGTACGGCGCAGCGAGTTGCCGAGCGTGTGGCCGAAGCCGGGCTCGAGCGGGCTGACCGAGAAACGTTGACGGTTGTTCTCCTCCTCGCCGACGGGCTCGACCGTGGGACGCTGAATGACCAGCATGTGAAGCCTTCCTCAGGGGTTTCGGCGGGCGGTTACTTGGAGTAGAGCTCGACGATGAGCTGTTCACGCACGGGAACGTCGATCTGCTCACGGGTGGGCAGATCACGCACCGTCACCTGGAAGCCGTCGTCGCCGACCTCCAGCCACGCCGGCTTCAGCCGGTCGAGCGTGTCCAGGTTGTGGCGGATCACGATCATCTGGCGGGGCTTGTCCCGCAGAGAGATGACGTCGCCCTTGCGAACCCGGTAGCTGGGGATGTCCACCCGGCGACCGTTCACGTTGATCATGCCGTGGCCCACGAACTGGCGGGCCTGGGGACGGGTGGAAGCCCAACCGGCCCGGAACACGATGTTGTCAAGGCGCTGCTCGAGCATGCGGAGCAGGTTCTCGCCGGTCACGCCCTTCTGGCGGCTGGCTTCCTTGTAGAGGTTGGAGAACGGACGCTCCAACACGCCGTAGATGTACTTGGCCTTCTGCTTCTCCTGAAGCTGGAGCAGGTACTCAGACGGCTGGCGGCGACGGCTACGGCCGTGCTCGCCCGGGGGGTACGGGCGCTTGTTGAGCGCCTTGGAACCCTTCTCGTTCTCGAAGATGTTGACGCCGAGGCGGCGCGAGATCTTGACCTTGGGGCCGGTGTAGCGAGCCATGTTCGTCCTCCGTCAGATCCGACGCCGCTTGGGGGGGCGGCAGCCGTTGTGGGGCATCGGGGTCACGTCTTTGATTCCGGTGACCTCGATGCCGGTGTTCTGGATCGAGCGGATGGCGGTCTCACGGCCCGAGCCGGGGCCCTTCACCAGGACATCCACCTTGCGGACACCGTGCTCCATGGCGGCGCGGGCGGCTTTCTCGGCCGCCATCTGGGCAGCGTAGGGGGTCGACTTGCGGGACCCCTTGAAGCCCACGTTGCCTGCCGACGCCCACGACAAGACGTTGCCGGACTGGTCGGTGATGGACACGATGGTGTTGTTGAACGAGCTCTTGATGTGCGCCACCCCGTAGGTGACGTTCTTGCGCTCGCGCTTGCGGGGCCGACGACCCCCGGGCTTTGGCTTGGCCATTACTTCCGAACCTTCTTCTTGCCGGCGACCGTCTTCTTCGGGCCCTTGCGGGTCCGGGCGTTGGTTTGGGTGCGCTGACCGCGGACCGGCAGGCCCTTGCGGTGGCGCAGACCCTGGTAGGACCCGATTTCCATCTTGCGCTTGATGTCCTGCTGGACCGCACGCTTGAGGTCACCCTCGACCTTCAGGTTCTGGTCGATGTAGGCCCTGATCTTGTTGATCTCCTCATCGGTGAGGTCCCGGGTACGGGTGCTCTCGGAGATCCCGGTGGCTTCGCAGATCTGCTCAGCGGTGCTACGGCCGATGCCGAACACGTAGGTGAGCGAGATGACGAGCCGCTTCTCTCGGGGGATGTCGACGCCGGCGATACGTGCCATTGATCAGCCTTGCCTCTGCTTGTGACGCGGGTTGGACGAGCAGATGACATGGACCCGGCCGTGGCGGCGGATCACCTTGCAGTGCTCACAGATGGGTTTGACGCTGGGTTGGACCTTCATGGTGCCTTCAGGTGGTGGTCTACCGGTTGCTGTGGAGCGACCGGCTACTTGTAGCGGTACGTGATGCGGCCGCGGGACAGGTCATAGGGGGTCAGCTCGACCTGGACCCGGTCCCCTGGCAGGATCCGGATGTAGTGCATCCGCATCTTTCCGGAGATGTGAGCCAACACCTCGTGACCGTTCTCGAGCTCCACGCGGAACATGGCGTTCTTCTGCGCCTCGAGCACGGTGCCTTCGAGGACGATGGCGTCTTCCTTGGGCTTGGGCAGGGGAGAATCTCCTGTTGAGACCGGGTAAAGTACGGCCCAGCCACGCGCCAAGAGCGCGAGGGCACGACGGGCCGAAGGGACATGCTAACGCGACCCCGCCAATCGTCCAAGTCCGCCCCTAGCACGTCCGCCAGCCAAATGCAGGCATCATTGGCCCCCAGGTGACGGTGCCGGGATGAGGGGCTATGGGAGGCGGGCCGAGAGCCGGGCCCACCCATGGGAACGGCAGGGTTGGACCGTGGCGGAGCCTCGATCCCACTAGCTCCGCAACGTCCACGACCGGTGCTGTCCGCTCGGACGCAAAGGCCCAGGTCAGCGGGGATATGAAACCTCATGGGAGGGTGAGGACCTCGGGACCTCGATCGGTGATGGCCACGGTGTGCTCGACATGGGCCGCCCACGATCCGTCCGAACTCACGACGCTCCAGTCGTCGTCGAGCACGTCGGTCCCGGGTTGACCGGCCACCAACATCGGCTCGATCGCCAGGACATTCCCGATCCGCAGCTTGGCGCCGGTTCCCGGCGTACCGACGTTGGGTACGTTTGGGGATTCGTGCATGGCCCGCCCGATGGCGTGGCCGGTGTAACCCTCTACCACCGAGAAACCGGCGGCGACCGCCGTCGACTCGACCGCATGGCCAATGTCGCCGAGCCGGTTACCCGCCACCATCACCGCTATCGCCGCGTCGAGCGACGTCTCGGCCACCTCGATCAATAGAAGCCGCTCGGGCGATACCTCACCGACCGGCGCGGTGAAGGCCGCGTCCCCATGCCAGCCGTCGACCACCGCGCCGCAGTCGATCGAGATGATGTCGCCGTCTCGCAGGACCACGTCGTCGGAGGGGATCCCGTGGACCACCATCGAGTTGGGGGACGCGCAGATCACCGCCGGATACCCGTGGTACCCGAGGAAGTTGGACGAGGCACCACGATCGCGAAGCACCTCACGCCCCACCCGGTCCAACGCCGCGGTGGTCACACCAGGCTCTATCGCAGCCCGGATGCGTTCGTGCATCTCGGCCACCACTCGACCGGCTAGCCGCATCGAGGCGATCTCGGTCGGGGTGCGAACCGCCGCCGAGCGGGTCAGACGCATTGAAGGTCAGGCCGACTGGTGGACGGTGATGGCGTCGATCACCCGGCCGAAAACATCGTCGGGGGTGCCAAGGCCGTCGACCTCCACCGCCTGGCCTCCGGCCCGGTAGAACTCCACCAACGGCAAGGTCTCGGCCGCGTACAGCTCGAGCCGCTTGCGAACCGCTCCCTCGGTGTCGTCGTCTCGCTGGACCACCTCGCCACCATCGGTGTCGCAGGTCCAGTCATCGGCGGGCGGCGTGTCGACCGAATAGATGCGACCGCACGAACGGCACACCCGTCGCTTGGTTATACGCTCGATGACCTCCGACTCGGCCACCTCGAGGTTGAGTACCACCTCCAGAGGCAGTGTCGAGGTGATCGCCTCCAGCGCACGGGCTTGGGCCTCGGTCCGGGGAAAGCCGTCGAGGATGTAGCCACGTCCGGCCGCGTCGGGTTGGGCCAACCGCTCCTGGACCACGCCGACCATGATCTCGTCGGACACCAGACCACCGGCGTCCATGACCGCCTTGGCCTTGAGACCGAACTCGGTACCGTCCTTCACCGCGGCTCGGAGCATGTCTCCGGTGGAGATGTGGGGTACGTCGAAGTGCTCGGCCAAGCGAACCGCTTGGGTTCCCTTGCCTGACCCCTGGCGGCCGAGCAGGACTAGTCGAATTCCGTTGGTCATCGGACTACTTGGCGGACGCCTTGGCCTTGGTCTTGGCCTTGGCGCGCTGCTTGGAGGTGTCCAGGAAGCCCTCGTAGTTGCGCATCATCAGCTGTCCGTCGATCTGCTTGACCGTCTCCAGCGAGACGCCCACGGCGATCAGGATCGAGATTCCGAAGAACCCGAGGGACTGCCCAGCCGAGGAGTCGCCCATGGTCTTGCCCAGGATGAACGCCGGGACGAGGGCCACGCCGGCAATGAACAAGGCACCGGGCAAGGTGATCCGGTTGAGGATTCGGGCCAGGTACCGCTCGGTCTGGTAGCCGGGCCGGATACCGGGGATGAACCCGCCCTGCTTGCGGATCTGATCGGCCTGCTTGTGGGGGTCGAACTGGATGGCGGTGTAGAAGTAGGCGAAGGCCACGATCAACACGCCGTAGAAGGCCAGGTACACCGGCGAGGTGGAGCGGACCAGGTGGTCGTTGATCCACTTCTGCACTCCGACCGCCCAGTTGTCGTCCTTGGCCGGCAGGATCTGGGACAGCATCACCGGCAGGTACAGGACCGAGCTGGCGAAGATGATCGAGATCACGCCGGCGCCGTTCACCTTGAGCGGGATGTAGCTGCTCTGCCCCCCGTACATCTTGCGGCCAACCTGACGCTTGGCGAACTGCACCGGGATGCGCCGCACTCCCTGTTCGATGAACACGATCGCCACCAGTAGGGCGGTGAACATCAAGGCAACGCCCAACATCGCCGCAGTGCCCTTCTCGGCTCGGACGGTACCGAAGTTGGCGGGGAGGCGGCTGACCACCGAGGCAAAGATCAGGATCGACATGCCGTTGCCGACGCCGCGCTGGGTGACGACCTCACCCATCCACATCAGCAGGGCGAACCCGGCGGTGAGGGTGAGCACGACCAGGGCAAAGCGCCCGCTGCTGTAGGACCCGGCGAACAGGTCCACTCCCAGGCCTCCGCCGAAGGCACCCTGGCCGCCGGTGTGGAACAGGTAGGTGATGCCGGTTCCTTGAAGGAAGGCGATCGCCACACCGACGTAGCGCGTCCACTGGGTGATCTTGCGCTGGCCGACGGCCCCCTGCTCCTGCCACTGCTCGAGCTTGGGGATCACCACGCCGAGGATCTGCATGATGATCGACGCCGTGATGTACGGCATGATCCCGAGCGCGAACACCGCGAACTGGGTGATCGCGCCACCCGAGAAGGTGGACAGCAGGCCCAGCACGCCGCCCTGCTCCGCCCTCAGCTCAAGGTCCTTGATGATGCTCAGGTTGATGCCCGGCACCGGTACGTGAGAACCGAAGCGGTAGAGGGCGATCATGAAGATCGTGAACAGGAGCTTGTTGCGTAGCTCAGGGATCTTGAAGACGTTGCGGAGGGTTGACACTCGCGCTCCTGGCCGGGGTGGCGATCGGGGGAAGGATCAGCGGTTGGTGAACTGGTTGCCCTTGGCCGGCGGACGCCGGTCACCCCAGGGGAGGGGCAGGCGTTCGACGCTACCGCCGGCGGCCGTGATGGCCTCCTCGGCTGCCTTCGAGAAGGCATGAGCCTTGACGGTGACGGCGCGGGTGATCTCTCCCCGACCCAGGACCTTGACCAGAGCGGCCTTGCCGACCAGGCCCTTCTCGTACAGAGAGCCAGGATCGATCTCGGCCAGACCGCTGTCCTCGAGGGTGTCGAGGTTGACGGCCTGGTACTCGACCCGGAACGGGTTGGTGAAGCCCTTCAGCTTCGGAACCCGCATGTGAAGGGGCATCTGACCACCTTCGAAGCGGGCCGGAATGGTGTTGCGGGCCTTCTGGCCCTTGGTCCCACGGCCGGCGGTCTTGCCGCCCTTGCCGCCGATGCCCCGGCCGACGCGCTTGGAGCGGCGGTTGGAGCCCGGTGCGGGCTGTAGATCGTGGACCTTCATCAGGACGCCACCTCTTCGACATTGATCAGGTGCGGAACCTTGGCCAACATCCCTCGGATCTCGGGACGGTCGGGCAGGGTGTTGGACTTGCCGATCCGGCCCAGGCCCAAGGCGCGCAGCGTGCCGCGCTGCTTGGGCTTGGCCCCGATGGCCGAGCGGGTCTGGGTGACCTTCAGATCTGCCACGTCACTTCACCTCTTCCACGACGAGCGGTCCACGCTCGCTCTCCCGGTAGGCCTCGAGGAGGCCCTTGGGAACGAACTCCTCGGGCGACAGGCCACGCAACCGGGCGACCTCATCGGGGCGCTTGAGCTGCTGGAGGCCTGCGATGGTGGCCCGGGCCACGTTGATGTGGTTGGCCGAGCCCAACGACTTGCAGAGCACGTCGTGGATACCGGCCTCTTCGAGGATGGCGCGGGCGGCACCACCGGCGATGACGCCGGTGCCGGGGGCGGCAGGCTTGAGCATGACCCGCCCGGCACCCATGACCCCGATGATCGGGTGGGTGATGGTGGAACCGGCCAGAGGCACGGTGAAGAGGTTCTTGCGGGCCTCTTCGGTGCCCTTCTGGATGGCCAGGGGGACTTCCTTGGCCTTTCCGTAGCCGAGGCCGACCCGGCCGGCACCGTCGCCGATCACCACCAGCGCGGTGAAGGAGAAACGGCGGCCGCCCTTGACGACCTTGGCCACCCGGTTGATGTTGATGACGCGCGACTCACGCAGAGCGGCGTCAGAGTTGTTCGTGGCCATCAGAACTCCAGTCCACCTTCACGGGCGGCGTCGGCGAGCGCCTTGATGCGCCCGTGATAGAGGTTGCCACCGCGGTCGAACACCACGGCTTCGATTCCAGCGGCCTTGGCCCGCTCGGCGACCCGCTGACCGACCTTGGTAGCGGCGTCGATGTTGCCACCGCTGGCCTTCAGGTCGGCTTCGTGGGTCGAGGCCGCGGCCAGGGTACGGCCGGTGCGGTCGTCGATCACCTGGGCCGAGATGTGGCGGTTCGACCGGAACACGGCCAGACGGGGACGCGCCGCGTCACCCCGGACCTTCTTGCGCACCCGACGATGACGACGGATGCGGGCTTCACGCTTCTGCTTTGCACTATCTGACATTGTGGGTCTCCTGAGTCGGGCCCATCCCGACGGAATCCTTGCGTCTGGTTTGGGTCGGGCACAGCCCGACGGGGGTCCACGGGAGCCGGGGCCCCCGAGTGGTCACTTCCCGGACTTGCCGGCCTTGCGGGCGACGTGCTCACCGAGATAGCGCACACCCTTGCCCTTGTAGGGCTCGGGCTTGCGCAGCTTGCGGATGTCAGCGGCCACCTGGCCGACGACCTCTTTGTCGGTGCCCTTGACCGCGATCCGGTTGGGCGACGGGACCTCGAAGGTGATGCCCTCAGGAGCCTTCACCTCGATCGGATGGCTGTAGCCGAGAGCCAGATCGATGGCGTCAGGGCCCTTGGCGGTGGCGCGGTAGCCGACGCCGATGATCTCGAGCTCCTTGGTGAAGCCGTCGGTCACACCGACGACCATGTTGTTCACCAGGGATCGCACCAGGCCGTGCATGGCCCGGGTCTGACGCTCGTCGTCGGGACGCTCCACCAGCAAGGTGTCGCCGTCCTGGCGGAGGGTGATGGTGCCAGGCAGATCACGCTGGAGGGTGCCCTTGGGACCCTTCACCGTGACCGTGCGGTCGGCGACGGTCACGTCGACGCCACCGGGCACGTTGATTGGGGACTTACCGATGCGGGACATTGTGCGCTCCTACCAGACGAAGCACAGGACCTCGCCGCCCACGTTGCGCTTGCGCGCCTCGCGGTCGGTCATGAGTCCCTGGCTGGTCGAGACGACAGCAACACCCAGCCCACCGAGGACCCGAGGGACCTCGCTGGCGGCCTTGTAGACGCGCAGGCCGGGCTTGGATACCCGGCGGAGGCCGGAGATGGTCCGGATCCGCTCGGGCGAGTACTTCATGGTGACGGTGAGGGTGCTCCCGGGGCGGTCCGCGTTGGCGGCCACCTTGAAGTCCTCGATGTAGCCCTCCTTCTTCAGGAGGCCAGCGAGGGCTTCCTTCTGCTTGGAGGACGGCATGGCCACCTCGTCATGCATCGCCGTGTTGGCGTTGCGGATGCGGGTGAGCATGTCGGCGATGGGGTCGGTCATTGTCATTTCAGGCCCTCCTCACCAGCTCGCCTTGGTCACACCGGGGATCTCACCGGCGTGAACCATGTCGCGCAGGCAGACCCGGCAGAGTTGGAACTTGCGGTACACCGACTTCGGCCGGCCGCACTTCTGGCACCGCGTGTAAGCCCGGACCTTGAACTTGGGCTTACGGTTGGCCTTGTTGATTAGTGCCTTCTTCGCCATCAGTTCTGTCCCTCACGCTTGAACGGGAAGCCGAAGGCATCGAGCAGTGCCTTGCCCTCGGCGTTGGTACGGGCCGTGGTCACGATGGTGATGTCCATGCCTCGGGTCTGGTCGATCTTGTCGTAGTCGATCTCGGGGAAGATCAACTGCTCGGTCACGCCGAAGGTGTAGTTACCCCGGCCGTCGAAGCTGTTGGCCGGCAGGCCACGGAAGTCGCGGATACGGGGGATGGCGACCGCGATCAGGCGATCGAGGAACTCCCACATCCGGTCGCCGCGCAAGGTCACCTTGGCGCCGATGGCGTTGCCCTCGCGCAGCTTGAACGATGCAATGGACTTGCGGGCCCGGGTGACCTGGGGCTTCTGGCCGGCGATAGCGGTCAGATCCCGCACCGCGTTCTCCAGGAGAGAGGCCTGGGCGACGGCACCGCCAACACCCATGTTGATCACGATCTTCTCGAGGCGGGGAACCTCCATGATGTTGCCCAGCGCCAAGGATTCCTTGAGCTGGTCACGGATCTGTTCGTTGTACCGCACCTTGAGGCGGGGAATTTCGGTAGCCGTGGTCATGACAGCTCTGCTCCCGTCCGCTTGCAAACGCGGACCTTCTTGCCGTCGACGATCTTGTAGCCCACCCGGGTCGGCTTGCCGTCTGACGGGCTGATCACCGCCACGTTGCTGACGTCGATCGGCTTGTCGATCTCGATGATGCCGCCGGCCTCGGTGGCCGAACGGGCTTTGCGGTGGCGCTTGGCGGTGTTCACGCCTTCGACCACCACCTTGCCCTCGCTGGGCAGAGCGGACTGGACGACGCCTTCCTTGCCCTTGTCCTTACCGGACAGGACAACGACACGGTCACCCTTGCGGATCTTCAGACCTGCCATGTCAGAGCACCTCCGGGGCGAGCGACACGATGCGCATGAACTTGCGGTCACGCAGCTCACGGCCGACCGGGCCGAAGATGCGGGTACCGCGCGGGAGCTGCTGGTCGTTGATCAGCACCGCGGCGTTCTCGTCGAAACGGATGTAGGAACCGTCGGGACGACGCTTCTCCTTCTTGGTGCGCACGACCACGCACTTGACGACGTCGCCCTTCTTGACGCCGGCACCGGGGTTCGCGTCCTTGACGGTGGCGACGATGATGTCGCCGATCGAGGCGTAACGACGACGGGAACCGCCCAGCACCTTGATGCAGAGCACCTCTTTGGCGCCGCTGTTGTCGGCGACCCGAAGGCGGGTTTCCTGCTGAATCACTTGGCACGCTCCAAGATCTCCACGATCCGCCAGCGCTTCAGCTTGGAAAGCGGACGGGTCTCCTGAACCCGCACCCGGTCGCCGACGTTGAGGGTGTTCTCCTCGTCGTGGACGTACAGGCGCGTGGTGCGAGCCATCGTCTTGCGGTAGCGGGGGTGGGGCTTGCGGGTGGTGACTGCGACGACCGCGGTCTTGTCCATGCCGCTGGAGGTGACCAGCCCTTCACGGACCTTGCGGGCGTTCTCACGCACCTCGCCGGTGGTTTCGTCTGCCATCAGACCTTCTCCTCCTGGGCGAGAGCCTC
>JAGQSO010000055.1 GCA_020439505.1 Acidimicrobiales bacterium
CTAACGGCCGAAGGACTCGCCCGGACAGGCGGCGGTCCAGCCGCTCCGGTTTCACCCGGCCGGTCCTGGGTAGTCCTCCGGTCCCCCTCCGCCAGTCCCCTTCCGCCGACGACCCGCTGGACAGCGTGCGCTATCTGATCCGCCACCGGGGCCGGGACCTCGCTGTCACCGCCACCAATCCCGACGCCACCGTAGGCGACCTGACCGCGGCGCTCGACCCCATCCTGGGAGCCGGGCCTCTATGGATTGGCGAGCGGCCCGTAGGTGCGGCCACTCCGCTGGATCGTGCCGGGATCCTCGACGGCGATGTCGTGTCCACCGAGCCACCCCCACCCCCGACGACGTCCACCCCGCCGGCCTCGATCCGACTCACGTTCACCACCGGGGCCCAGAGCGGTCACGTCGTCGAACTGCCGCCCGGCCTCCACGAGATCGGACGCCGTCCCGGCCAACTCGGCCAACCCGGCCACGTGATCGCCGAGCCGACGATGTCAGCCCGACACGCCCGCATCGAGGTCGGGCAGGGCGACAACCCCACGCTCACGGTCGTGGACCTCGGTTCGTCCAACGGCACCGACGTCGAAGGTGCCCCGGCCCCGGCCGAGGTCATCGTTGCCGCGGGAACCCCGCGAAGGTTGCGCCTCGGCAACGCCCGCGCCGTCATCTCCAACGGGCCCCCAGCTCCGGACTCACCGGCCTTGCCTCGCCACGGATCCCGGCCCACGGTGCCCCATCACCGTCCGGTCCGTCCGCCCCTCGCTCCAGCACCCGAGCCGGTCCCGCTGCCGGACCCGCCGAAGGAGCCTTCCACCACGCCTCCGTCTCTTGGCATCGCGGCGCTGGGAGTGACGAGTGTCGGCGCGCTGGCCATGGTCGTGATCCTCGGGTCATGGCGGTATGCCGCCTTCGCCCTCGTCGGCCCGCTCACCATGGTGGCCCACCACCTCGACGGTCGCCGGAGGGGGCGACGGACCCGGCGAAGCGAGAGCCGTCGGCTGAGCCGCGACCTTGAACGCCTGACGCTCGACCTGGAGTTCGCGGCAGCCCAGGAACGGAACCGACGGACCCGGCTGCACGCCGACGCGGTCACCGATCGGTCGGCCGCCACCATCGAGACCCTGTGGGAACGTCGCCCCGACCACGAGGACTTCGGTCTGGTCCGGATCGGGCACGGGACCGGACCGTGGACACCGGGCGTGCAGGGTGAGCGGGTTGGCGTCGACCCGGCAGTCGAAGAGTTGCTCGCCCGCCATCGCAGCCTGAGCGACACCTCGCTGGGTCTGGCCTTGAGGCCCGGCGAACCAGTCGCCGTCCTCGGCCCGGCCGAGGCCGCCCGAGGCCTGACCCGCACCATCATCGTCAACGCGACCGGCGCCCACGGCCCCGCCGACCTCGGTGTCGTCGCGTTGTGGGACCCCAGGCAAGGCGACTGGAATTGGCTGGCGTGGCTGCCTCACGCCTACCGGTCGGGCGATGTCGCGCTCCTGGCGGTCGATCCCCAAACCGGACGGTCGGTGGCCGATCAGATCACGTCGCCTCCGCCCGGCTCACCGGCGCTCACCGTCGTAGTGCTGGACGACCCCACCGACCTGGCCGATCGACGGGGCGTTTCGCGCCACATCCTCCGCCAGGCCGGCGATCCGGCCAACGCCCTGGTGCCGGTGGTCATCATCCCGGCCGGTACCGCCGTTCCGGCAGCGTGCACGACCGTCCTCACCGTCTCCGCCGACGGGACGTTGGAGGGGCCACCGTCGGTGACGGCGGGGTTCTCGGTGGCGGCGATGACCCCGGTGGAGGTGGCCCGCGAGCACGCCCGAGCTTTGGCCCGTTTCGAAGACCCCGAAGCGTCGGGAGATGCCCGCGACCTGCCCTCGACCGTGGCGTTTCATGCGCTGTCGGGCACCACCCACGAGTCAGCGGGGACGGTGGCGGCCCGGTGGGCGGCTGGAGGAGAAGACCCCGCGCCCCGCACCACGATCGGGGTTTGGGCAGAGGGCCCGTTGACCGTCGACCTGGCACTGGACGGGCCCCACCTCCTGGTAGCCGGTACCACCGGTTCGGGAAAGAGCGAGCTCCTGCGGACCATGGTTCTCGGGCTGGCGGCCTCGTGCAGTCCGGACCACCTCGCCTTCGTCCTCGTCGACTTCAAGGGAGGAGCGGCCTTCGACGCCTGTTCGCAGCTCCCCCACACCACCGGCGTGGTGACCGACCTGGACGACCGGTTGGCGGCCCGGGCTCTGGTGTGCCTCGACGCCGAGATCCGTCACCGCGAACGGCGCCTACGCGAGGCCGAAGCCTCCGATCTCACCGAGTTGCGCCGCCTCGACCCGGGAGGACCGCCGATGCCCCGCCTGGTGGTGATGGTGGACGAGTTCGCCGCCCTCGGTCGGTCGGTGCCCGACTTCGTCGACTCCCTGGTGGACATCGCCCAACGGGGCCGCAGCCTGGGCATCCACCTGGTCCTGGCCACCCAGCGTCCGGCCGGGGCGGTCAGCCAGGCCATCCAGGCCAACATGGGCGCCCGCCTCTGCCTGAGGGTCGCTTCGGGCCAGGACAGCGTCGACGTGATCGGGACCGATGCCGCGTCGTTGCTTCCCCGCCAGTTCCCCGGTCGCGCCCTGGTCAGTTTCGGTCCCGGCGAGCTGATCACCGCCCAGATCGCCACCACCGCCCAGCCCGCCGCCACCGGGAGTGTCGATTTAGTCCCCCTCGGGCCGGCGGCAGGGCGGGCTCGGGGTTGTGCCGCCGAGCGGTCAGGCCCCCGGGCGCTCGATCCCGGCCGCCGCGTGCCGGGTGTTCCGGGCGAGGTAAGCGCCTTGGCGACCACGGTCGGATACATGGTGGAGGCGTGGGAGGCAGCAGGGGGTGCACGACCCCGATGCCCGTGGCCCGATCCGCTGCCCGAGGAGGTGACCTGGCCGGTCGACGACGGGCCCGAGGGGAGCCAACACCTCACCCTCGGCCTGGCCGACGAGCCCTCCGCCCAACGCACAACGCCGTTCTCCTGGGATGTCGGGCGTGGTCCGTTGCTGGCCCTCGGGCTGGCCGGGTCAGGTACCGCCCTGCTGGCCGGGACCGCAGCGGTCGAGGCGGCGAGACGCTGGCACGACACCGGCCCCGTGATCGGCGTGATCGACGGCGGCCCCGGTGAACTCGAGGTACTGGCGGGACTACCGGCGGTGGGCGCGGTGGTGAAGGGCCACGAGCTGGAGCGCCAGCGGCGCCTCGTCGAGTCGGTGGCCGACGAGCTTGCGGCACGCCAGAGCCGCCAAGCGACCGCCGGCACCCCTCACCTGTTGGTAATCCACGGGCTCGCGGCCCTGCGCCCACGATGGGAGGAGGCGGGTGACGTGTCGAGTTGGTCCCGTCTGCTCGAGATCGCCAAGTCCGGGGCCGAGTCGGGTGTGTACCTGTGCCTTACCGCCGAGGGATCCGTCCCCCACTCCCTGGTTGCCCTATGCGAGCAGCGCCTGATCCTGCGGTTGGGTGACGCCAACGAGGCGGCCGCCTACGGCGTCCCGGCCCGGTCGATCCCCCCGCCCCTGCACGGTCGAGGAATCGCCGTTCAGGGTGGCATGTGCCGGGAGGTGCAGGTGGCCCGGCCTGCCGACGGGCTGGCCGGCGCGGTGGCCGAACTGGCGTCGTGGACCAACGGTCCTGACTCGCCCACCTGGGTCGGGGTCCTTCCTCGTTCGGTCGACGTCAGCGACCTCGACGCGGCGAGTGCCCGCACCGGCGGGGCCGGGTTGTCGCTGCGGTTGGGCCTGGCCGACCAGGGTCTGGAGACCGCCACCCTGAGGCTGGTACCCGGTGCCCACGCCGTGGTGGCGGGCCCGGCCCGGTCGGGTCGCACCACGGCGCTGATCCGCTTGGCGCAGGAGGCGGCACCGGTGCTGCCGGTCGTGTGGGTGGCAGGGGCTGGCGCCCCCCTGGCGGTACCGGGCTGTCGGATCGACTTCGTTGGGGCAGACGACCCCGACCTCGAAGACCGGCTCGTGGATCTGTCCTCGGGACTCGTGCTGGTGGACGATGCCGACCGCATCGGTGACCATCCCGTACTGGCGGAGTTGCTGACCGAGCGACGTCCGGGGGTCCACGTCGTGGTGGCCGGCCGCAACGACCGACTCCGGTCCAACTACGGCCACTGGACCCGGGAGGCCCGAGCCGACGGCACCGGGCTGTTGTTGTGCCCCGACCTGGATCTGGACGGTGACCTTCTGGGGGTGCGGCTCCCCCGTCGACCCCTCGTCGACATGGTGGCGGGCAGAGGGTGGCTCGACGGCCCCGACCAGTCCGTCACCGGGTTCGTCCAGGTCGCGGTGTCGAGGACACCTTGAGCAGTTCACGCGGTACCTATTGACGTTTCAGGCTGTTTCATATACTTTCATGTCGTCCCACCCCGTCCCGAAGGATCACACTCATGACCAGGGTTCTGTCCACCGATGCCGCCCGATCGGCCGTGTCCACCATGGCCACGATCATCAACGGCGGTCTCGCCGACCAGATCAGCCAGCTCGACCAACAGGGCCGCCAGCTCTCCCAGCCCGACGTGTGGGACGGAGCTCTCGCCACCCAGTTCCGTAGCGCCTGGCCCGAGACGTCCCGCTCGCTCCAGACGGTGCGGACCGAGCTGGAGGATCTCCGCCAGCGGGTGGAGCGCATAAACGCCGACATCATGGCTGCCGGCGGCAACTGATCCCGGGAGGCGCCCCCGGCCCGCCCCCCGGCGGAGCGCCCCGGCAGTCGGGCCAATCCCCCACCAGGCCCGACAAAGCGAGATGGCCGGCCCCAGCGGGGCCGGCCATCTCGTCGTTTGTTGCCGTCGACCCACCAGAGTGGGTACCGACGGATCAGCCAGCTAGCCGATCAGAAGTCGTCCATGCCGCCGCCGGGCATGGCGGGGGCCTTCTCCTCGGGCTTATCGGCGACGACGGCCTCGGTGGTGAGGAACAGCGCGGCGATCGAAGCGGCGTTCTGGAGGGCCGAGCGGGTCACCTTGGCGGCGTCGGGCACGGTGGGCAGCATGGGCCCGTACTCGTCGGTGGCGGCGTTGTAACCGTCGTTGCCCGACAGCTCCTTGACCTTGGCCACGACGACGCCACCCTCGAGGCCGGCGTTGACGGCGATCTGCTTGAGGGGCTCCTCGACCGAACGAGCCACGATCAGCGCACCGGTGGCCTCGTCGCCTTCCAGCTTGGCGGCAACCTCGAGCACCGCGGCCTGAGCCCGGATGAGGGCCACGCCACCACCGGGCACGACGCCCTCTTCGATGGCGGCCTTGGCGGTGGAGACGGCGTCCTCGATGCGGTGCTTCTTCTCCTTGAGCTCCACCTCGGTGGCGGCGCCGACCTTGAGTACGGCCACGCCGCCCGAAAGCTTGGCGAGGCGCTCCTGGAGCTTCTCGCGGTCGTAGTCGGAATCGGTGTTGTCGATCTCGGTCTTGATCTGGTTGATCCGACCCTTTACGTCGTCCGCGTCGCCGCCGCCCTCGACGATGGTGGTCTCGTCCTTGGTGATGATCACCTTCTTGGCGGTGCCGAGCAGGTCGAGGGTGGTGTTCTCCAGCTTGAGGCCAACGTCCTCGGAGATGACCTGGGCGCCGGTGAGGATGGCGATGTCTTGGAGCATGGCCTTGCGGCGCTCGCCGAAACCGGGAGCCTTGACGGCCACCGAGCGGAAGGTGCCGCGGATCTTGTTGACGACCAGGGTGGACAGAGCCTCACCCTCGATGTCCTCGGCCACGATCACCAGCGGCTTGCCGGACTGCATGACCTTCTCCAGCACGGGGACCAGGTCGCGGACGTTGGAGACCTTGGAGGACACCAACAGGATGAGGGCGTCGTCCATGACAGCCTCCATCCGCTCGGGGTCGGTGACGAAGTAGGGCGAGATGTAGCCCTTGTCGAAGCGCATGCCCTCGACGAAGTCGGTCTCGATGCCGAAGGTGTTGGACTCCTCGACGGTGATGACGCCGTCCTTGCCCACCTTGTCCATGGCTTCGGCGATCTGCTCGCCGATCTCGGAGTCGTTGTTGGCCGAGATGGAGGCGACCTTGGCGATCTGCTCCTTGTCGTCCACGTCGACGGCCAGGTCGGCCACCGCGGCCACCGCGGCCTCGACGGCGGCCTCGATGCCCCGCTTGAGAACCATGGGGTTGGCGCCGGCGGCCACGTTCTTCAGGCCCTCGCGCACCATGGCCCGGGCCAGGACGGTGGCGGTGGTGGTGCCGTCGCCGGCGACGTCGTCGGTCTTCTTGGCGACCTCCTTGACCAGCTCGGCGCCGATCTTCTCGTAGGGGTCGTCGAGATCGATCTCCTTGGCGACCGATACGCCGTCCTTGGTGATGGTGGGGGCGCCCCACTTCTTCTCCAGCACCACGTTGCGGCCCTTGGGGCCGAGGGTGACGGCGACAGCGTCGGCGAGCTGGTTCATGCCGGCCTCGAGGGCCCGGCGGGCCTGCTCGTCGAAGGCGATGATCTTGGGCATCTGAAGGTTCTCCCAGAAGCGGTGAGGGTCGGAACGGTTAGCACTCTCGTAGAGAGACTGCTAACAGCAAACCACCTACAGCCGCCGTTAGCAACCGCAGGGGGAGACTGCTAACCGGGTACAAGCCAGAACCGGCATCCCGCGGACGTCCGCGGGAGCCCAACGGGGGCCCAAAGGGTCGAACGGCCCATCATGAGCCCGGCCCGATCCGTCGATCATTTGATCAGTAGGAGCAACGCTCCACCGCACGAGAGCGGGGCATCGATGGGTCGGAGGGAGACCATCGGTGTCCCGCTCGATGCGTTTCAGCCGCCGGCCACCGCCGGGATGATCGACACGGTGTCGCCATCTGCCACCTCGGTGTCCAGCCCGTCACGGAACCGCACGTCATCGTCGGCCACGTACAGGTTCACGAACCGGCGCAGGCCGCCTTCGTCGTCGAGCAGCCGGTCCTTGAAGCCGGGGTGGGCGGCCTCGAGGCTGTCCAAGACGGCGCCGACGGTGCTGCCCTCCACCTGCACCTCGGACTCGCCGCCGGTGAGGGTGCGAAGCGTGGTGGGGACTCGAACGGTGACGGACATGGGCCGGTTACCTCGACTGGTTGGGTGAACAGGTCCTCAAGGCGAGGACGGGCGGGCCTGATGGTAGTGGCGGGTCGTGGGCGTTCCACCAGTGACCGCCTTGGCGCTCACCCGCTCACCCTGGCGGCACCGGTCGAGGCGGTACGTCACCGTCGAAGGTGGCACCGGGCGCCCGCTGCGGCAAGCTGGAGGGGTGACCGATGGCATCAGAGCGCTGGAAGACGACCGCTTCCCGCGTTCGTACCCGCAGGGCTGGTTCCGCGCCGCGGACCTCACCTCACTCAAAGGGGCGACCACCGTGTCGGTGTGCCTACCGGCTCGCAACGAGCAGGACACCGTCGGCAAGGTGGTGGCATCGATCCGCCACCACCTGATCGAGGTCACCCCGTTGGTGGACGAGATCGTGGTGGTCGATGACCACTCCAGTGACCTCACCGCCCAGCGGGCTGGTGCGGCTGGGGCCCGGGTGGTCGATGCCAGCGAGGTCTTGACCGACTACGGGACCGGCCACGGTAAGGGCGAAGCATTGTGGAAGTCGCTGCACGAGAGCACCGGCGACGTGGTGGCGTGGGTGGACAGCGACATCGTCGATTTCGACCCGGCGTTCGTGGTGGGCCTGCTCGGCCCGCTGTTGACCGACCCGACCATCGACTTCGTGAAGGGCCACTACCACCGGCCCGAGTCCGACGGCGTCGGCGGTGGACGGGTCACCGAGCTGTTGGCCCGCCCTCTGCTGTCACAGTTCTTCCCTGACCTGGCCGAGGTGGCCCAACCGTTGAGCGGCGAGTACGCGGGGCGACGCACGCTCCTCGAACGGCTGCCGTTCATGACTGGCTACGGCGTGGACGTGGCCCTGCTGATCGACGCGGCCCGCACCGTCGGCATCGAACACATCGCCCAGGTCGATCTCGGCGTGCGCCACCATCGCAACCGCACCCTCGACGAGTTGGGCCCCATGGCCCTCACCGTGAGCCAGGTCATCTTGGACCGGGCCGGCGTCCGGCCACCGGGGCCAGCCATCCTGCGTCGTCCCGGGACCTCGCCGCTGGTCGTCTCCCCCAACGAGCGCCCACCCCTCGCCACCCTGGCGGCCCGCTCCGGGGCTTGAGCAACGGCCGGGCCTAGGCCCGGGTGAGTATCCGGTCGAGAACGCTGGCCAGGCGTGACACCTCGGCCCGCTGGATGTGGACCGTGGCCAGCATCGGCTCGATCAGATGCCGGCTCCAGGTGACCCACATCCCCTGGAACTCGAAGGGGCGCTCGATCCAGGCCGGAGGGACATCGGCGAAGCACAGCACCCGGTAGATGGGCAAGGACTCCAGCGGGGACGCCACCAATGCCCGGGCCACCGACACCTCATCGGCGGCGCTCGTCACCGCCACCTCGCTACGGTCCTGGTCGCCGACGTAGAGGCGCGGCTCTGCGGTGAACCAGTCTCCGACGTCACGGCGTTCGATCCGGCCGGTTGCGGGCGGTTCGGTCTTGACCAGCCACACCCCGTTGGGAGAGAGCGCCACGTGGTCGACCGTGCGACCCTCAGGGGTGGTTCGAGGCCCAAGCCAGACCAAGCCCCGGTTCTCGGCGGCCATGAGCACCCGACCGATGGCGTCGCTCGGTTGAGCCCGCCCGGCCCGAACGGTGAGCGGTACCGGGTCGGGTTCGGAGGCCCGTGCTGCATCTCGGATCCGAGGCTTGGCCCGGGGCGATTCGGAACCGTCCCCCACTCGCACCGGAGGTCCCTGGAACAGCTCTTCCGAAGCCGACCACGCCACGACGGGTTCGGGCAGGCCCTCATCGCTAGCGGCGGTTGGGTCGGGGACCGGATCGGAGACCGGATCGGGGACCGGATCGGTCGCACCGCTGCCTCCAGGGGCAGCGGTCAGCGCCTCGGTCCCCACCAGGGTCCCAGCCTCGAGCGGGGCGATGTCCACCGTCGGCTCGGGCGGGTTGGCGATGGCAGCGGCGTAGGCGTCGGCTTCTTCCCGGGCCTTGCGGGCTGCTGCCGCCGCCGTCTCCTCGACCGACCGGGCCAGGGTCTCGGCAAGAGACTGGGCCACCGAGTGGGCGACGGACTCCACCGCCTCCACCGACAACGCCTCGGCTTCGGCCTCGGCTCTGGCGCGAGCCTCGAGCTCGGCCTTCTGGATGGCGGTGAGGTAGCCCTCGGGGCGGAGCTCCTCAGGGAAGGTGCCGGCTCGGAAGCACGTATCACACACCACGTGTTCGACACCGGAGGCATCCCGGTGCACCCAGGCCAGTCCGCGCGGGGGCAGCTTGCTGCGGCAGCCCACGCATTGGGCCCGATGTCGGAGGACCTCCTGTTGCACGGCGCCAGTATCGACGCGATCGGCCATTGGTTCCACGTTCGCCTTCACACCCGGTCGAAGTCGCTCCAGCGGGGACGCCACGTCCTCCGCCAGTAGTCCAACGTGGTGCCCGACCAGTTGTTGGTGATGCGCCCCGTGGCCGTCTTGTACCAGGAGTGACACGACGTGGCCCACACCGTGCGTCCCAGGTCCCGTTGCACCCGACGGTTGGAGGCGGCCTGGGCCCCGGGGCGGACGTCGAGCGGCCGCCGGTCGCCCACCAGAGATCGGATGCAGGTCAATGCGTAGGTGATCTGACGTTCCAGCATGAAGATGATGGAGTTGTGCCCCAGGTTGGTGTTGGGGCCGTAGAGCACGAACAGGTTGGGGAATCCGCTCACCGTGATCCCATGGTGAGCTTCGGCGCCCTCGGCCCAGGTCTCGTGCAGGTCGATGCCGTGGCGGCCGGTGACGGTCATGGGCATGAGGAACCCGGTGGACTCGAAACCGGTTCCGAACACCAGGGTGTCGACTGGGTGGGAGACCCCGTCGACCACCACCGCGGCCGGTTCGACTCTCTCCACCCCGCCGCACACCACCTCTACGTCGGGACGCATGAGCGTCGGGTACCAGTCGTTGGCGATGAGGATGCGTTTGCAGCCCAGGGTGTAGTCGGGCACGACCATCTCACGGGTGAGCTTGGACCCAACTGCCTTGGCCAGGCCCTTGTCGAACATGTTCTGGCCCATCTTGTTGAGCACCGAACCGTCGCGCAGGGCCATGAACCGGGCTTCGAAGCGGGCCCAGATCGAGAACCGGTAGGCCTTTCGGAAGGCATCGACGTGAAGAAGCCGGCGGGCCCGGGCACTGAGCGGGGCGTCGGCCTTTGGTGCCACGTAGTTGGCGCTGCGCTGGAACAAGGTGAGCGACGCCGCCGCCTCGGCGATGGCGGGCACGAACTGGATGGCGCTGGCCCCGATCCCCACCACCCCGATGTGTCGCCCGGTCAGGTCGACGTCGTGGTCCCAGCGGGCCGAGTGGAACACCGGTCCCTCGAAGGAGTCGAGACCGTCGAGGGCGGGGATGTGGGGACGGTTGAGCTGACCGGTGGCGGCCACCACCGCGTCGAAGACCTCGACCGTCTGGGTGTCGGTGTGGAGGTCGGTGACGGTGACATGCCAGGTCTTGGTGTCGTCGTCGTAGCGCAGAGCCTCGACTTCGGTCCCGAGGCGGATGTGGTCGGCGATGCCGGTGCGGGACGGGATGGAGTCGAGGTAGCGACGGATCTCAGGTTGGGTCGGGAACTTGCGGGTCCAGGCCGGGTTGGGCACGAACGACAGCGAGTACAGGTGTGACGGCACGTCGCAGGCCGCTCCGGGGTAGGAGTTGTCCCGCCAGGTGCCGCCCACCGAATCGGCCTTCTCGAACACCGTGAAGGTGTCGATACCCGCTTGGCGGAGGCGGGCGGCCATCCCGAGGCCACCGAACCCGGTACCGATGATCGCCACCCGTGGGGTGCTCTGACCCAGCCGTACCGGTGGAGCCATGGCACCGGGCAGGGCCTCGGCCCGCCGTCTCAGTGGTAACGGCAGCAACGACGCGATGCGGGCGGTTCGGCTCGGTCGCAGTCCCCGGTCACCTGACATGGTCCGGAGCGTACCGACCGTGACGAATAGGTTCTCCGACGTTCGCAGGTGGGCCCACCGGACCGGTCAGATCTGGATGGCCTTGGTTTCGAGGAACTCTTCCAGGCCAGCCCGGCCATACTCTCGGCCGATGCCGGACTGCTTGTAGCCGCCGAAGGGGGCGAGCGGGTTGTAGCGCCCGCCGTTGACCTCGACCTGTCCGGTGCGCAGACGGCGGGCCACGGCGAGGGCCTCGTCGATGTCGGCCCCCCACACTCCGCCGGACAGGCCGTAATCGCTGTCGTTGGCGATCGACACTGCGTCGTCGACGGTGTCATAGGGCAGGATCGACAGCACCGGCCCGAAAATCTCCTCGCGGGCGATGGTCATGTTGTTGGTGACCCCGGCGAACACGGTGGGCTTGACGTAGTAGCCGGTGGGCAGGTCTTCGGGGGCGTCGGCGCCGCCGGTGACCAGGGTCGCTCCCTCGTCGACGCCGGTGCGGATGTAGGCGCGGACCCGGTCGCGTTGGGTGTCGGAGATGAGCGGCCCGAGCCGACCGGCGTCGGTCAGGGGGTCGCCGAGGGTGTAGCGGGACTCGACCTCGTCGCGGACCACCTCGACCACGGTGTCGTGCCGGTCGGCGGGGACCAGCAGCCGGGTGAGGGCGCTACAGGTCTGACCGGAGTTGAGGTAGGCACTCGACACCGCGGCGCGCGCCGCCTTGTCGAGGGTCTGGTCATCCAGGGTGGGGAGCAAGATGTTGGCCGACTTGCCGCCCAGCTCGAGGGCAAGCCGTTTGACGGTGGCCGCCGCCACCTCCTGCACCCGACGCCCGGCCCGGGTTGAGCCGGTGAAGCTCACCATGTCGACATCGGGGTGGGCGGCCAACGCCTCGCCCACCACCGGCCCGGTCCCACTGACCAGGTTGAACACCCCGGCGGGCACGCCGACAGCGTGGACGATCTCGGCCAGGGCGAAGGCGTTGAGGGGGGCGACCTCGCTGGGTTTGAGGACGACGGTGCACCCGGCGCAAAGGGCGGCGGCCAGCTTGGCCACGATCTGGTGGAGCGGGTAGTTCCAAGGGGTGATGGCGGCCACCACCCCGACCGGTTCGCGCACCACCAGCGAGTTGCCGACCTCCTCTTGCCAGGCGAAGTCCTCGACGATGGCCGGAAAGCCGCCGGCCACGGCGACGGGCAGGCCGACCTGGATGATCCCGGCCAGCTTGCGGGGCATGCCGACCTCACCCGAGATCAGGCCCGACAGCTCGTCTCGACGTTCGACCATGCCTTCTCCGATGGCGGCCACCACCTCGGCCCGCTCGGCGGGGGTCTTGGCCGCCCACCCGTCGAAGGCGGCGCGGGCTGCGGCTACCGCCCGGTCAACGTCAGCGGGGGTGCCTTCGGGGATGCGACCCATGACCGCCTCGGTGGATGCCGAGATCACGTCGATCATCTCGGTTCCGGCGGGGTCAACCCAGGCCCCGTCGATGTAGAGCTGGCGGTGTTCGTTCATGACTGACCTCCGGGGCGGCGGCCGACGGGCGGGCTTTGTCGGCAGATGCGAGGGTACCGGCCTCATGCCCTCGACCTGCCTGACAAGATCACGGCGTGGACGAGGCAACCTTGCCCGGAGGGGTCGGCAACGGCGGCGAGGTGGTGCAGGTCGGCGCCCACATCCTGAGGCCCAGCGGTCCCCACACCCCCGCGGTTCACGCGCTGCTCTACCACGTGCGTACCCACGGCCTGATGGGGGTGCCAGCCGTGGTGGGCGTTGACCCCGACGGACGGGAACGTCTCCTCTACATCGCCGGTGAGGTGGCGCTGCCACCCTTTCCGACTTGGTCGTTGACCGACCGGGTGCTCGTCACGATCACCAAGCTCCTTCGCCGCTACCACGAAGCGGCGTCGGGGTTCCCGATCCCGCCCGACGCAGTGTGGAACACAGAACTGGCCGACCCCGCTCCGGGACCCGATGCGGTGGTCTGCCACAACGACGTGTGCCCCGAGAACGTGGTGTTCCGGGGTGCGTCGGCCTCCGCCCTGATCGACTTCGACTTCGCCGCCCCGGGCCGCCGGGTGTGGGACGTGGCGGCGATGGCCCGCATGTGTGCCCCGATCGAAACGGCCGAGGACGCGGCCCGCACCGGCCGCGGCACCCTCAACCCGGTGCGCCGTCTGCGGGTGGTGGCCGACGCCTACGGCCTGGACGAACCCGGCCGCCACGACCTCCTCGACGCCTTGACCACCCAGATCAACCAGGGCAGCGAGTTCGTGCGTCGCCGTGTCGAAGCCGGCCAACCAGCCTTCGTGGCCATGTGGGAATCCACCGGCGGCCAAGCCCGCTACGACCGCCGCCAAGCCTGGTTCGAGGCCGAGCAGGCCCGGTTCCTAGACACCCTCTGCCGAGACCTACCCGCGTCACCCTGACGGCCGCGCACGAATGCGGCGCCATAAAGGACAGCCCCAATGAGCTACATTGTAGAATATGGGTGAGGTTGGGGTCCGGGCTCTCAAACAGAACGCCTCGGCTGTTGTCGCAGAAGCTGCCGCCGGGGGCGAAGTGACCATCACCGACCGGGGCCGTCCA
This sequence comes from Acidimicrobiales bacterium, assembly GCA_020439505.1. Taxonomy (GTDB): domain Bacteria; phylum Actinomycetota; class Acidimicrobiia; order Acidimicrobiales; family Iamiaceae; genus Aquihabitans. Next base: position 13,591 of record JAGQSO010000055.1, read on the forward strand.
GTGGCACAACTCGTTCCGATCTCCGCGACCCGACTCGAATCGCTGGTGGCCTCGGGTCGGGCCCGCCCGGCGAGGCGGCCGCTGGCCGAGCTTCCCCCACCCGCCCGCCGCCGACCTGGTCAGCCGACGCTGTCAGAGACCCTGGCCGAGATGCGCGACGCCGAGCGGTACTAGGCACCTCTGGCGTGGCGTACTACCTGGACACCTCTGCCGCCGTGAAGCTGGTGGTGGAAGAAGTCGGCTCCAAGGCGCTACGGACGTGGCTATCGGCCGAGACGTCGCCCATCGTGTCGAGCGATCTTCTGCGCACCGAACTGCTCCGGGCCACCCGCAGGGGCGCACCCGACCAGGCACAACAAGCCCGGGCGGTGCTCGACTCGGTGACGCTGATCTCGATCTCCACCGCCA
>JAGQSO010000056.1 GCA_020439505.1 Acidimicrobiales bacterium
GCCGCCTGGGAGGCCAGCTTGGCCAGGAACTTCAGCCGTGCCACACCGACCGAGCACGTGAGCCCCTCGGTGTCGTGGATCTCGGAGCGGATCTCACGGGCGATCCGCTCTGGTGAACCGAGGAGGCGGCGGGCACCGGACACGTCGAGGAACGCCTCGTCCAGGCTGATCGGCTCCACCAGCGGGGTGAAGCGGGCGAACACCGCCATCACCCTGGCACTCACCTCGCTGTAGTGGGCATGGTCACCGGGCAGGAATACCGCGGTGGGGCACAGGCGGCGGGCCGTGACCGCAGGCATCGCCGAGTGCACCCCGTGAGCGCGGGCCTCATAGGACGCCGCGGCCACGACCCCGCGGGGACCCGATCCCCCCACCACCACCGGGCGCCCCTTCAATTCGGGATGGCGGACGACTTCGACCGCGGCGAAGAAGGCGTCCATGTCGACGTGGAGGATGCTTGGAGTGGGTTCGGTCACCGGGTCACCCCGTTCAGGGCAGCGTGGACACCCGAAGGGCGCAGGGGTCGGTTCCCTCCACGCGGTAGCCGAAGGCGCGTGAGGACGCCCAACGTTCGCCCAGCCACGCGGTCAGCGGATCGCGTACCCACTGAGGTGACCCGGCGAGTCTGTGGTGGCAATCATCGGTCGCCACGTAACAGGCATCGACAACGATCCCGTCGGGGTCGGCAACGCACAGCTCGCCGCTCCAGGTCAAGGCACGGTGGACGACGACGGTCAGCGTCCAGTCCATGTCAGGGGCCTCGGCCCGGATCTCATAGACCGGATCCGACCACGTCGAGACCGACAGGCCCGTCTCCTCGTTCACCTCACGGGCGAGACCGTCGAGGACCGCCTCGCCCGGGTCGATGACCCCGCCCGGCGGTGTCCAGTCGACCCGCCCGTCGTGACGGCGGTTCTGTACCAGCAGCAGGCCTCCGTCGAGCTCGACCAGAGCCCCGGCGACCAGCCACTCCCTCACCGTCAGCTCCGCGCCCTGTTCAACCGACCCCGGACCCGCTGGACCCGGTCGCGAACCCCCCAACGGGTGACCATCACCAGAGCCTCCCGGACGATGTTGGAGGACATCTTGGAGACCCCCAGTCTCCGGTCCCGGAAGGTGATGGGGATCTCGACGATGCGACCGCCGGCCTTTCGCACCTCATAGGCCATCTCGATCTGGAAGCCATACCCGTCGGCGCGCACCCGCTCTAAGCCGATGCGTTCGATGATGGTCGTCCGGTAGGCCCGGAAGCCGGCCGTCGCGTCGCGGATGCCCAGCTTGAGCATGAGCCCGATGTAGCGGTTGCCCCACTGCGAGAGGAGCCGCCGGTTGGCGGGCCAGCCCGGGACCGCCCCTCCCGGGACGTAGCGCGACCCGATCACCAGGTCGGCCGGCGCCGTCTCCAAGGTGGAGATCAGCTCGGGCAGGGTGGCCGGGTCGTGCTGGCCGTCGGCGTCCATCTCCACCATCACGTCGTGACCGTGCTCGATGCCCCAGGCGAACCCGGCCCGGTAGGCGGGGCCCAACCCGGCCTTTGCCGGTCGACGGAGCACGTGGATCTGCCCTAGTTCCTCACCGACCTGTTCGGCGAGATCGGCGGTGCCGTCGGGGCTGCCGTCGTCCACCACCAGCACGTGAGCTTCGGGTACCACCTCGCGCACCCGGGTGAGGGCGTGACGGATGTTCTCGGCCTCCTGGTAGGTGGGCAGGATGACGAGCGCGACCATCGGGCGTCACTCTAAATGCACCGACCGACCGCTCCGGCCCTCACCGTCACCTCCTAGCATCGGTTCATGGCCGACGACCGTCCCATCGAGTCCGCGGTTCCGCCCGCCACCGCCCGCATCCTGGCCTTCGGGGCCATCGTTCTGGCTGGGGTGTGCGGCGGATTGATCGGTTGGAAGTTCACCGCCCTCCAGGTGGACGAGGGCAGCCTGTGGCCGGGGGTGGGCGGAGTGGTCGGCGCGGTCCTGTCGGCCGGGGGCGTGGCCATCCTCGCGGTCCTGGTCATGCGGGCCATGGGCGAGTGGCACACCATCCAAGAGACCGGCGATCCCGCCGCCGCCCGCCGGGGCCGGGCCGGAACCCAGTGAACGATCCGAGGTCTCTGCTGGCCTTGGCCCGGCCGGTGGCCGAGGAGGTGGCGGCGGAGCTGGTCCGGGCGCTCGACGGCGACGCTCGCGCCGCCGCGGTGTCGTCGAAGTCGACGGGCACCGATCTGGTGACCGAGATGGATCGCTGGGCGGAGCTGCACATCACCGAGCGCCTGCTGGCCGCCCGCCCCACAGATTCCATCGTGGGCGAGGAGGGCGCCGATGTCACCGGTACCAGTGACATCACCTGGTGCATAGATCCGATCGACGGCACCGTGAACTTCGTCCACGCTATGCCGGGTTTCTGCGTGTCGATTGCGGCACAGACCAGGGACGCCGGTGGCGAGCTGGTCACCGTGGCCGCGGTGGTGGCCTCTCCCCTGCACGGTGACGTGTTCACCGCGGTGCGGGGCGGAGGGGCGTTCCGCAACGACAGGGTGCTGCGCTGCGCGTCGCCGGTGTCGTTGGCCCGCTCGGTGGTGGGGACCGGTTTCGGTTACGACCCGGCCCGGCGAGCCCGCCAGGCCGAGGTGGTGGCACAGATCATCGGCGAGGTAGCCGACATCCGTCGCAGCGGCGCCGCCGCCCTCGATCTGTGCTGGGTGGCCTGTGGTCGCCTCGATGGCTACTGGGAGGTCGGTCTCAATCCGTGGGACCACGCCGCCGCGTCGTTGATCACCTCGGAAGCCGGGGCCCGTTGTGAAGGCCTCCGAGGAGCGGCACCCTCGAGCGATTTCGTACTAGCCGCACCAGCCGAAGTGTTCGAAGAACTTCACGATCTCCTGCTCGCCGCCAACGCCGCAGCGGTCTAGAGGTCAAGACGGCTACCAGCCCCACGACAGGCATCGTTTGCGCTGTTGCGAGCTTGCGAGCAACTGGGCAAATGCCGTCGAGCCGCCGCAACGAAGTGAGGACCGGGCTCGACGGAACCAGAAATCGTCCGCCGAAGGCGGTCCACGAGAACCAGACCGAGTGCCGCGTCGGATGCCCCCGACGCCTCACCAAGGATGCCGGTTACGGCAACTAGCATCGGCGCTGTGGCGATCCGGATCCTGACGGTCGAAGACGACGAACGCATCCGCACGGCGGTGAAACTGGCCCTCGAGGACGAGGGGTGGACGGTGGCCGAGGCCGAGAACGGCGAGGACGCCTTGGCCATGTTCAACCACACGCCGGCCGACGTCGTCCTCATCGACATCATGCTTCCCGACATCGACGGTTTCGAGGTCTGTCGGGCCATCCGCCGACGTTCCGACGTGCCGATCGTGATGGTGACCGCCCGTGACGACACCCACGACGTGGTTGCTGGCTTGGAGGCCGGGGCCGACGATTACCTGACCAAGCCTTTCGCCCCCAAGGAACTGTCGGCGCGGATCCGGGCCCTTTTGCGCCGGGTCCGTTCGACCGATCCCGCGACCGCCCAGCTCAGCTTCGGCGACCTGGAGATCGCGCCCGACCAGGGCATGGTCCGCCGGGGCGGCGTCGAACTGCACCTGACCAAGACCGAGTTCAAGCTGTTGGTGGAGCTGGCCAGCTCCCCCGGCAAGGTGTTCTCCCGGGAGAGCCTGCTGGACAAGGTCTGGGGTTATGACTACTTCGCCGACGGTCGCCTCGTCGACGTCCACGTCCGTCGCCTCCGCACCAAGGTAGAGGCCGACCCGGCCAACCCCCGCCACGTCGTCACGGTACGGGGCCTCGGCTACAAGCTGACCCCCTGAGCACCACCTCCACCTCGTCGCCGACCACCGTCGGCTCGTTGCCGGCCGACACCAGCGGCGGTGACCGCGGGACCCAGGTCGGTACCCCCCGCCGCCGTCGCTGGCACGGGCCACGGCTGGGACTGCGGTCGCGCATCACCCTTGCCTTCACCATCAGTGCGGCGCTCATGTCGGCCCTTCTGGCCACCACCACCTGGGGGCTGACCCGCGAGAGCATCGTCAACCAACGCGAGGGAACCGCCACCACCCAGGCCTTCCGCAACGCGGCGTTGATCGGTCAGCAGCTGGCATCTGAGACCGACGACGAGCAGCTTCGAGCCACCATGGCGTCGCTGGAGAGCGAGAGCGCGTCGCGTGCCCTCGTGCGTGACCGGACGGGATCGTGGACCAACCAGACCACCGCGTTCGACGAGCAGGCCGTCCCCCGGGACATGCTGGCCATGGTCGCCGATGGCCAGCCCGCCCGCATGCGCGTCGACATCGACGGCGATCCTCAGCTCCTGATCGGCGTGCCGTTGCCGTCGGTCGACGGGCTCTACTTCGAGTTCGTGTCGCTGTCTGACACCCAAGACGCCCTCGAATCGCTGTCGGCTGCGCTCATCGGTTCGGCGGTGGTCACGACCCTGGTGGGCGGTGCGGTCGGCTGGTGGGCCAGTCGCCGGACCCTCAAACCGCTGGCCGACGTCTCGGTGGCGGCCGAGGCCATCGCCGGCGGTCGCCTCGACACCCGACTCGGCGCCGCCCACGATCCCGATCTGGGGGTACTGGTCACGTCGTTCAACCACATGGCCGAGGTGCTCGAGGGACGGATCGACCGCGACGGACGCTTCGCCTCCGATGTGAGCCACGAGCTCCGTTCCCCCCTGATGACGCTCTCGGCCTCCATCGAGGTGCTGGCGTCGCGCCGCAACGAGATGCCCGACGCGTCCGCCCAGGCTGCGGTCGACCTGATGGTCGCCGACGTCGCCCGATTCAAGCAGCTGGTCGAGGACCTGTTGGAGATCTCCCGGTTCGACGCCGGCGCGGCCCGCCTCGACCTCTCCGACATCCGCCCCGGCGAGATGGTCCACCAGTCGGTCGCCTGGTCCCAGAGCCCCGACGTCCCCATCGAGATCGATCCCGACCTTGCCGAGGCGGTGGTGCGGGCCGACAAGCGGCGGCTGGTCCGCGTGATCGCGAACCTCTTGGACAATGCCCGCAAGTACGGGGGCGGCCCCACCCGTATCGAGTTGATCCGCCTTCCCGCCGCGCTCCGGATCGTGGTGGAGGACAGCGGTCCCGGCGTACCGGCCGAGGAACGCGACCTGATCTTCGACCGGTTCTCGCGAGGGGCGGGATCGGGACGGAGGACAGGCAGCGAAGGCGTCGGCCTGGGTTTGTCGCTGGTGTCGGAGCACGTGGCCCTGCACCGCGGCCGGGTGTGGGTAGAGGACCGAGCCGACGGCGCGTCGGGCGCACGGTTCGTGGTCGAGATCCCGGTGGTGTGGTCCGAGATGGACGACCACGACTCGGGCGACGAGACGGAGGACGAGTTCGCGTGAGACCTTCCAAGCAGTTCGCCGCCGCGGCCGCGGCCGTTGCCTTCGCCATCTCGACCCTGGCTGCCTGCGGGGTCCCGATCGACGACAGCCCACGAGCCATCTCCCGCACCACCATGGATCCGCGGGTCGACGATTCGAGGGTCACCCCGACCACCAGTGACAGCCCCGGCGCGGTCCGGGTCACCGCCTACTTCATCGGCGACAACCGCCTGGTCGGAGTGCCGTTCCCGGTCGATGATGCACCGACCTTGCCCGAGGTGCTCGGTTTCACCCTGGGCGACCCTCCCCGTGACCTCACCACTGCCCTGCCGGCCGGTACCCGCATCCTGTCGGCCGAGGTCGCCGATGACATCGCCACCGTCGACATCAGCCGAGCGATCAACGACATCAGCGGCCAGACCCAAAAGCAGGCCTACGCCCAGCTCGCCTTCACCACCTTCGACTTCACCACCGTTGGCCAGGTGCGGTTCCAGGTGGAGGGCAAGAACGTGGATGCCCCCACCGACAACGGCAACAAGGCCGTCGTCACCGCCGAGGACTATCCGGCGCTGCGCCCGGGCCTGCCCGAATAGCCAGGGTGGTCGGGGTTGCCGTCAACCCCGGTCGTAGGGCACCTGGAAGACGCCGCTGACCCTCAGCAACTCGGGCTCGACCATCTTGAGATGGCCGATGGCATCCGCGACCTGGACCCGGGTGATCTGCCCGGCCTGGAGGGCCACCATCTGACCCAGCGCCCCATCGGCGACGGCCTCGACCGCCGCCACACCAAAGCGGGTGGCCAGCACCCGGTCGAAGGCGACCGGGGTACCGCCCCGCTGGACGTGGCCCAGCACCGTGGTGCGGCTCTCGATCCCGGTGCGTCGTTCGATCTCGGCCGCCACCCGGTGACCGATCCCGCCCAGGACCTGATGGCCGTACACGTCGACGGGGATCTCGGGCATCGGCATGGTGCCCTCCACCGGGACCGCTCCCTCGGCCACCACCACGATCGAGGACCAGTGGCCGCGGCGGTGACGCCCGGCGATCAGATCGGCGACGTGGTCGATCTCGAAAGGCTCCTCGGGTACCAGGGTGA
>JAGQSO010000057.1 GCA_020439505.1 Acidimicrobiales bacterium
CCTCGTTGGCCCACGGAACGCCGCCCTCGACCGCCAGGTCGACCTTGAAGGCACCGGGGCCATAGCGGTAGCGCTCATAGCTGCGCCGTAGCCGGGTCGGCTGGCGACCAGCGGCGATGCGGGCGAAGGCGTGGGGTCCCACATCGAACAGTGCCACCCGGTGAGGGGGGAGATCGTCGAGCGTCCGCACCTCGCGCCCGGTCTCGATCGTCCCCCCGAGCGACGTCACCAGGCTGGCAAGGGCGTCGGTTATGGCCCGGGATCCACCTTCGGCCACCGGCCAGCCGTGTCGGTGGCCCTGAGCGATGAACATCATCGCCGCCGAGGCGGTCAGGGGCTGATGAAGCGGACGATAGACGTGGGCCGCCACCCCCGCGAACAGGGCCCGGGTCTCGGGTGTTCGCCAGCGTCGCGCCACCAACGACGCCGACTGCAGCGCCGAGACACCGAACCGGGCCATGGCCAGGGGATGACGGGGCAGGTGGACCACCGGGCCGAGGATGTCGTCGGCCAGCTCCAGGGCGCGGTCGGCCAACGGGGCGAAGGTCGAGGCCCACCTAGCGCCGTCTGGCCCCAGCCCCGACGCGGTGTCAGCCACCGACCGCAGGAGGATCCCCGCCCGACCACCGTCGAGGGGATGGGCCACGTCGACTGGGGCATGACGCCAGGTGAGACCGTGGCGTTCGAGCCCGAGCTCGGAGAACACCGGCGACGCCACCCCGAAGGGGTGGACGGCCGAGCAGACATCGTGAACCAACCCGGCGACGGTGAGCTCCTCTGAGCGGGTCCCGCCGCCGATCACCTCCGCCGCCTCGATCACGTGAACGCTGAGCCCGGCACGGGCCAGTACGGCCGCAGCGGTCAGCCCGTTGGGTCCCGCGCCGACCACGACCACATCGACCGAATCGACCGACTGAGCGATCCCGGTCCCGCTCGCGTTCATGAGACGTCGGCCAGGGTGGAACCCGACGGCGGAGTCGACCCCGAGAGAGGCTGAAGGAGCGAGCGCACCGCCCATGACGCTACCCACCTCACCAGGGCGCACGGACCCCGGCCTGACGTGCCTGAATACCAAGGGACCTAGCGGATAGGTCCAGCCGTCGTTGCTTCGTGGGTAATCAGACCGAGGCTTCGCCTCGGTTGAACCATGCCGTGCTCATGGGTCGGCTCACCTATCGGCTCGCCTCCTAAGCACCTTGGGCAACAATGACGTCGACCATGGCTGTCCGACACCTGCGACCGAAGATCCCCACCGGACGGATCGTGGGCATCGACATGGCCCGAACGTTGGCCCTGGTCGGGATGATGGGTACCCACCTGTACCGCCCCCTCTACGACGGCGAGGCCTCCCTGGCCCACCAGCTCGCCGCCGGACGGGCGTCTGCGCTGTTCGCGGTCCTGGCCGGTGTCAGCCTGGCCATCATCACCGGGGGTTCCCGTCCGGTCGGCGGAGCGGAGCTGCGGGCCCGCTCGGTCGGGATCTTCGTCCGGTCGGTCCTGCTCTACGCCATCGGCGTGGGCTTGACCCATGTGGGCACGCCGGTGGCGGTGGTCCTACAGACCTACGCCGTGGCCATGGTCCTGATGATCCCGTTCCTGGGCTGGCGACCACGCAACCTGGCGATCCTGGCCGGAACCTGGGTGGTGGCAGGGCCGCTGCTCACCGTGTGGGTGTCGACGTGGTGGCCCACCTGGACCGTC
>JAGQSO010000058.1 GCA_020439505.1 Acidimicrobiales bacterium
TCACGATGTCGGTGTACCAGCACGTGTTGCCGGGCATGCAGGCCGAAGCGGCCGTCGCGTTCGCGCAGGTGCTGCGCAACGCCCACATGGTCAGGACCGCGATGGGGACCGCCGTGGCGACGGTGAATGGGCTGTCGGGGAAGGTGGCCCAGGTCGGTGTCGATGGTGTGCTCGAGGCGTTGGGTGGCATCGAGGACCCTTCGACGATGGCGGAGATCGCGGCCGAGGCGGTGCGCAGGATGAACCGCCTCACCCTTGCCGCGCCATCGGCGGGCACGGTTGGGTGGCAGGACGTGGGTGACACCTACCGGCTGTTGGGCGAGCTGGGTGTGCTCGTCGACCGGCTGCCCCAGGTGTGTGATCAGCTGGCACGCACGTTCCAGCGGCCCGCGTTTCGGTCATCGACCCGCAGCGATTCGGAGACCTCCGAGACGGCGACGTCGTTGCTGGCTGTCGCGGCGGACGAGATGGTCAGAGCCGACGAGTACGGGCGGGCACTGGGCCGCTGCATCGCCGCGGCTCATGCCGCGGTGTCGCACCTGGCCCCGCTCGGCGACGACACCCCCGTCATGGACACCTCGACGGAGGCCACGGTCGTGGCCGAGAGCGGAGAGGGGGAGCGGTCGTGACCAGCGATGTGAACGTGATCGAGGTGCTGGGGCACGACCTTCTGTTGGTCGAGACCAGCGGAGCGGAAGCACACCTGGCGTCGCTGTGCGACGGTGATGATCGGCGGGCGGCGGTGAAGGTGGCCGGCGCCGAGTACGCCGAGCTACCGGAGGTCATTGCCGGCTATGACCAGGCCGCGCTCTATCACGAGCGCTGGTCGCCCAAGACCTTGTGTGGCCGTGGGTGGGTCGAGATGGCCGCGGGTGAGGGCGGCACGTTCCGTCGTTGGCAGGTGATCTCGCTGGTGCCGACGTGTCGGTCGTGTCTGCGGGTGATCGACACGTGGTTCGCGCCCGTCGAAGCTCCCGACGGGATGGACTTGCTGGCGTCGGTCGTGGCCGACACGGTGGAGACGTTCGGGTTCTCACGGGTGGTGGGCGCCCCGGTCGAACACGTCGAAGCGCTCCGTCGTGCGATCCGCAAGCACCTCCGCGCCCGGGGCTACCGGTCCGAAACCCACCACGTCAACGCTGTGGTCCACGTGTTCTCCGAGGATGCCCACGCCGGGATCGCCCCCGACGTGCTAGCGCAGCGCGACCGCGAGGTCGCGGCCCGGATCGGCCAGATCATCTCGGGGGTCGCTCGCGAACCGGCCCGGCTCCAAGACCAGCCCGACGTCGTCCTGTGGAGCACCTGGGTCCTCGACCTGTGAGCCAGCGGTCGCCTGGCCTGACCGGTGTGGGTGCGGTCAGCCAGGCGCCGCGGCCAGGCGTCGACCCGATGGGGTCAGTTCGTAGGGGACGGTGCGGCCGTCGGCCTTGGGGCCGTCGTGCTTGCGGACCAGGCCCTTGTCGGCCAGGCGGCGCAGTGCTTGGGTGACGGTTTGGCGTGACAGCTGGAGCGTGTCGGCCAGCTCGCTGGGCAGCATCGCCGAAGGGGAAGCGGCGAGCTCGGCGAGCAGAACCTCGTTGGTGGGCACCGAGGAGCTGCGTGCGGCTTCGGCAGCGGCTTCGACCACCAGGGCAAGGGCGTGGACCGCGCCGCGGGTCTCAGCGGCCGCGACAGGGTCGGCGGTCGTCGCCGCTTCTGATGCCAAGCGGTGCTCCCACGCGCCGAGTTCACCGAGCAGATCGAGCAGCGCCGGTCGTGATGGCCCAGCGATGAGCGTGCGGCCACAGCCACGCGCCAGGGAGTCGGTTCGCGATGGGGCACCGATCAACTGGATCAGGTCCGTGGCCTTGGCATCGCTGGGAGATGGGCGGGGCATCGGGGCACCTCCTCGGGTGCGCTGTGGTCTCGAACCCAATGGTACGAACCACCAACCGAGATAGCAACTATCCGTTAACTATCTGTGGTTCAGGGCCAGGGGTTCGGGATGAGCCGGTGACCGTTGAGGTCGACGATCACAACACCGGCGGTGTCGGTGCTGGCCATGAGGCGCGGTTCGGTCCGGTCCAGTGGTGTGCACCAGATCGCCGTGGCGACCTTCGCTGGTGGCCGGTTCGGTTGCTCGAAGGTCGGGGGTCCGTTCGCGACGAGCGCGAACCCTCCGGCGTCGACGGCCACAGCCTCGGCGCCGCGGGCCAGGTTCGTGGTCTTGGGTGAACAGGCCGGGACCACCAGCAGGTTCACGCCGAGCTGGGCCAACGCGTCGGTGATGGCGGGGTCGCAGAGGTCTCGGCAGATACCGATGGCCATGCGCCACGGCCCCGAGATGTGCACGGTGATCGTGGACGCGACCTCGGTCAGCGGCTCGGTTCCCAGCGCCCCGTCGTAGGGGACACGCTTGAGGGTGCGGATGGGCTGGTCGGGCGGGATCGTCCCGTCGGGTCGAGCGATCCAGGTCGATGCGACGTTGCGGAGGGTCTTGCCTGTCGACTCGTGACCGCTGCCAGCCACCACGAGGGTTGGTCGCTGCGGGCGTGCTTGGCGCAGCCGGTCGATCACATCGACGTACCCGCTGAACTCGGGCAGGACCACGACCGCCGCGTCGAGGGCGAACGCGTCGGTCACTACGCGTTCGGCGGCGTCGAGGTGGCGGACACGGTCACGGGGCCGGATCGGTGCCCGGTCGAAGTCCCACTCCGCGCTCGACGTGTTCGGCACTCCAGCGACCCATGGCCGCGCCCGCCCGTCACCGGTGGCCAGCAGCGGTGCGAGCACCCGGCTGAGCGAACGATCCACCACGACCGAGGGAACACCCTGCTGTGGCCGGTAGATCCCCGCCCGACGGGTACGAGCCGCGCCGTCAGCGGCACGGAACCGAGGCGCCGAGAACGCCCGCCCCGGCGAGTACAGGTCAGTGATGTGGTCGCTGCCCGCCGACAAGACGATGTCGCCCGGCTCGATCCTGTCGCCGCGCGAGGCCAAGAGCTCAGCCCACTCGGACGCGAGATCGTCGCCCCAGATGTCATCGACCGCTCGGGCACACGCCACCGCGGCGACCAACGGGTCCACCCCGTCGAACGCGGCGCCCACCGTGGTGAGGTGGGCATGGACGAACTCCGAGGCGAAGTCGAAGACGGCGATGCCGGGTGCTTCGGCGGCGACCGCCGATCGGATCGCGTCCAGCACACCTCGAGCGTCGACCGCGACCTGTGCCCAATCGCGGCCCTCGGCCAGGTCCTCACAGCGGACGAGCAACGCCTCGACGAAGTCGATCAGATGCGACCCGCGGGCATGGCCAGGTGCGGGTAGCCACTCCTCAAAGCTCATGGCCGCCATTGTGGACCGATCACGCCACGGCCTGAGACGGGCCGTGGCGACCCAGCAGCCGGTCGAGATCGGCGCGGGGCACCCGGAGGGTGCGGCCGATCTCGATGCAGGGCAGGCCGGTCTCGCCGCCGGTGGCGCGCCACTGACGGGCCGCCGCGTAGGCGGCGTTGCGGCTGATGCGCAGGATCGCCGCGGCTTCCTCGACGGTGAGGACCTCGGCGGGGGTGTCGGGAGGTGCGGTGGTCATGGGGCTGGGCCTCCTGGTGTGTTTCCGTACCTGGGTAAGCCGCGAACAGTCCCGAAAACCGACAACAAAATCCTCGATGGTCATCGCTCGATCACCCGACCGGCCAAAGCAGGGTCGATGGGGTGGGCGAGTTCCCAGGCGGTGAGCTCGCCGGTGGATCGGTGGAGGCGGTCGGCGACGGCGATGTCGGCGGGTGGGGCGGGGATGCGGGGGAGGGCTTCGCCGTCGAGGGGGTCGGTGGCTGCGGTGAGGTAGAGGTGGTTGGCGTTGCGGCCTCGGGTGATGTCGACGTAGGTCTCGGCGCGGGTGGCCGTGGCGTCGACTCGACTGGTGGAGACCGATCTGGTGGAGCCCTGCACGGCGTAGCTGGTGAGCGCGTAGGCGTGGTCGATGCCGACCTCGGTCCGGCCGGCGGTGGTGCGGTGGTGGTCGAAGAAGCTGCGGGGCAGTTCGATCGAACCGATACCGTCGAAGTCGACGGTGATCCGATCCTCGGCTGGCCGTTTCGGGTTGTGGTGGGTGGCGGTGATGGTGCCGAGGGCGCCGTTGCGGACGTAGGCGTGGCGGTCGCCGTCGACGTGGAGGCTGCGGTTGGGGGCGCGGGCGGTGACGCGGTCGCCGGTGGCGAAGCTGCGTCCCCCGCTGGCGGGGATCTGGTCGTCGCCGAGTTCGCCGTTCACGGCTCGGAGGAGGTGGGCGAGGCGGTTGAGCTGGCGGCGGGTGGTGTTGCGCCGGTCGACCATGGGGTGGTCGTCGCCGTAGCGGTGGGCGTCCCACCATCGTCCGAGGATCTGGCGGTACATGGTCAGGTCATCACCGACGACGTGGAGGTGCCCTGCCGCGGCGAGAGCGTCGAACGCGGTGTCGATGTCGCCGTGGCGGAGCGCGTCCGCCGCCAGCCGGTCGCCGGGGTGTTGGAGCCGGTGACTGGTGGTGAGTTCGGGGGTGATGTGGGGGTGCCGTTCGCAGAGCACCCGAAACATCCCACCGGCGGCGATCGCTCCGTGTTGGGCGGGGTCTCCGACGAGGCGCACGGCGGCCCCGGTACGGGTGGCCATGTCCATGAGCGTGTCGAGGGCTTGGTCGTGCAGCGTGGAGGCTTCGTCGATGACGAGGATGGTGCGGGCGTCGAGGGGTGGCTGGTCGGGGTCGGTGTGCGCGAGGTACCAGGCGACGGTCTCGCACTCGATCCCGGTCGCCGCTGCGAGGGTGCGCGCGGCTTCGCCCTTCACCGCGGCACCGACGACGCGGTAGCCAGCGACGCGCCAGGCATCGGCACAGGCGGCGACGGTGGTGGTCTTGCCGGTCCCGGCCCGGCCGATCGCGAGTTGAAACCGGTGTCCGCTTTGGCACCAGGACCGAACGAGGTCGCGTTGTTCACCGGTGAGGTGCGGGTGCCCGGTGAGTGCCACTGCGAGGTTGTGGTCGGTGACGTGGTGGGTGCCTTCGTGGCGACCGGCTCGGAACCGTGCTGCGATGCGGTTCTGCATCTCGAGCATCGCACGGGTGGTGAACAGCGGCTCGTCGCCGTCGGTGAGCGCGACCACATGGCCAGACGCGAGGAACCCGTCGGTCAGCTCGAGGACCTGGGTCGCGCCACCGAGGAGTGGTTGGGCGACACCGTCGGGATCGGGGACCCCGACGTTCGCGACCGCGGCGATGGCGTCGGCTCGGGCGA
>JAGQSO010000007.1 GCA_020439505.1 Acidimicrobiales bacterium
CAGCGCGGGCAACCCGGCGATCTGCTCGTGGTCACAGGTCGACGGGTGACCCATGAAGCTGGGGTCTCCGTCCTGGGAGGACAGGGCCGAGGTGATCCCCGCGGCGTCGAGTTGGTCCTCGGGAAGCCCGGCCAGCACGCGGTAGAGGTTCATCATCGAACGGAACGACACGGTGCCCGCGCCGACGGGGTCGAACCCGTCGCCGTACTTGGCGGCGATCCCCTGGTAGAGCGCGAAGTCGACGTTGTCGGGATCGAGCGGGTTCTCGACGTTGAAGATGGTGCCGTCGGTCTTGGCCGGCCCTGCCTCCTCGATGATCTTGGGCGATGCGCAGGCACCCACCAGGTACACCTGGGCTTCGACCCCGACGGTGTCGAAGCCGTCGAAGGCACCCTTGCAGCCCATGTCGGCCGCCAACATGATCAGCGCGTCGGGGGCGTCGTTGGCCGCCGCCTGGATCGGCGAGGTCAGATCGGTGGCTGTGATCGGGTACGGGACCAGCACGACGTCGTCGACCCCCTCGTTGGCCAGGGCGGTCTTGCCGTATTCGGCCGCCGAGGTGATGGGGCCGAAGTCGGGGTAGACGATGGCCACCTTCTTGGCGCCGACCTCGGTGGCCGCATGGTGGGCGAAGGCGACCGTCGCTCCCCAGATCCCGCCGGACCATTGGAAGGAGTTGGCGCTGGTGACCGCCTGCTCGCTGACCGGGATGCCACCCACGAAGGGGATGTCGTTGTCGGCCAGGGTGTCGATCCCAGTGCCGAAGACGTCGATTCCTCCCAGGACGGCGGGAACTCCGGCCTGAACGAACTTCTGGGCGCAAGCGGTGGATCCTTCGGGACTGAACTCGGTGTTGCAGACCTCGACGGCCAGGGGTCGCCCGTTGACACCGCCCAGTTCGGTGTTGATGAACTCGATGGCAGCGCGGGTGGCCGAGCTCAGCTCCGGGTAGCTGCCGATCGGGGTGTTCTCCTGGTTGATCATTCCCAGGGTGATCGGGTCTCCGGTGGCCTTGACTGGTTCGTCGCCCACCGCGTCGGCGATGGAGCTGCGGCGGGCACAACCCAACAGGTCATCGGCGCAGGTCGCCGTCACCGCCGCCGTGGTCGTGGTGGACCCGGTGGCGCCGGTGGTGGTGCGGTCCTCGCTGCACCCGGCCAGGGCGGTGATGGCGAGCGCCACCGCCAGCGCGACGACTGTGACCCCTCTCGAACTTCGAACCATCTGCACCCCTTGCCGACGATGGAACCCCTCCGGGTAAACAGTGTTCACCCGGAGGGGATCACGATAGCAGAGGCCCCGCCGGCAGATGCCCGGACCGGGAGCGGGTCAGGAGGCGGGGTCGGGCGTGGCGGCTCGGCTGGCCGAGCGCTTGTTCGGCCGGCCGGACGCGTCAGGTTCGCGGCGGTGGTCGCGGGTCATGTGGGTGTCGATGACCTCGTGACGGTTCAGGTAGGTGGTGGCGATGGCCTGGATCACCGCGGCGGCCGGCAACGCGATCAGGGCCCCCACCCCCCCGAACAGAGCCGCACCGACCATCACCGTGCCGAAGGCCACCGCGGGGTGGAGGTCCATAGTCTTGGCGGTGATCTTGGGGGCGAACAGGTAGTTCTCGATCTGTTGGTAGATCAACAGGAAGGCCAGGATGATCAAGGCGTGGCCGGGGTCGTCCAACAGGGCGACCAGCACCGGTAGAGCACCGGCCAGGTAGGTGCCGATGGTCGGAATGAACTGGCTGACCAGTCCGGTCCACAACCCCAGCGCCAGCGCGTAGTCGACGTCGAGGATCCCCAGCACGGCGGTCGTCACCACCGCCGAAGCGAACGCCAGCACCCCCCGGGAGTAGATGTAGCCACCCGTCTTCTGGATGGCGATCTCCCACCCGTGGGCCACCCTTTCTTGACGCGTCGGAGACAGGAACGACAGCACGCTCCGACGGAATCGGGGACCGTCGGCGACCATGTAGAAGGTGAACAGGGCGATGGTGAACAGGTTGAACACCAGCCCCAAGGCCGAGATACCCAGATCGAGCGCCCTGGTGCCGAGGTCGGTGGCCAGACCTTGGACGTCCTTGCTCTGGACCTCCTTCACCAGTTCGTCGGCGTCGAGCTCGGTGTCGAAGCGCTCGTTCACCTGGTGTTCGATGCGCTCCACCCGGTTGGGAAGGTCTTCGATGAAATCAGAGACCTGGGTGAACAGCGCCTGTCCCAGCAACACCAGGAACGCCACGGTGGCGGCCAGGGAACCGAGCATCACCATGCCGGTCGCCAGGCCCCTTCGGATGCCGTTCCGGTTGAGCCAGTTGACGGCCGGCTCCAGGGCGAAGGAAAGAAACAGCGACACCACGATCAGCACCAGGAATGACTGGAGCTCGACCAGCAGCCAACGCAGGGTGAACAGGCCAGCCACCCCGACCAGGAAGATGAGGATGGCCCGTGGCACCCAGGCCGGCATCACGTCTCGGGGGTCGCGGGCGACCGGGTCCGCAGCGACGGCGCCAGATCCCGGTTCGGTGGTGATCGCCGTTGAGTCGTCAGCCGTTCCACCAGCGGGTTCATCCACGGCCCCGACAATGGCACGTCCGAGGCCATCGGGCGAGGACTTCCCGAGGTCGGGGCCGGGCTCAACCACCTCGCATCTGTTCCACCCGGGCCTGGACCATGGAATCGGTGACCGGGTCGTCGAAGCCGTCGGGAATCGGGAGGTCGTTGCGTTGACGGTAGCGGGAGAGCTCGAGAACCTCGTCGGCCTGGACGGTCTGGTTCCCGCGGGCGATGTTGACCACGGTCCGGTCCTGGCCGCGCTCCACCGCAGCGGCCGCCATTTGCATCCCACCGATGTGGTGCTCGCTCATCAGGGCGATCCACAAGGCGGCGGCATCCTCACCCCGGGCCTGACGGAGCTGCGCCATCTGTTCGTCACTGGCCAGGCCTGGCATCTCGTCGGGCTTCATTCCGTGACCCATCCATTCCATGACGGTGGGTCCGGTTCCCGAAGGATGCCCGAAACGATCGAGGGTGGCGTTGAAAACGCCCTGGTCGAAGCGCTGGCTGACCACGATCTCCTGGGCGTAGCGGCGAAGCTCGATGTCGACGTCCTCCTTGTCGAGGAGCAGCAAGGACATCTGGACCGCCTGTTCGTGGTGGAGCGACATGTCCTGCATGAATCCGACGTCGGCGGCGTTGAGCGGGTCGGCGCCACGGCTACCGATGGCCCACCCCACCGCGGCGGCGAGGAAGGCCACCGCAGCCACCAGCACGGCCACCCGACCCATCCCCACGCGGCGCGGCGATTCAGGCTCGGCGCCCGATGCGCCCGACGGCGGGCCCGTTCCGGTGCTGGTCTCCTCGGGTCGGTCCTGGGTGGTCTCCACAGCATCAGATCCTGCCATCACCAGCGCCTCCTTCGGCTGTCACGAACGCCACATGCCGATGGGACGATCTGCCATTGACGCGCCCTACCTACCGGTAGGTAGGCTGTGGCAGCCTTCCAGCCGCCCCCTCCCGTCGCCGACGCGCCCGACCGAAGAGAGCATCCTTGAGCAACCTCCACGGCATCGAACGAGCCCCCGAAGAACGGGTCAACTGGAAGACCAGTTTTCCCTTCTTTCTGGTCCACGCCTTGGTGTTGCTCAGCTTCTGGACCGGCGTGACCAAGACCGCGGTGGTCATCTTCCTGGTCCTTTTCTGGGGACGGATGTTCTTCATCACCGGCGGTTACCACCGCTACTTCGCCCACCGCAGCTACAAGACCAACCGGGCGTTCCAGTTCATCCTGGCCTTCGGGGGCGGAATGGCCGCCCAGAAGGGGGCCCTGTGGTGGGCCAGCCACCACCGCAACCACCACCGTTACAGCGACACCCCCCTCGACCTCCACTCCCCCCAAAAGGGCTTCTGGTGGAGCCATGTGGGGTGGATCCTGTGCGACAAGAACAACGCCTGGAACGAGGACGACGTCCGGGACTTCGGCAAGTACCCCGAGCTCCGCTTCCTCACCAAACACGACTGGATCCCGCCGTGGACCGCAGGTGTGGCCAGCTACCTCATCGGCGGGTGGAGCGGCTTGGTGTTCGGGTTCCTGGGGTCCACGGTGCTGTTGTGGCACTGCACCTTCTTCGTGAACTCGTTGGCCCACGTGCTCGGACGACGCCGCTACGCCACCACCGACACCAGCCGGAACTCCGCCTTCATCGCCTTCTTCACCATGGGCGAGGGCTGGCACAACAACCACCACTACTACCAGGCCTCGACCCGCCAAGGCTTCTACTGGTGGGAGTTCGACGTCACCTACTACATCCTCAAGACCCTGAGCTGGGTGGGCATCGTCCGCGACATCAAGGAGCCGCCGGCCCGGGTCAAGTCCGCGGCCCGCATCCGCGACGGCCAGTTCGACATGGGCATGTTCAAGGCCCACTGGGCCAAGGCCGGAGCGGCCCTGTCCAACGTCCGCGCCAACGCCCGGACCCAGGCCACCCCCGAAGACCTCGCCCACGACCCCGAACTGGCTGGTCGGCGCGAACAGCTCGAGGAACTGATCAGCGCACAGCGCTCTGCACTGAACGAGCACATCCAGAACGCTCTGGCTCACGCCGAGGAACTGGGCCGGCTGAGCCGCCGCCAAGAGCGCCAACTCGGCCCGGTCGACTGACCGCGGTCGTCGACCAACCGCGAGCCGGGGCCTACTCCAGGCCCTTCTCCAGCTTGGTGAGCGCCGCCTCTTCACTCACGTTGAGAGCAAAGCTGAGCTCTGACACCAAGATGCCTCGAGCCCGCTCCAGCATCGACTTCTCGGCGGTGGAGAGGCCCTTGCCCTTCTCGCGCAGGGCCAGGTTTCGGACCACCTCGGCCACCTGGTAGACGTCGCCCGACTTCATCTTCTCCTGGTGGTTCTTGAACCGGCGGCTCCAGTTGGCCGGTTCGCGCACGTCGCGCTTGGCGATGAGGCGGAACAGGTCCTCCACGTCGGACTTGGAGATGGGCGGGCGCATTCCCACCTCTTCGGCCTTGTCGACGGGGACCGACAGCGTCAGGTCACCATGCACCATCTCCAAGACGAAGTACTCCTTGGTCTCGCCTTGGTGCTCCCGCTTGAGCTTCTTCTTGATGATGGCGGCGCCGTGGTGCGGGTAGACCACACGATCGTTGACCTTGAAGGACATCTTGCTCCACTTCGATCGCGGCGATCCACGGTTGGGGGCCTCCATTGTGCCAGACGGTCACCCGACCCGTAGAAACCGAGAAACTTGCAGTACCGCTGCAAGTTCTGTGGCGATTGCCTATCCTCGGACCCATGTCAGACGACAGCCCCGCGACGGCCCCGGCTCTCAATCCCTTCGAGCCCGGCTACTTCGACAACCCCTATGACCAGTACGGCCGCATCCGGGAGCAATCACCGGTCCACCGCTTCGACAACGGCCCGTGGCTGATCACCCGCTGGGACGATGTCCACACCGTTTTGCGCCGCCCCAACACCAGCGTCGACGAGTCGAACCTCCCCGACGGTGGCTGGCGACGACGCGGCATGGTCGCCGCTGATCCCGGTCGGGCCGAGCGCGCCAACCACGCCATCTTGAACCTCGACCCTCCCGACCACACCCGGCTGCGGCGGTTGGTGTCCAAGGCGTTCACACCCCGGGCGGTCGAACAGATCCGCAGCCGTACCGCCGAGATCACCGAGCAGATCCTCGACGACCTAGCCCGGCGAGACGAGCCAGTGGACCTGATCGCCGAGCTGGCCTTCCCCCTCCCCTTCACCGTCATCTCCGAACTGCTCGGCATGCCCGAGGGCGACCGAGACCAACTCCGCTCGTGGTCCCACACCCTCACCCAGATCCTCGACCCCCTACTGCTGTTGTCCAACGGCCCCGCCATCGTGGAGGCCTCGGACCGCATGAACGAGGTGGTCACCGCGGCGGTCGAATGGAAGCGCGGCCGTGACGACGACGACCTCCTCACCGCCCTCATCCGGGCCGAAGACGGCGGCGACGTTCTCACCGACGCCGAACTGATCGACAACGTCACCCTCTTGTACCTGGCCGGTCACGAAACCACCGTCAACCTGATCGGCAACGGGACCAACGCGCTGCTGAACAACCCGGACCAGATGGAGCAGCTGATCGCCGATCCGTCGCTGGACGTGAACGCCATCGAGGAACTTCTCCGTTACGACAGCCCGGTCCAGTTCTCCCGCCGGATCGCCACCGAACCGTTCGAGATCGACGGCCACCGAGTGGAGGCGGGACAGATGGTGATGACCGGCCTCGGCGCCGCCAACCGCGACCCGGCCAAGTTCGGCCCCGACGCCGACCGACTCGATCTCAGCCGAGCCGATGCCCGCGAGCACGTGTCGTTCGGCAGCGGAGTCCACCACTGCCTGGGCGCGGCCCTGGCTCGCCTCGAAGGCCAGGAGATCATCGGCCGCCTGGTCCGCCGCTTCCCCACCATGGAACGAGCCGGAGACCCGGTCCACAACCAACGCCTCATCCTGCGCGGCTACGACCAACTCCCGGTGTCGCTCACCCCCTGACCACTGACGAGAATGTTGGTGGTCAGACGTCGAGGAAGCGGCGAGTCGCCAACACCGAACTCGATACCGAGAGCACGACCGCGGTCAACAGGACCGCGAAGCACGCCAGCACGACGTCACCCGACTCGATCGAGAACGTCTGGAGCAGGGTGAGGCCGCGACTGCGGCTCATGAGGGTGTGGATCCAGTTGCGGGCCAGGAACACGAATCCCACCGCCAGCACTCCACCGATGAGACCCTGCACCAGACCTTCCAACATGAACGGCACCCGGATGAACCAGTTCGTGGCACCGACCAGCTTCATGACCTCGATCTCGCGGCGCCGGGCAAACATGGCGGTGCGGATGGTGTTGAGGATCAACAGGCTGGAGGCTGCCAACAAGAACACCGCGAACACGGTCAGGCCGTTGTTCACGAACGTGGTCAGCCCCTTGATCTCACGGATCACGTCGGTGGCGGCCTTCACGTCGTAGACGTTGGGACGCTTGCGGTAATAGTTGACCAGGCTCTGGACGGTCTCCACGCTCTTGTCGGTGGGTTCCACCCGGAAGCTGGTGGGGAGGTCCGTCTTGCGGACGTTCTCCAGCATCGCCTCGTCGTTGCGGAAAAGGCGGCGGAAGTCCGCCCACGTCTCGTTCATGTCGACGTAGTCGATGCGTTTGACGTTGGGGTTGCGCTCCAGGTCGGCCTTGACCTGGGCCAGTTGAGCCTCGGTGATCTCGGGTTCGAGGAACACGATGAACTCGACGCCGCCCTCGAAGCGGCGGGTCATGTTCTGGGCTCCCTGGCGTACCAGCACCGCGGTGCCGACGATGGCCAGCGAGACGAACACGGTCAGGATCGACGCCACCGACAGGGTGGGGTTTCGGGTCAGGTTGGCTGTCGTCTCGCGCAACACGTAGTTGCCGTTGATGGGCATGTCAGTTCCTGGTCACTCGTAGACGCCGCGGGCCTGGTCGCGGATGATGGTGCCCCGGTCCAGTTCGATCACCCGTCGACGCATGGTGTCGACGATGCTGCGGTCGTGGGTAGCCATGACCACCGTGGTCCCGGTGCGGTTGATCCGGTCCAACAGGCGCATGATGCCCACCGACGTGGCCGGGTCGAGGTTGCCGGTGGGTTCGTCGGCCAGCAGGATCAGGGGTCGGTTGACGAAGGCCCGGGCGATCGACACCCGCTGCTGCTCCCCACCTGACAGTTCGTCGGGATAGTTGCCGTGCTTCTTGGACAGCCCGACCAGATCCAAGATGGCGGGTACCTGGGTCTTGACCACGTGGCGGGGACGTCCGATCACCTCCAAGGCGAAGGCGACGTTCTCGTACACCGTCTTGTTGGTGAGCAGCTTGTAGTCCTGGAAGATGCACCCGATGTTGCGGCGCAGGTAGGGGATCTTCCAGGCGTTGAGCTCACCGATGTCCTTGCCGGCGACGAAGATCCGACCCGAGGTGGGGATCTCCTGCTTGTTCATCAGGCGGATCATGGTGGACTTGCCCGAGCCCGATGGACCGACCAGGAACACGAACTCGCCCTTGGCGATGTCGGCGTTGGCCTCCTTGAGGGCGATGACGTCGCCCTTGAAGGCCTTCGACACGTTCTCGAGCTTGATCATTCCGGTGCAGGACCCTCGACGGAGACTGGAGTCGACCCGGTACCGCCGTTGAAGGCTCGGCTCCGGACCGGTGAAAACATTACCAAGTGGTTACGACCGCTCCGCGGCACCCCGCCGGCGAGCGTGACGGCGAAGGTGCGATCAGGCCGTGCCGAGGGACTCGGAGCGCTGCCAGCGCAAGAAGGCCTCCATGAACGGGTCCAGGCTGCCGTCGAGGACCGACTCGACGTTGCCGGTCTCGTGCTCGCTGCGCAGGTCCTTGACCATCTGATACGGCTGCATCACATAGCTGCGGATCTGGGATCCGAAGCCCACCGAACGCTGCTCACCCCGGATGGCGGCCAGCTCGTCCTCACGCTTCTGGCGTTCCAGTTCGGCCAGCTTGGCCTTGAGGATCTGCATGGCCCGATCCTTGTTCTGGTGCTGGCTGCGCTCGTTCTGGCACGACGTGACCACCCCGGTCGGCAGGTGGGTGATGCGTACCGCCGAGTCGGTCACGTTGACGTGCTGACCGCCGGCGCCCGAGGACCGGTAGGTGTCGATGCGAAGGTCCTTCTCGTCGACCTCGATGTCGGGCACGTCCTCCAGGAACGGCGTGACCTTGAGCGCGGCGAAGGCGGTCTGGCGCTTGCCCTGGGCGTTGAAGGGGCTCATCCGCACCAGACGATGGACGCCGTGCTCGGAGCGCAACAAGCCGTAGGCGTGGCGTCCCTTGACCATGAAGGTGGCCGAGGAGATGCCCGCCTCTGAGCCCGCCGATACCTCGTCCAGTTCGACGTCGAGACCGCGGCGCTCGGCCCAGCGCAGGTACATGCGCAACAACATGTTGGCCCAGTCCTGGGCGTCGGCCCCACCCTCACCGGACTGGACCTCGCAGATGGCGTCGAGCTCGTCGTGCTCACCGGTGAACAGGCTGCGCAACTCCAGGGAGGAGAAGTCGTCGGCCAGGGCGGTCAGGGCGGCCTCGATCTCGGCGGCCACCGAGTCGTCGTTCTCCTCGCGGGCCAGTTCGGCCAGGGTCTCGGTGTCGTCGATCCGCTCCCCCAGCTGGTCGAACAGGTCGAGGTCGTCGGCTACCGAGGCCAGCTCCCCGGTAACGGTGCGAGCCCGGTCGGGGTCGTCCCACAGGTCGGGGCGGGAGGCCTCGGTCTCGAGCTGGGGCCGGCGGGCCCGCAGCTCGTCGACCTTGAGGTAGACGGAGGCTTCGTCGTGGCGTCGCCTCAGGGCGCGGATGTCGTCGGTGACGTCTCGCACCGGCTCAGGCCGCGCCGTGGCAGTTCTTGAACTTCTTGCCGCTTCCGCAGGGGCACGGCGAGTTGCGAGGGGTCTTGTCCCAGTCGGACTTGACCACCGGCTTCATGGTCTCCTCCTCGATCGGGGCCGGGGCCTGACCGCCCTCGGACGCCGCCTGGGCTCGGGCCGCGGCGACCATGCCGGTGCCTGCTCCCCCGTCGGGGTCGGCGGGGCCGCTGGTGGCCAGGTCCTTGACCGGGGCGGGAGCCGCCTCCTCCTTGACCACTTGGGCGTGCATCACGTACTTGACGAAGTCCTGGGCGATCGAGGTCATCATGGCCCCGAACATCTCGAAGCCTTCCCGTTGCCATTCCACCAGCGGATCTCGCTGGCCCATGGCCCGCAGACCGATGCCTTCCTCCAGGTAGTCCATCTCCTGGAGGTGTTCACGCCAGTGCTGATCGATGATGTTGAGCATCACCTGACGCTCGAGTTGACGCATGGTCTCCTCGCCCAGATCCTTCTCACGCGTCTCGTAGTAGGTGACGGCATCGTCGAGCAGGGTCTGGGTCAGCTCGTTGCTGTCACCGGCCTCGGACAGGTTCTCGAGGGTCAACCCGGTCGGCCAGTAGGAGGCGATCTCGGTGTGAAGGCTCTCGAGGTCCCATTCCTCATCCGCGATGTCGTTGACGCAGAACGTCGCGACCGCGCCCTCGACGGCGTCCTCGAGGTAGTCCATGGTCTCGGCCCGCAGGTCGGCGTCCTCGAGGATCTGGTCGCGGCGCTTGTAGATCACCTTGCGCTGCTCGTTCATCACCTCGTCGTACTTCAGCACGTTCTTGCGGATCTCGGCGTTGCGCTGTTCGACGGTGTTCTGGGCCCGCTCGATGGCCTTGGTGACCATCTTGGCCTCGATCGGCACGTCGTCGGGCAGGGCCCGGCCCATCACCCATTGCATCGCACCGGTGGCGAACAGACGCATCAGCTCGTCCTCGAGGGACAGGTAGAAGCGGCTCTCACCGGGGTCGCCCTGACGACCTGAACGGCCTCGGAGCTGGTTGTCGATGCGGCGCGACTCGTGGCGTTCGGTGCCCAACACGTAGAGACCGCCGAGCTCGCGGACCTTGGCCCCTTCGGCGTCGGTCTGGACCTTGTGCTCCGCGGTCAGCGCGGCCAAACGCGACGCGCCTTCCTCGCTCTCGGGATCGAGTCCCTCGGCCATGACGTCACGGGTGGCAAGGCCTTCGGGGTTGCCACCGAGGAGGATGTCCACACCACGACCGGCCATGTTGGTGGCCACGGTGACGGCGTGCAGGCGTCCCGCCTGGACGACGATCTCGGCCTCCCGGCTGTGTTGCTTGGCGTTGAGCACCTCGTGGGGAACGCCGCGCTTGGTCAACATCCGCGACAGCTTCTCGGACTTCTCCACCGAGATGGTGCCCACCAGGACCGGCTGACCGGTCTCGTAACGCTCGGCGATGTCGTCCACCACCGCCTCGAACTTGTAGTCCTCGCTCTTGTAGATCAGGTCCGGCTGGTCGACGCGCTGGATGCCCCGGTGGGTGGGGATCGGCACGACCAGCAGCTCGTAGGTGCTGTCGAACTCCGCCGCCTCGGTGACCGCCGTACCGGTCATGCCGGCCAGCTTGTCGTACATGCGGAAGTAGTTCTGGAGGGTGATGGTGGCGAGGGTCTGGTTCTCCTCCTTGATCTTCACCCCTTCCTTGGCCTCCACCGCCTGGTGCAGACCTTCGGACCACCGGCGCCCTTCGAGGATGCGGCCGGTGAACTCGTCGACGATCTTCACCTCGCCGCCCTGGATGATGTAGTCCTTGTCGCGCTTGTAGAGCTCCTTGGCCTTGAGGGCGGCCTGGAACTGATGCACCAGGTTCTGCTGGACGGCGTCGTAGAGGTTCTCGAGGCCGAGGGCGGCCTCGACCTTGGCGATGCCCTCCTCGGTGGGAGCGACGTTGCGCTTCTCCTCGTCGACGTCGTAGTCCTCGTCCCGCTTGAGGCCCCGCACGATGCTGGCGAACTTGTAGTAGAGCTGGGCGGCGTCGGCGACACGACCGGAGATGATCAGCGGCGTTCGGGCCTCGTCGATGAGGATCGAGTCGACCTCGTCGACGATGGCATAGGCGTGACCGCGCTGGGTCTTGGCCTCCTTGGTCGTGGCCATGTTGTCGCGCAGGTAGTCGAAACCGAACTCGTTGTTGGTGCCGTAGGTGATGTCACACCCGTACTGGCTGCGCTTGAAGGCGGGATCAAAGGTGTCGGGCAGGATCAGCCCGATGGTCAGCCCCAGCCACCCGTGGACCCGCCCCATCCACTCGGCGTCACGCCGGGCCAGATAGTCGTTGACGGTGATGACGTGGACTCCGTTGCCGGTCAGCCCGTTGAGGTACACCGGCAGGGTGGAGACCAGGGTCTTTCCCTCGCCGGTCTTCATCTCGGCCACCCACCCGAAGTGCAGCGCGGCACCACCCATCATCTGGACGTCGTAGTGGCGTTGTCCGATGGTGCGCGTCGCCGCCTCGCGCACGACAGCGAAGGCGTCGAGCAACAGGTCGTCGAGGTCGGCGCCGTTGTCGAGCTTCTGGCGCATCTCGCCGGTACGGGCCCGGAGCTCGGAGTCCGAGAGCTTCTGAAGCTCGGCCTCGCGCGCGTTGATGTCGGGGACGAGGCCCTGCAATGCCTTGAGCTTGCGGCCCTCGCCCACCCGGAGGAGCTTGTCTAATACACCCATGAGGTTGGCGAGTGTAGTGCCGTGACCGGTGACCTCGGCAGGGCTTGGCCCCTGATGCTGGTTACCTAGGATCCACAGCGGTACGCCTCCGCACCGTGGCGGAGGCCGACAGAGGAGGATCCGTGGCCCGCCACCAGCACGCCGTGTTCGCCGATGGGACCAGGGCCCATCACCACATCGAGTTCCGGGTCCGCCCGGGAATCGACCGAGCCGCGATCGCTCAGGCCCTGGTCGAGGTCCGAACGGCCAGCGCCGACCAACACCTCGGTGGAGGCACCCACCTGGTAATCGCTTTCGGTCACCGGTTGTGGAGCTCACTGGCCCCCGACCGGGTCCCCGAAGGTCTCCGGGACTTCCCGGGCTATGACAACCCCGAGGCCGGCCACCAGATCCCCTCCACCCAGGCCGACCTGTGGCTGTGGGTACACGGTGCGGGACCCGACACCGTCTATGACCTGGCCAGCGCGGCCACCGCGGCGCTCGACGGGGTGGCCGAAATCACGCTGGACCAACCGTGTTTCGTCTACCACGACTCCCGGGACCTGACCGGCTTCATCGACGGCAGCGCCAACCCCGATCCCGACGACGCCCCCACCGAGGCCCTGATCCCCCAAGGCGCGCCGGGAGCGGGCGGCACCTACGCCATGACGTTCCGTTTCGAACACGACCTGGACGCCTTCGGCCTGCTCGCCGTCGAGGACCAAGAGAAGGTGA
This sequence comes from Acidimicrobiales bacterium, assembly GCA_020439505.1. Taxonomy (GTDB): domain Bacteria; phylum Actinomycetota; class Acidimicrobiia; order Acidimicrobiales; family Iamiaceae; genus Aquihabitans. Next base: position 12,828 of record JAGQSO010000007.1, read on the forward strand.
TGGGCAGAACCAAGCCCGACAGCGTCGCCCTGCCCGCCGACCGCCGTCCCGCCGACTCGCACATCACCCGCGCCGAAGTGGCCGACGACGCGGGCGAAGAGCTGGTGGTGTACCGCCGCAGCGTTCCCTTCGCCGACGCCACCGTCCAGGGCCTCCACTTCGTGTCGTTCGGCCAGGACCTGGACCGCTTCGACCGGCAACTGCGCGCCATTTACGGACTGGCCGAGGACGGTGTCGTCGACCGACTGCTGGAGTTCACCCGAGCCAAGACCGGGTCGTACTGGCTCTGCCCCAGCGTCGACGATCTGGACGCCGTGGCCCCCCTGCCCGCTGGCGAGGACTGACGCCCGCGTTCTTCGAACGACTGCACCCGGGTAGGGGCAACTGAGCGGACCGGTCAGTCGGCCTCGTCGATCAGGCCGACGTCACCGTCATCCCGGCGATAGACCACCGCGGCACGGCTGGTCTCGACGTTGGTGAAGAAGAAGAACCCGTGACCGAGCAGGTCCATGCGATCGGCGGCTTCCTCGGCCGACATCGGGAACATGGCGAAGCGCTTCGACTTGACGATACGGGGACCCTCGTCGGCGACTTCCTCGGCCTCCTCGGCAACAACCGGCGCCGTCGCCTCCGTCAACTCGGCCGCGGTCACCGCGGCACCCAGGGCTCCCACGCCCTTGTGGGCCTTGGGGGCACCCTGCCGGCGGTTGTTGAGCTTGGTCTTGAGTTTGAGCAACTGCTGCTCGAGCTTGTCGTAGGCCTTGTCCACCGCCTGATAGCCGTCGGCCGCCTGCACCTTGCACCTCACGTGGTGACCTCGGCCTTCGATGGTCACCTCGCACACCTCCTTGTCGGCGATGCGCGGGTTCTTGTGCTCCCAGAAGTGCACCTCGGCATGATCGAGCCCGTCGAGGAAGCGGGAGAGACGCCCGATCTTCTCCTCGGCCATGGTTCGGAGCTTCTCGGGAACCTCGGTGTTGCGGCGACTGACGGTTACCTGCACGTGGCTACCTCCGGTTCGGCTGCTTCTGACCGGAGCGTAGACCGCCCGAACCCCGGTTGCGCCCGGCCGCGATGTGACCTTGTCAACGAAGGAACACGACCACCGGCCCGGGTCTTGGACCGACCCCGATGCGAGCCTGAGGGGTGGCGCGGGCTCAACGTGAGTAGGCGGCGGCCAACCCCACAACCCGGGCAGCACCAGCTCCGACCAGAACCTGGGCGGCGGCGGCCATGGTCGACCCGGTGGTGACGACATCGTCCACCAACAACACCGACGCCCCGGTCAGGTCCCGTCGAGCGACGAAGGCCGGGCCGTGGGATCGCGAGTCCCGGTCCAGGCCGATCTGGGCTGGCCCGGGTCGACGGGCCAGGAGCGAAACGCACGCAACCCCTCCCTGGCGCGCCACCCGACGGGCCAACAGCTCAGCGTGGTCGAAGCCCCGTGACCTCCGGTGAGCAGGAATCGTGGGAGCCCAGGTGACGACGTCGACCGATGAAGGACACCACAGCGGCGACATGGCCTGGGCCAACCAGCCGAGTACCGCCCGCTGGTTGCGGAACTTGATCCGGGCCACCAGGTCACGGGCCGGACCCTCGTAGGCCAGCAAGGCCCGACAGCCAACCATGCCCACCGGAGTGGGAATCTCCGCCGCCGGCCGCAACTGCGCCAGGCACCGTTCGCACGGCGCGCTCCCCACCCGCCCACATCCCGGACACGCGACGGCCAGCAGCATCGACCGAACGTAACCACCAGGTCCGACAACGAACCCTGGGGAGGCCCAGATCCAACCGACCTGCGTTGTCGACCCCGGTCGGACCGAAGGCCGTCAGGCCGACCGAACGGTCCGCCCGGTCAACCGAGCCCGGCCGCCACCGACTCCTCGCCCCCGGCGATACCGGGGTCGGCCCCTTCGGCGATCCGACGGGTGCGTCCGGTGACCATCGGCATCCACTCGGGGTGGGTGATCACGTAGAAGCGGCGGGTCTTGATGGCATCGACCACCTGGGCAGCCACGTCGTCGGGCTCGAGCCCGTTGGCGATCAATCCGCCGATCACGTCGGTCATGCCGGCCGCGGCATCGCTGGGAGCCTGGGCCTCTGCCGTCGAGGTGGCGGGCCGGTTGCGGTAGGCCTCGTGGATTCGGGTCTTCACCCACCCTGGGCACAGGACCGATACGCCGACACCGTCGGCCCCGACCATGGCCAGATCGGCGAACAGGGTCTCCGACAGCGTGACCACGCCGTGCTTGGACACGTTGTAGACGCTCATGAACGGGGGTGAGCTCAACCCGGCCATCGAGGCGGTGTTCACGATGTGGCCTTCGCCCTGGTCGATGAACAACGGCGTGAAGGTCCGCACCCCGTTGACGACCCCGATCAGGTTCACCCCCAGCACCCATTCCCAGTCTTCGGGGGTGTGGGTCCACGCCGGTCCTCCGGTCGACACACCGGCGTTGTTGACGACGACGTGTGCCCCGCCGAAGTGGTGCAGGGCGGTGTCACGAAGACCGTCGACCTGAGCGGGATCGCTGACGTCACACACCACGCCGACCACCTCGGCGTCGGGGCCGAGGCCAACCACGGCATCGTCGAGGGCGGCCTCCTCGATGTCGGCCATCACGACCTTCATCCCTTCGGCCAGGAACGCCCGGGTCAGACCCAGTCCGATCCCCGAGGCCGCTCCGGTCACGACCGCGACCTTGCCCGTGAGCTCGTCCATCTGTTCACCCCTTGTCGTATGTGAGTCGGCACCGGTAGAGCCGGCCCGGACATCCCCTGACCCCATGGGACGGTGACCGTGGGGCGGCTGCACCCTAGACCTTCGCCCCGGATCGTCGAGCCGACGCCCGCTCCACCGCTGATCCACCGGCCCCGTACTCTCAGGCGGTGACCACCAAACCGTTCACCCGCCGAGTGGCGCTGCCGATCGTGGCCGCCCTGTCGGCAGCGGCGTGGCTCAGCGCCTGTGGCGGCCCGGCACCGAGGACCGCGCTGGCCATCGAGGACGCGCATTGGACGGCGAGGGGCACCCTGGTCGTCACCACCGAGTGCGCGGACGACGTGGAGGTCGAGGTGGGAGCCGACCACGGCGGCTCCGATCTGGTGGAGGTGACGCTCTGGGGTCGCCCCAGGGTCGGGCGGTGCCGACCGAGCCTGGAGGTACCCCTCGACCCTGGTGTGCGGGCAACACGTCCGAGCCAGGTGGTCGACGGGACCACATCGATGGTGGTCGACATCGCCTGAACCGGGCCCCGGACCCGAGAACGACAGAGGCCGGGCCCAAAGGCCCGGCCTCAGATTGGGTTCACGACCAGTGCTCGGTCGCCCGGCCAAGGTTGCCGGAACGGCACGAGCGGGGCTCGCCCCGCTCGCTCAGTAGCGGTAGTGCTCGGGCTTGAACGGACCCTGGACCGAGACGCCGATGTAGTCGGCCTGGTCCAGGGTCAGCTCGGTGAGGCGAACGCCGAGGGCGTCGAGGTGGAGACGGGCCACCTTCTCGTCGAGGATCTTGGGCAGCGTGTACACGCCGATCGGGTACTGGTCGGTCTTGGTGAACAGCTCGATCTGGGCGATGGCCTGGTTGGTGAACGAGTTGCTCATCACGAAGCTGGGGTGGCCGGTGGCGCAACCCAGGTTCATGAGGCGACCCTCGGCCAGAACGATCACCGAGTGCCCGTCGGGGAATTGGAACTCGTGTACCTGGGGCTTGATCTCGACCTTGCGAACGTCAGACATCCGGGCCAGGCCGGCCATGTCGATCTCGTTGTCGAAGTGGCCGATGTTGGCGACGATCGCCTGGTGCTTCATTCGGGACATGTGTTCGGCCGAGATGATGGCCTTGTTGCCGGTGGTGGTGATGAAGATGTCGGCGGTGTCGAGGACGTCCTCCAGGCGGGCCACCTGGAAGCCCTCCATGGCGGCCTGGAGGGCGCAGATCGGGTCGACCTCGGCCACGATCACACGGGCGCCCTGGCCCCGAAGGCTCTCGGCGCAACCCTTGCCCACATCGCCGTAGCCAGCGACGAAGGCCACCTTGCCGCCGATCATCACGTCGGTGGCCCGGTTGAGGCCATCGATGAGGCTGTGGCGGCAGCCGTAGAGGTTGTCGAACTTGGACTTGGTGACCGAGTCGTTGACGTTGATGGCCGGGAACAGCAGTTGTCCGGCCTCGAACATCTGGTACAGGCGGTGGACACCGGTGGTGGTCTCCTCGGTGACACCCATGATGCCGGCGGCCACGTCGGTCCAGCGGGTGGGCTCCTTGGCCACGCTCTCCTTGAGCAGGTTGAGCACCACGGTCCACTCCTCGGAGTCGTCCTCGGTGGGCTCGGGCACCACGCCGGCCAACTCGTACTCGCGACCCTTGTGGACCAGCATCGTGGCGTCACCGCCGTCGTCGAGGATCATGTTGGGCCCGGCGCCGTCGGGCCAGCGGAGGGCCTGCTCGGTGCACCACCAGTACTCCTCGAGGGTCTCGCCCTTCCAGGCGTAGACCGGCACCCCCTGGGGGTTGTCGACGGTGCCCTCGGGGCCGATCACGACGGCGGCCGCCGCGTGGTCCTGGGTGGAGAAGATGTTGCAGCTCACCCAGCGCACGTCTGCGCCCAGCACCACCAGCGTCTCGATCAACACCGCGGTCTGAACGGTCATGTGGAGCGAGCCCATGATGCGGGCCCCGGCGAGGGGCTGGGAGTCGGCGAACTCGGCCCGGGTGGCCATGAGGCCGGGCATCTCGTGCTCGGCAAGTTGGATCTCCTTGCGGCCGAAGCCGTGCAGGGAGAGATCGGCGACCTTGTAGTCGTCGGGCGAAAGGGTGGGCACGGGAGACCTCCACGGGTCTGGTCGGGGGATGCGCCGCTGACGACGCTTCAACAGAAAGCAGGGCTGGAGCCCGCTGGCTCACCCATTTCAGCCCGTGGCCGGCGACGCCGGACCGGGTGTCAAGACTAGTACCCGGTGGCAGTTCCCGGGCGGGGGCCGAACTGAAACAGGTTCTCGTTCTGCGTCCTATGCTCCGCCGGCCCCCTCACCACCCCCGATCAATGGGAGACGCCCCATGAAGTTCTCGATCGCCACCGCCTGGATCGACCCCTCGGAGCTCCCCGCCATCGCCCGCGAAGCCGACCGACTGGGCTATGACTCCATCGCGGTCTCCGACCACGTGGTCAACATCGAAGAGCTCCGCACCCCCTACCCCTACTCCGCCGACGGCGAGCGCCGGTGGAAGTCGTTCGATCCGTGGGTGGATCCGATGGTGGCGATCGGCGCCCTGGGTGCGGTGACCGAGCGGATCCGGTTCTTCACCAACGTCTACGTGTTGCCCATGCGCGACCCCTTCACCACCGCCAAGACGGTGGCCACGGCGTCGATCTTCACCGGTGGGCGGGTGTCGTTGGGGATCGGCATGGGATGGTGCGAGGACGAGTTCGACCTGATCGGCCAGCAGTTCCGGCGGCGGGGAGCCCGGTCCGACGAGATGCTCGAACTGCTGGCCACCCTGTGGCAGGGCGGTTGGGTCGAACACCACGGCGAGTTCTACGACGTGCCCCGACTGGAGATGACTCCTCCCCCTCCCGCCCCGATCCCGATCCTGGTGGGGGGAATGTCCGACGCCGCCCTGCGCCGCGCCGCCCGCCACAACGGCTGGATCTCGGACCTCATCAGCACCGACGACGCCGCCGGCTACATCGCCCGGATCGACGCCATGCGTGAGGAGACCGACAGGCACGGCGATTTCGACATGGTGGTCTCGCTCAGCGACGCCGTCACCGTCGACCAGTTCCGCCGGGCCGAGGAGGTGGGCGTCACCAACGTGTTGACCATGCCCTGGGTGTACTACGGAGGGTTCGACCTGAGCCTGGCCCAGAAACTGGAGGGCATGGGTCGCTTCGCCGAGGAGATCATGGCACCGCTCACCTCCTGAACGCCGGTGAGCAACGGCGCGCTACTTGACCGCGGTGGGGACCACTATCCCTCCGGTGCTGCCGGTGAGGGGGACCGGTGACGCGGTGAGCAGGAAGTCGTACTGCCCGTCGGCGTCACAGTCCGCCGCCAGGTCGTCGAGGAACCAGATCTGGCCCTGGGCCAGCCCCATGTCACGGAGCTGGATCATGTGGACGGGCAACATGACCGCGGGGTCCTCGGGCGGGAAGCACTCCAGCACGAAGGTGTCCGTCGCCACGGCCCCGACGTCGTGGCGGTGCATCCACTCGATGGTGCCGGTCGACAGGCCGGGGCAGATCATGCGGTAGCGGTCGCGCTCACCGATACGCAGGAAGTGCATGTGCCCGGTGCGCACCACCACGATGTCGCCGGGCTCCACGCTGAGGCCGGTCCTGTCCAGGGCTTCGTCCAGGTCCTGGGCGGTGATCGGGTAGCCGTCTTCGAAGTGGTCGACGCCTTTGAGCCGGGCGATGTCGAGGAGGATCCCCCGGCTGACCACCGGCCCGAAGTTCTCGATTCCGAGCCGCTGGGCACCGGCTTCGGTCACCACCGAGGACGGGTTGCCGTTGTAGAGCTCGCCGCCGTAGCCGACGTGGCTGAGCGCGTCCCAATGGGTGGCGGCCTGGACGCCCATGCTCATCTTGTCGTCGCTGGTGGTGAACCCAGCAGGGTCGCCGGTGATGGCCAGCGCCACCATGTTCATCACCAGAGCCGGGTTCTCCCGCCCCGGGATGGCTCCGGTCTGGGGGCCCTCGGCGTCGAAGGGGACTGCCAGGGAGAACGGTCGACCCTGGCGGGCTGCCGCCACCCCTCGCTGCACCGCGGCGGCGTCGATCAGGTTGAGGGTGCCGCGCTGGTCGTCGTCGCCCCAGCGGCCACGGTTGGACACCCGGGAGGCCAGAGCCACCAGGTCGTCGGGTAGCCCAGCCATCTCAGATCTCCTTGGAGTCGGCGTCGGTTCCGTCGGGCACCGGGGACCCGGCGATCACCGGAGTCGGGCCAGGATCGATGCCGTAGCGCTCGGCCAGCGCGAGCGACACCAGATCGCCTACGTACACCAGGTCCAGGAGCTGGGCCAGGCTTCCCTCGCCCTGGGCCTGCACGGTGTTGATGCCGACCATCACCTCTTGAGTCCACTCCTCGATCACGCCGAACTGTTCGGCGACCTCGGGTGGCTCCTCGTCGTGGCGAAGCAGCACCAGGGACATGATCTGGCGGGTGATGTCACCGTGCTGGCCCCATCCGGCCAACTCGGCGTGCATCACGTCGGGGAGGAGACCCCACCAGGCCGGTGACTTGGCGCTCTGATTGATCTGATCCTTCCAACGGATGGCCGCAGCCCGCCCGACCCCGCTGCCGCCGTAGATGAGGGGGATGGTGCCCGCCAGTTCAGCCGCCAAGGAGCTGACGATCGAGTCGGTGCCCTCCAGTTCGGCCCGCCGGGTGCGGAGCTGGGCGATGGCCGCCGCGATCCACTCCCGCCCACCGGGGTAGAACCCGAGACGTTCGAAGGCCGACAAGACCGGGATGGCCAGCGCCCCGATGCGGGCCCGGGGTGGAACGTGGGTGGGACCCTCGGCCACCGGCAGGAACACGGTGGGGGCCTCGGCGCTGTCGGCCAGCGCGCCCAGGGCTCCGCCGCTGGTCACCGCGAACAGCTGGCCTCCGGCTTCGACGCACTCGGTGGCCACCGAGACGGTCTCGGGGGCATTGCCCGACGCCGAGATGGCCACCACCAGAGTCGACGAATCCACGAACGACGGCGGTGAGAACCCCTTGTGGACCTGGAGCGGAACCGGCATGAAGGGCCCGGCCACCGCGGCGAGCAGATCTCCCACCCAGCCGGCCGCACCGGTTCCGAGGACCAAGACGTTGGCGATGCTGTCGTGGTCGGGCAGGGGCCCGGTCACGGTCAGGCGACGAAAGGCCGCCTCCACCTGGTCGGGAAGCCCGGTCAGCGCATCGGCGAAGCCCAACGAATCGGACACGGTCAGCCTTCCGGAAGGGTGGAGCGGACCCCGTCGGACTCGGCCTTGGCCATCAGGCGGTCATGTTCAGCGTCATCCACCGTGGTCGCCTCGTCGATGAGCATCACCGGGATCGACTCCCGGATGTCGTAGCGACGCTTGAGCCGGGGGTTGTAGAGGAGATCCTCGGACTCGAAGTAGAGCAGGGCACCGTGGTCCTCGGGGCACACGAGGATGTCGAGCAGCTTGGGGTCCAGGGCCATGTTGGTCATCCCTTGGTGATCAGGTGGAGGAGTTCGGAGGTGCGGGCGTCGCACTCGTCGCGGGTGCGGGCCTCGAGGTTGAGACGGAGCAAAGGCTCGGTGTTGGACGGCCGCAGGTTGAACCACCAGTCCCCCATATCGACGGTCAGTCCGTCGAGCCGGTCCTGGGCGGCCTCGGGGTGGCTCGACGCGAAGGCAGCGGCCACGCTGTCGATCACCGCGGCAGGATCGGCGACCTGGGTGTTGATCTCACCCGAGTCGGCGTAGCGGTCATAGGGGGCACGCAGCACCGACATCGGCTGGTCGGCCGCGCACAGCAGCTCCAGGACGTGCATGGCGGCGATCAGGCCCGAGTCGGCCCTGAAGTTGTCGCGGAAGTAGTAGTGGGCCGAGTGCTCACCGCCGAAGGCGGCGCCGGTGGTGGCCATCTCGGCCTTGATGAAGGAGTGACCGACCTTGGTGCGCACCGGCGTACCGCCGTTCTCTCGCACCACCTCGGGCACCACCTTGGAACAGATGAGGTTGTGGAGCACGGTTGCTCCTGGCTCCTTGGCCAGCACCCCGGCCGCCACCATGGCGGTGGTGACCGAACCCGAAAGACCACGGCCCTTCTCGTCGACCACGAAAACCCGGTCGGCGTCTCCGTCGAAGGCGAACCCGATGTCGGCCCCGACCTCTCGCACCCGGGCGCAAAGGTCCCGCTGGTTCTCGGGCTGGATGGGGTCGGCGGGATGGTTGGGGAACGTGCCGTCGAGCTCGGGGTAGAGGACCTCCAGGTCGAAGGGAAGTGCCTCGAACACCGCCGGCACCACCAGGCCACCCATGCCGTTGGCGGTGTCGGCCACCACCTTGAGCGGACGGAACTTGGACACGTCCACGAAGGACCGGACGTGATCGGCGAAATCGCTGAGCAGATCGACCTCCCGGCGGGTACCGGGCTCAGCGGCGTCGGGCGGAGGGTCATCGACCAGGCGACGCACCACGTCGAGCCCCGAGTCGACGCCAACCGGTCGGGCCCCGGCCAGGCAGAACTTGATCCCGTTGTACTGAGCCGGGTTGTGCGAAGCGGTGAACATCGCGCCGGGGGCGTTGCGCCTGCCCGAGGCGAAGTAGACGAGGTCGGTGGACGCCAAGCCCAGATCGACCACGTCGACGCCCTGAGACCGGACGCCCTCACAGAAGGCGGCCACCAGTTCAACCCCCGACGGTCTCATGTCCCGGGCCACCAGGATCTCGGCCACCGGACCCCCCTCGTCCAGCGCGAACCGGGCGAAGGCGGCACCGATTGAACGGCACGTGGGGGCGTCGATCTGGTCGGGGTAGGTACCCCTGATGTCGTACGCCTTGAAGATGGCGTCTAGCTCTGCCATGGCGCCGAGGACCCTAGTTGATCGTCGGTGACGGCTCGGCCGCTGGCGCCGCGAGCGAGTCGGCCTGGAGCGGGTACCGGCCCCGGGCCAGGTCGATCCGCATGTGCAGGAGGTCGACCATGAGCACCGACGCGTCGCGGGCCACCCTCACCGTCGACCGCCCGGAGTTCTCCAGTTCCACCGGTACCTCCAGCACCGACAGGTCGTGGAGGTCGGCCAGCATCAGCACCTCCACGTCGAAGGCGAATCCGTCGATCCGGGTGGCGGAGAAGATCAGGTCGGCGACGTCGGCGCGGAAGGCCTTGAGCCCGCACTGGGTGTCGGCACGGCGGTGGTGGAGGACCAGGCGGGTGGCACCGTTGACCACCCGCCCGCCGACCTCGCGCAGCAAGGTGGTGGGAACTGTGGTGGCGGTCTCGGGATGATGGCGGTTACCGACCACCACGTCCCAACCCGCCTCCACCTCTTCGAGCAGCCTGACGATCTGGGCCGGCGCGTAGGACAGGTCGGCGTCGGTGAACACCCGGGTCCTTCCCCTGGCCGCCAACATCCCGGTGCGGACCGCGGCCCCCTTGCCCCGGTTGACGCCGTGAGCCAGGACCAGATCGGCCTGGGCGGCAGCTTCCACTGTGCCGTCACCCGACCCGTCGTCCACCACCACCACCTCGAGATCGTCGGCATCGACGTGGGGGGCCAGTTCTCGGCGAATCCGCTCGATCGCCGCGGCGATGTGCTCCCCCTCGTGGTAGGCGGGAACGATCACCGACAGGCGGCGTTCACCGGGGGCCGGCGGTCGACGGGTCGGTTCCGAGCGCGACACCTCACACGCTCCAGATCTCGTCGTCGGCCTGGACCGAGGTGGTCGGCTCCGAGGCCGGGAGCGGAGCGGTCTCGGGGTCCGGTTCTTCGCCCTGATCGGCTTCGGTTCCGGCCTCGTCGCTCGGGGTGAAGTCCTCGACACCGTCCTCGGGGCCGTCGTCGGGGCCGTCCTCGGGCAGGGACAGCAGGTCGTCCAGCCACAACGACATCCGCCCGGCATTCCAAGGGTCGACCGCCACCGGTGGGCGCCGGGCCAGCACCACCAGGCCGGCCAGACCGAGCAGGGACATGGCGGCCGCCGCCAGGTCGACCGGGGTCCGGGTGTAGTCGATGGTCACCTCGGTACCGGTCGGCACCACCACCATCAGGTTCGGGGTCACCCGGAACGGGCCGTCGGCCCCCCGGGCCACCCAGTTGGGGAAGTACGAGGTTTTCACCAAAATTGGTACCCCCGGGCGCGACACCCGGAAGGAGATGGAGCTGCGACCCTGGACGATGTCGGTGACCTCGACGGCGGGCAGCGGGGTCCGGGGCAGGTCAGGGACGCGGTCAATGGTTCCGGTGAGACCGAGTTGCTGGCGAACCCAACCGACCGGGCCTCGCAGGTCCTCGGGGATCGGACGGGCGGTGACCCGCTTCCAGGTCTCGGGTCCGCTCTCGGCGATCGGCACGTCGAGCGACTCGGCGTCGAGCATCCACGCCGCCGCGGTGGGAAGCCATCCGTGCTGGCTCTCATCGATACCCCCGGCCACCACCGGTTCGTTCTCCAGCGGTGAGACCGTCTCTGATCCCGCCACCAGGTACACGTGCCACGGCCCGCTGACCGCCACCTCGGTGAGGTCGGGGTGACCCGCCGCGGCGGCCACCGCCCCGGGCGAGGAGGCCAGGTAGTAACGGACCCCGAGCATCTGGAGGTGGCGAACCCCGGCATCGATGTCGAAGGGCGGGTAGGTCATTCCCCGTTGGGGTTGGGACGGTCCCGTCGACAGCTCAGCCTGCATCAAGAAATGGTGGGGAACGGTGGGTGACGACTCGAAGTAGAGGCCCTCCTGGCTGCCGATGCAGCCGTCGGTCCAGTACGGCAGAAGCATCGGGGCCATCGGGGTGCCGTAGCCCTCGACGATGTCCTTGGTGTACTCCCACAGCGCCCGTCCGCAACCGAACTCGGGATCGGCGCCCAGGTCGGCCATGGTGGCCATCAAGTCTCGGTACTCGGGCCAACCGCCCGATTTGCAGGGCGTCTCGCTGCCGGGCTCGTCACAGCCCTGGGGCGACGCGGTCTTGGCTTCCAAGCCCGAGTAGTTCCAGGCCGCCCACCCCCCGACCGGGTTGGACGACGTCGTCGACAGGGGCCCGATGCTGGATCTGACCTTGCCGTCGTCGATCACCTTGCGGTGCACCAGCTGCACCCCGAGAACCTTGGTCCCCTCCAACACGCCTGACAGGGGTAGCGCCGAGTAGATCAGCACGCCGAGCAGGGCCAGCACCGCCATGGGGACGGTGATGGTCCGCAGCGGACGGGTGGGCTTACCGCTCCCGGCAATTCCGAGTAGACGGATCACCTCGGCCGTCCCGATCGCCGCCAACAACGCCACCGACAGGTACATGAACGGCAACAACCGGGCGTTCCACAACCGGGCCTGGGGCATGAAGGCGAATGCCCCCCAAACCGCAGCCCAGGCCATGGCCAGGACCATGCCCACCGAGTAACGGCGCACGAAGGACAGGACCGCCCCGATCACACCGACGACCATCAGCCACCGGAGCCCGGGGGGCACGAGGTAGTACCAGACCGACCCCTGGTCACCCGCCATCTTGAGGCCATCCTTGGTGGTCTCGGCGAAGGGGATCGGGAGCCGCTCCCACCCCATGTCGTTCACGTAATGGCTGCGCCAGGCGAAGGGAACCACCCAGAACGCGGTGAGCAACCCGGCGACCGGCACCATGGTGGCCAGCCAACGGAACCTCTCCCGGTCGGGATGAACGATCAAAAGCGCCGCCGTACAGGCCAGCACGAAGAAGGCGGGAATGAGGTGGCACAGGCCGGCCAGGGCGAACAGCGCGGCGGCCAGCGCCCGGTGCCGACCGGTCTTGAGGCCCCGGGCCGCCACCCCCAGGTAGAGCACCGAGACGGTCAGGCTGACCGAGAAGGCGAACTCCCCCGCCATGGTGGAGTGGAAGTTCCCCCCGATGATGTTGCCGGTGTCGGCGTACAGCGGTTCGCGGTTGTAGATGAACAGCAGCGCCGCCCCCGCCGCCAGCGGAGGGGCGGGGAACGGCAGATCGGCCAGCTTGGCGAAGGCCCAGCAGGCCAAGGGCAGACCGACCAAACCGGCCACGGTGACCAGCTTGAACGCACGGTTGTAGGGCAGAGATGTCGCCAGGACCATCGACGTCACGGCGACACCCAAGATCAGGTGGCGATACCGGTGGAACCGGGGCCTCAGGTAGGCGTGGGCGGTGGCGGTGGTCCCGATCATCGCCACGGCGACCGCGCCGTACCAGGCCAGCCCCACGTGCAGGGCCACGATCAGCAGGGACGGGACCACCATGTAGAACTGGTAGGCGGGGAAGCCGTTGTACCAGTCCGGCGTCCAACCCGACAGGCGTCCCTGCGGGATCAGGTGATCGAGCAGGTAGCGGGGGCCCCACACGTGGGCGCCCATGTCTCCACCGGTGGGAGTGGTGTCAGACCAGACCAACTCCATGTTCAGGGTTCGCAGCACCAGCGCCGTCGCCAGCACCACCGAAGCCACCGAGACCAACGACTCCACCAGGCGGGCGGGGTCCTCCTCGATGCGCGCCGAGAACCTGCTCCACCGTGCCCCCAGCGACATCGGGAGCCCCTCGGGCTCGGCCCCCGACTCCCCGGGATCGTCGGTTCCGGCGGACGCGGTCACGTCAGCCATATGAGCGTCACCACGGTGACCAGGTTGAATGCCATGTGACCCACCACTCCCGCCCACAGGTTGTCGTAACGCACCACGAGCAGTGCGAATACCAGTCCGGCAACTGTGAGTGCAGGGAACTGTAGGAACTGGAAGTGGGTGGCGCCGAACACGACCGAAGAAGCGGCCACCGCCCATCGGAGACCGAACCGTTTCTCGAACGCCCTCAGCAACAGACCGCGGAAGAACAGCTCCTCGGCGATCGGGGCTCCGATCACCACCACCAGGATGAAAAGCGCCACCCCACCAGGGCTGGTGGCCTTGTCGGCCAGTTCCCGGGCCGGGCGGCCGAGCTCCTCGGTATCGGCCCCGGTGAGCCACACCATGGGTGCCGACACCAGTGGAACCACCACCAGCTGGGTCACCAGACCCGCCAGCGAGGCCAGGGCCAGGCCGCTCCACTTCCAGCGGGCCCGGAAGTCGGTGACCCACCCGTTGCCCTTCACCCGTGCCGCCCACACCGGAACGCCGGCGAAACCGAGCCACAGGGGCGGATAGTTCAAGGCCACCATGGTCAGGGGAAAGTCGTTGGCGGCGATCTGCTCGGACGTGTAGCCCAAGGCGCTGAAAATGGCCACACCCCACAGCGAGGCCGCCGAATACGCGATCAGCCATCCTCCCGCCGCGTCGCCCAAACCCCAACGAGGTGGGACGACCCCGGGCGCGGATGGTTGGTCGGCCGCGGTCATGAAGGGGGGATCCTACCGACACCCCCGCCGGGGCCGGTCGCGGGTCATGACGCCAGCGGAGCCTCGAACAACAACGGTCCCCCCATGGCCCGGCGGTCCACCAGATGCCAACCTCGGGGCGGATTGGTGCGCGCCGCGTGCCGTTCGCACAGGTCATGGGTCATGGGGTGACCTTCGGCCGCCAGCGACTCCAACCACACGGTGGCACCGCCATAGTCATAGGAGAGGGTCACCGTCGCCGGCTCACCACATCCGGGTCGTGCACAGCTGCGACGCATGGCCCGAGGGTACCCATCAGGTCGGGCCGCGGCGCGGATGGGCCGGGCCGCCTGTCAGCTTGTCGGTCCCGCCTCCTAGCATGGTGGCCATGTCCTCCGACGGCCCCCCTCCGCCGCCTCCCCCTCCGCCGCCCCGACGCCCTGAAGGCGCCGGGCGTCCCTCCGGGCCCGGGGGCACGGGGGGTTCAGGTGGTCCGGGAGGTTCCGGCCCCGGCGGGCTCCGACCCCCCGCCACCAGCCGTTGGATCCTGTGGGCAGCTCTGGCCGCCTGCGGTCTGTTGGCCGTGATCCTGCTCAACCAGGCACCCGAGAAGGGCAAGGAGCTGAGCTACTCGGAGTTCTTGAACCAGGTCACCGCCGAGAAGGTGGCCGAGGTCACCTACGACAACGTCAGCGCCAAGATCACCGGCAAGTTCAAGAACGGATCGGAGTTCCGCACCACCGGACTCCAGCCCTTCCCCGAACCCGATCTCACCCTCCTGCACCAGCACGACGTGGTGCTCAAACCCAAGACCCCCCAGGCCGGTTTCGTGGAGCAGTGGCTCCCCGTCCTGTTCTTCCCCCTGCTGATCATGGGCTTCTTCGTCTTCATGCAGCGGCGGGCCTCGGGCCAGATGGGCAACATCATGTCGATCGGCCGGTCGCGGGCCAAGACCTACTCCACCGAACGACCGGGCACCACCTTCGCCGACGTGGCCGGCTACGAGGGGGTCAAGACCGAGATCCGCGAGGTGGTCGACTTCCTCAAGTACCCCGAGAAGTTCGGTCAGATCGGCGCCCGCATCCCCAAGGGTGTGCTGCTGGTCGGCCCTCCCGGGACCGGCAAGACCCTCATCGCCCGGGCCGTCGCCGGCGAGGCCGGCGTCCCGTTCCTTTCGGTCAGCGGTTCTGACTTCATGGAGATGTTCGTCGGGGTCGGGGCCAGCCGGGTCCGCGACCTGTTCCAGACCGCCCGCAAGATGGGCCGAGCCATCATCTTCATCGACGAGATCGACTCCATCGGCCGCAAGCGTGGCGCGGGCCTCGGCGGCGGTCACGACGAGCGCGAGCAGACCCTCAACCAGATGCTCAACGAGATGGACGGGTTCGAAGCCACCGAAGGCATCGTGATGATCGCGGCCACCAACCGGCCCGACGTGCTCGACCCCGCCCTGCTGCGGCCGGGCCGGTTCGACCGCCAGGTCGTGGTGCCGCTGCCCGAACACGAAGAACGGTTGGCCATCTTGCGGGTCCACGCCAAGTCCAAGCGGATCAGCCCCGACGTGGACATGGTGGTGGTCGCCCGGGGAACGCCGGGCATGAGCGGCGCCGAGCTCGCCAACCTGGTCAACGAGGCCGCCCTCCACGCCGTGCGCCGCGGCGGCGAGATGATCACCCGCGACGACTTCGAGTACGCCCGGGACCGGGTGTTGATGGGTCAGCGCCGCGAGTCGATGGCGCTCTCGGAGAAGGAGAAGGAGCTCACCGCCTACCACGAGGCCGGTCACGCGGTGTGCGCCACCGTCCTCGAGACCGCCGATCCGGTCCACAAGGTGACCATCCTCCCCATGGGCATGGCGTTGGGTGTCACCCAGCAGCTCCCCCAGGAGGACAAGCACTCCTACAACCAGAACTACCTGGAGGAGTCGATCGTGGTGGCCATGGGCGGCCGCATCGCCGAGCGACTGGTCTTCGGCGTGGTGTCGACCGGCGCCAACAACGACCTTGTCGTGTCCACCGAACGAGCCCGCAAGATGGTGCGCGAGTGGGGCATGAGCGACCGCATCGGACCCATGGCCTGGGGCTCCCAGGGCCAGGTGTTCTTGGGCGAGGACCTGATGCACAACGCCCGGGACTACTCCGACGACACCGCCCGGGTCATCGACCAGGAGACCGAGAGGATCCTGCGGGCCTGCGAACAGCGCTGCGTCGAGGTCCTGACCGAGCACCGCAACGGGCTGGACCTAGTCGCCCGTTCGCTGTTGGAGCACGAGACCCTCGACGGGGCCGAGGTCAGGCGTCTGGTCGATCTCGGGTCGGGCGCTCCCACCCCGCCCTCGACCGATACCGCTCTGACCCCATACGAGACGGTCGATGCCCCCACTCACCAGCCGGCACCGCTGGCGGAGGATTGACCGAGCCTCAGGTCGAGTGCTTCGCTCGAAGGAGCGCCAGCTCGGCACGGACCGCCCCGACCTCGTCGGGATCCATGCCATAGCCGGCCACCCTGGCCAGCTGGTCGAGAGTGCGTTGGCAAGCGACGATCAGGTCATCGCGCTCTCGCTTTGACAGATCTGCCCCGCACCGCTCTAACCACCAGAGGTCGCGGCGGACCAGCGCCAGGCGGTGCTCCCCTTCCGTCCAGCGCGCCACCACCGAGGGCAGTCGGTCGGCCTTGGCCGCCGGATAGGAGGTTCCCGCCACCAGCTCGTGGGGTTCGGTGCGGAACAGCCCGGCCAGGAGTGCAACCGTGCGCTCCCCCGGGGTGTTGAGGTCGGTTTCCAGGTGCGACACCGCCACCCGGGAGATTCCGAGCCGTTCCGCCAACTGCTGCTGGGTCCAACCCCGTTCGACCCGCAGATCGGCGATGCGTCGACCCAGCGAACCTTGTCCGGCCGGTCGCCCCGGCCAGGTCGGTTCCCACATGTCCATGGCCCCAGCCTTCCAAACCGCGCCGGTGGGACGAAATGACCGGGCAGCGTGCAGCGCCGATGAGTCCCGAGCCACGCAAAGGTTGCCGGTCACGGCACTCGATCGTGTCAACCCAGTTGGCAGACAGAGCGGGGACCGTCCTGTACAACCAACCCATGACCAAGCGCGCCCTAATCACCGGCATCACCGGCCAGGACGGTTCCTACCTGGCTGAACTCCTGCTCGCCAAGGGTTACGAGGTGATCGGCATGGTGCGCCGCTCCTCGACCGTGAACTTCGAGCGAATCGCCCACATCCAGGACCGGATCACCTTCGTCCCCGGCGATCTGCTCGACGAGGTGTCGATGATCCACATCCTCCAGGAGCACCGGCCCGCCGAGGTGTACAACCTGGCCGCTCAGTCCTTCGTGCAGACCAGCTTCAGCCAGCCGGTCCTCACCGGTGAGGTCACCGGCCTGGGCGTCACCCGGATCCTCGACGCCATCCGCCTGGTCGATCCCGAGATCCGCTTCTACCAGGCGTCCTCATCGGAGATGTTCGGCAAGGTGCAGGAGGTCCCCCAGACCGAGCGGACCCCTCTCTACCCCCGATCCCCCTACGGCGTGGCCAAGGTCTACGGCCACTGGATGACCATCAACTACCGCGAGAGCTACGACCTCCACGCCAGTTCGGGGATCTTGTTCAACCACGAGTCACCCCGACGGGGCCTGGAGTTCGTGACCCGCAAGATCTCCAACACCGTGGCCAAGATCAAGCTCGGCCAGGCCGACGAGCTGCGGCTGGGCAACCTCGACGCCCAGCGGGACTGGGG